>JADFPE010000152.1 GCA_022562495.1 Acidobacteriota bacterium
TGTCGTCGACCCCCGACGGCGTCTCGGGCACCCCCACCGGCTCCAACGCCACCGGTGTCACGCCGGCCGCCGGCTCCACGACGATTGCCGACGCCTCGACTGCCGCTGGCTCGAGCGCGGCGCTCGTACCGTCACGCTGGGCGAGTTCACGCCCCTCCGAGACCGGGCGACGCGGTACATCCGCCAGATCCGGATCCTGCAACGGGCGACCGTCGACCCGTAGCGCGATCGGCCCCGGCACCTGGGGGAGTGGTACGAGCGCGGTGACGTTGAAGAGTGCGACCTCGGCGGTCGGCGATGCAGGCGGCGCGGCACCCAACGCATCCCCGCGATCACGCCGCTCGGCCATCGCCTCGATCCGGGCCACACGCTCAGCATCGAGTCCGCCCGCCGCGACCGCCGTGTTCGATCCTTCACCCCTCAGGGGTGGCTCCGCAGCGATCAGCTCCGGGATTGCGGCCTCGACCTCCCACGCCGTGACCGTCTCCGACGCCGGGTCTCCACCGATACCCGCGACCGGGTCGAGCGCAGGGTCCCGCGGGAACACCACCCGGAGTACCCGATCGTTTCCCTCCAGGTGCTCGACGTGATACACGGCGGGACGCACCAGATCGAGCACGACAGTGGTGAGCTCGGGCGTGCTCGCTGCCACACGCACCTGCTTCACCGGGTCGATCTCGATGGGGGTGAGGGACGCCGCCTCGGCGGCCAGGTGCGGGAAATCGATGACCAGACGCGGCGGCAGATCCTCGGTCTCGTGGATCGCGCCTGGCGACAATGCGCCGTTGCCGTACAACGTCACGCTGATGGCGTCCGGCTCGACCTCGACCCCGACCGACAGGAGGGCGGTGGCCGGCCGGCCACGCCCGACCAGTGGTGGCGGTGCGGCGTCATCCTCGGGCGCCGGTGTCGGCGTGGACGCGACGCGTCGGGCAAACCGGACCTGGATCGTCTGCCGCCGCGACCGCACCTCGTAGACCGTCGGCTCGCGCAACCCGATGCGGACCTCGGTCACCGGATTGCCGTCGTCGTCCACGGCATCCCGCACCTCGACCGCCGTGACCGGGTCGTCTGGTCCAAGACGCAGCCTCGTGGCGACGTCGCCGGCCGCCACGTCCCGGAGCGTGATCAGCACCGTCAACGGGTCCGGCTGACGCGTCGTATACGACGCCGGCGCGCTCGCGGTGATGAGCACGGACTGACTACTCTCCGTCGACTCCGACGTCACCTCGACCAGGCGGACGCTGGCCGGCCGCTCGGCGGCGAGCACGGCGGCGTGGGCGACCAGTGCGAGACCGACCACGAACGAGCGCCAGCGGCTCATCTGCCCTCCTCGGCGTCCCGGAGACCCTTGCGGACCTCGCGCTCGGTGACGAGCGACAGCGGGTCGTTGACTTCCTGCAGGAACACGATGCCGTCCGCCGTGATCTCCCGCACCGAGCCGTCGAACAACCGGTCGTCGGCGCGCACGATGTAGGTCTTGTTGTCCGGCGCTTCCAAGACCGCGAGATAGACACCGCCACTGAGCACCACGCCCCGGAGCGCCACCTCGTTGATAGTCAACCCCACTAGACCGTCCGGGCGATCCCGGTCGGAGGGCAGGTCGGTCCCCCGGGCCAGCAGGCTCACGAACGGGTCGCGACGTCCCTGGGAGTCGTAGGAATAGAGCTCCGGCGGGTCGACCGTCTCGGTGACCTCGGGGGCCGGCTCGGGCGCGGCCGGCGGCTGGGGTGCAGGACGCGCAGGCAGCCCGGCGACACCGATTGCCAGCGCCAGCACCACTCCCCCCCCTGGTCTCACAGCTTGCATGCGCGTCGTGTCCTCAATCCGTCGGTGCGGGCTCCGCCTCCGGCGCCGGCTCCGGCTCCGGCGCCTCGAGCAGGACGAACGTCGTCGCCGTGCATTCCGCCGTGATCGTGAGGTTGAGCTCCGGTGGCTCCTTCGCCCGGATGACCACGTCGCTGATGTTGATAATCCGTGGGAACTTGCCGATCCGGTCGAAGAACATGCCCAGGTTGTGATAGGTGCCATCGAGCTGCAGGCGATACGGCCACTCAGAGTGCATTTCCTGGGTCACCGCCGCCTGTGGTTGAAAGGCCCGGATCGTCAGGTTCGACTGGACCGCGAAGGTCTGCAGTTGTCGCAGCAGCCCTGCAACCTCCTCCTGTTCCGGCAACACGGCGCTGAGCGCCTCCAGCCGGGTGTTCAGGTCGTCCACCTCAATGCGGAACTCCTCCAACTCGATGTTGTCCAGTTCGGCCTGCGCCAATTCGGCCCGCTTTTGCTCCAGCTCGGCCTGTGTCTCCGCGAGCGCCTCATCTTGCGGGCCGAGGTAGTAGAACCAGAACGCGCCGAGCCCGATGATGGCGATCAGCAGGAACGCCCCTATCTGTCCATACCACGGCAACTTGTTGAGACCGAGCTCCATAGTCTGCCTCCGGGCTATCGGTCAGGACGAGACGGGTCTTTAGCCAGCAAATGAAAACCCTCGCCGGTTCCTCGGGCGTCAGACGTCAGCCTCCGGGCTGCGGGCATGCCTGGCGGGCGGTCCCCACGAACCCGCCGTCAGGACGACGGCAGCATGAAGCTGGCCCGCAGCTCGAAACGGACCACCTCGCCGGCCGCCTCCGACTCGAGCTGGCTGTCGACGATGGTCACCGGCAGCGCAAAGTACCCGGACGCCTCCAGGGCGACGACCAGATCGGACAGCATGGTCAGACTGGTCGCCCGCCCTTCAATGGTGATATCGGCGCCCTCCTGGCGCAACTCCGTCAGCCACACCCCGTCCGGCAGCGACCGGCTGATCTGGTCGAGCATCCGCACCGGCCCGCCCTGCCCTTCGCGCAAACTCTCGATCAACGCGACCCGCCGGGCCAACTCGGCGCTCCGCGTCTCGAACTCGTTGCGACGCCCCACGACGTCGGACATCATGGCCAGCTGCTCGTCCACCACACGAATCTGGTCGTCGAGCCGGACACGCTCTCCCCGCACCGCGAGCAACTGCCAGACCACGATGGCGACGACCCCGACGAAGATCGCGCCACAGGCCAGGGTGATCTGCTGCGCTGGCTCGATGCCGATCCGAGGTTTGGTGCGGCCGCGCTCGACCGCCATCAGGTTGATGCGAATCATCGGTCGTCCACCCGACGCAGGGCGAGGCCGACGGCGACCGCGGTGGTCGGGACCAGCTCCGCCCGGAGCTCCTCGCTGAATTTCCTGGTGTCGAACACCACCTGCCGGAACGGATCGAACGCCGAGACCGGCAGGTCGAACTTGGCCTCGAACGCCTGGGTGAAACCGTCGATACCGGCGGCACCGCCGGTGACGACCAATTGATCGATGCGGTCGGAGGCCGCCGTCGACTTGAAGAAATCGAAGGTTTTCTCGATTTCCAGCAACAGGTTCTCGGTGACGGTTCGGATGATCGGGTCGGCGTCCTCGACGCTTGCGCCGTCGACGCGCACCCCCCGCTTCACCAGGTCGGCATCCTCGAAGCTGAGGTTCAACTCCTTCTGCAGCGCTTCGGTGTAGGCGTTGCCGCCAATAGAGATGTCACGCGTGAAGAGCGACTGCCCCCCTTCGATGATGTTGATGTTGATGGCGCTCGCCCCGGCGTTGACGAGCACGACCACCCGGGCCATGTCGATGCCGTAGTTGACCTCATAGGCGTTCTGCAACGCGAAGGCGTCCACGTCCACGACAACCGGCATCCGGCCCGCCTGGGAGATCACCCCCGTGTAGTCGGCGATTTTCTCCTTCTTGGCCGCCACGAGCAGCACGGCCATCGTCTCCTGGTCCGCATCCTCCGCGCCGGCCTCGAGCACCTGATAGTCGAGGTTCACGTCCTGGATGTCGAACGGGATGTATTGCTCGGCCTCCCAGTAGATCGACTCGGCCAGCTCCGTCTCGGCCATCAGCGGCAACATGATCTTCTTCACGATCACGGCGTTACCGGACAGCGACGCGACGACCTCTTTCGCCTTGATGTTGTTCTTCTCGAGCACCTGCCGGATGACACCCGCCACCACACCGGCGTCGATGATTGCGCCGTCTACGATGCTCTCGGGTGGCACCGGCTCGCTGCCGATGGCCACCACCTTGTACCCACTGGCTGTCTGGCGCAGCTCGACCGCTTTCACGGCACTCGACCCGATGTCGAGCCCGACCAGCGGTTTCGTCCGACGGAAGAAGGCGCTCAATCGCTACCTCGCTCGTCTACGCAATGCACTGTGTGTGTTAGAACTGACGCTACGCCCGCATCGACGCCACGTCAAGCCGGACACCTGGTGTCTTCCCACATCTCGTGTATCGGTCGCGACCCACCGCGCCGCCACTCGCCTGCGCCCGCGCGGATGAGCACCAGGGCGACGGCGGGCAGGCCCGCGTGCGCCCCGGCGCGTGCTCGGCGCGCCAGGCAGGCCCGGGCCGACGCGAACAGCCCGTCCGCCCCTCGCTGACGCGTCGTGTGCGAACCGAGTGTAAACCTTGACAGCAGGGCTAGTTACACGTATTATCAGCGATTGCGTCTGTGGTATGGAGGCCGCTCGAGAATTGATGTCCACGTATGTTCCCACGCCGACGACCGTCGAACATCGGTGGCATGTCATCGATGCTGGCGAGCGTGTGCTGGGGCGGATCGCGACGGTGGCGGCCACACTCCTGCAGGGCAAGCACAAGCCACAGTACGCACCGTTCCTCGATACCGGCGATTTCGTCATCATCACGAACGCCGCCCGCGCCAAACTGACCGGTGCGAAAGAAGAGCAGAAGCTCTACCGCTATCACAGCGGGTATATGGGCGGGCTCCGCGAGGAGCGCGCGAAAGTCCTGCGGCAGCGGATTCCAACGCGCATGATGGAAGAGGCGGTGCGCGGAATGCTGCCAAAGACCAAACTGGGCAATGCGATGTACCGCAAGCTGAAGGTGTATGCCGGACCCGACCATCCGCATGCGGCCCAGCGACCCACCCCCTTCGAGGTGTCCTGACGTGGCGGCGACGACTTTCTACGGTACTGGCCGGCGCAAGACGTCGACCGCGCGCGTGTTCCTGAAGCCTGGTGCCGGCGAGATCGTCCTGCGGGGGTCGTCGCTCGAGCAGCGGTTCCCGTCCGAGGCGCTCCGGACCCGCATCAGAGGACCGCTGCAGGTGGCAGAAGCGTCCGACAAGGTCGACATCCTGGCCACCGCCAAGGGTGGAGGCATGACCGGCCAGGCCGATGCGCTGCGACTCGGCATCGCCCGCGCGCTGATACAGTTCGACCCGGATCTGCGTCCGGTGCTGAAGAAGGCCGGCATGCTCAGACGTGACGCCCGGATGAAGGAACGGAAGAAGTACGGACTGGCCGGCGCCCGGAAGCGCTTCCAGTTCAGCAAGCGCTAGAGCTGGACCCGCGCTGCCTGGATGCATTCTGCGTGCACCCGGAGGAAATGGAGGAAGATGTCGATCGCGATCAAGGATCTGCTCGAAGCCGGTGTGCACTTCGGGCACCAGACACGGCGCTGGAACCCGAAGATGAAGCCGTATATCTTCGGGGCCCGCAACGGGATTTACATCATTGACCTCACCAAAACGGCCGTGCTGTTCGACAAGGCCGAGGCGTTCGTCCGCGACCTCGCCGCCAACGGCAAGACCGTGCTGTTTGTCGGCACCAAGCGCCAAGCCCAGGACATCGTCGTCGAAGAGGCCAGGCGCTGCGGCATGTACTTCGTGAATCAGCGCTGGCTGGGCGGCCTGCTGACCAACTTTGTCACGATCCAGCGCAGCATCGCGCGTCTGCGCGATCTCGAGGCCATGGCCGAGGACGGGCGGTACGACACCTTCTCCAAGAAGGAAATCGCGCGCAAAGAAAAAGAAAAGCACAAGCTGCACAAGAACCTGGACGGCATCCGCCACATGTCGCGGCTGCCGGACGCGGTGTTCGTCGTCGACACCCAAATGGAGAAGATCGCGGTCGACGAGGCCCGGAAGCTGAAGATTCCGGTGATCGGGATCGTTGACACCAATTGCGACCCGGATGACGTCGACTTCGTGATTCCGGGCAACGACGATGCCCTACGGTCGCTCAGGTTGTTCCTGTCCCGAATCGCCGATGCCGCCATTGCCGGTCGCGGACTGCGCGATGCGGCGCACAACGCGCCTCCTGCCGCGTCGGCCGGCAGCGCCAACGCGGCACCGGCGCCCGCGCCGGCGAAGCCTGAACCGGCTCCGGCCTCCGTGTGACCCTTCGTGCGTATGGCGAGTGACGGCTGCCGGCAGGCCTGGCCGGTGCGTGTTGCGTATCACCTCCACGGCAACAGTGGCCCATCCGTGGCGGTCGCCGGCGTCATGCGCATGCCGCGCCCGGCCAGTGGCGCACGGCGCGATGCGGGAAAAGATCGACAGTGCCCGGCAGCAGGTGCGACTGCGCCGGAAGCCCCAGGCAGTCCAGGCGGGTTGCCCCGCCCGGCGAACGGTACCGGTGCACCCTAACGGTACGGGCCACGCGCAGGCGCGCGTGTCGTCACACTGAGGAAGACTGGACATGGCCATTACCGCCACACAGGTGAAGGAGCTCAGAGACAACACCGGGGCCGGGTTCATGGATTGCAAAGTGGCGCTGGCTGAAGCCGATGGCGACCTCGACAAGGCCGTGACCATTCTGCGGACACGCGGACAGGCGCGTGCCGCGAAGCGCTCGGGACGCACCACCAGCCAGGGCCTCGTCGGGAACTACATCCACATGGGTAGCCAGGTGGGCGTGCTGGTCGAGGTTGGATGCGAGTCCGACTTCGTGGCGCGCACCGACGAATTCCAGCACTTGGCCCGAGAGATCGCGATGCACATCGCGGCCGCCAACCCGCGATATGTGACCCGGGACCAGGTCCCACGCGAGGACCTCGAACGGGAAAAGGCGATCTTCCGCGCGCAGTTCGAGGACTCCAACAAGCCGCCGCAGGTCGTCGACAAGATCGTCGACGGCAAGGTGAACAGCTATTACCAGCAGGTCGTGCTGCTGGACCAGCCATCCATCCGGGACCCGAAGACCTCGATTGGGGATCTCGTCACCGCGGCAATCGCCAAGCTGGGCGAGAACATCACCATCGTCCGCTTCGCTCGTCTCAAGGTCGGCGAGACGGCGGACTGACCTCGGCCTCACGCGCTCCCGCGCACGCTGACGAGCCAGGCGTCGTGCGTTCACTCTGCGCTATAATCCCCTCACTCGATGTCTACTCCGGCTTATCAGCGCGTCCTCCTCAAGCTCTCGGGCGAAGCGCTCATGGGGCGTCGCGACTATGGCATCGACCCCGAGGTGGCCGACCAGATCGCGGGGGAGATTGCCGAGGTCCGGCGGCTCGGTGTCGAGCTGGCGGTCGTGATCGGCGGCGGCAACATCTTCCGGGGCCTGGCGGCCAGCGCGAAGGGGATGGACCGCACCACCGCCGACAACATGGGGATGCTGGCGACGGTGATGAACGCGCTCGCGCTCTCGGACGCGCTGGAGCGTCACGGCGCCGACACCCGCGTGCTCTCCGCCATCGAGATGCGCACCGTCGCGGAGACGTTTATCCGCCGGCGCGCGATCCGACACCTCGAGAAGGGGCGGGTGGTGCTGTTCGCCGCCGGCACCGGGCACCCCTATTTCACGACGGACACCGCGGCGGCGCTTCGCGCCATGGAGATCCGAGCCGACGTCATCATGAAGGCGACCAAGGTGGACGGGATCTTCACCGCCGACCCGATGACCGACCCCAGCGCCACCCGTCTCGACTCGCTGTCGCACCTCGAGGTGCTGGAGCGACGGCTGAACGTGATGGACGCGACCGCGATCTCGCTGTGCATGGACAACAAGCTCCCGATCGTCGTCTTCAACCTGACGACACCGGGAAACGTGCTCCGGGCGGTGATGGGGGAAGCGGTCGGCTCGGTGGTCACCGCCTGACGAGTGGTCTGCACGGTGGGCAGAGAGGGTTGAGCATCCCGACATGAACATCACAGACGGTAAGAGCGCGGTGACCGAAGCGCGCACGGGCATGAAGGGGCAGGTCGAGCACGTCCGGCACGAGTTGGCGGGGGTCCGGACGGGCCGTGTGTCGGTGGGGATTCTCGACTCGGTCCGCGTCGAGGCCTACGGCACCCAGATGCCGTTGAACCAGGTCGCCACCTTGTCGGTACCGGAGCCGACGCTGATCGCCGCCCACCCATTCGACCCGACCCAAATCGGCGCGATCGAACGCGCCATCCAGAGCGCCAACCTCGGGCTGAACCCGAGCAACGACGGCAAGGTGATCCGGATCCCGATTCCGCCGCTGACCGACGAGCGCCGGAAAGAGATGTCCCGCATCGTCCACACGATCTCCGAGGAGGGCCGCAACAGCGTGCGAAACACCCGCCGTCACGTGAACGACGCCCTCAAGAAGCTGCTCAAGAACCACGACCTCTCCGAGGACGACGAGCGGCGCGCCCTCCACGATGTCCAGACAGTGACCGACGAGCACATCCACCAGATCGACGGCCTGCAGAAGGCAAAGGACACAGAGCTCCTGGACCACTAGCGATGCGGCGCCGCCCAGACGACCGTCGGCGCCGCATCGCTAGTGCTGCTGTTCTTACAGCCCCGCTACGCGGGGCCAGACATCGCCGGGGGCCATTGGAGAAGTCTGGCGGGCCTACTCACAGGAGACAAGGGTCGAAAACAGGAAGAACCTGGCGGGCTTCGCGAGCCTCGGTTCCCCGCATCGAGTCCCATGCGTTCGTGCCCCCAACGGCCTTGCTGTGCCACTCACCTTCCATCTCGAATGTTCGGTGCCGTGCGGTGCCGGTCCGTTTGACGCAAGTGAGCGTCATCACCTCTGCGTGTGTGGGCGGCCGCTGCTGGTTCGCTACGACTGGGAACGTGTCGCCGCCGGCTGGACACGCGAGTCGCTGCGCGACGCCGCGCGGTCGATGTGGCGGTACGCCCCGGCGCTGCCGCTGGCCGACGGCGACGCGCCGGTGACGCTGGGTGAAGGGTGGACACCACTCTTCCCTGCACCCCGGCTCGGCACCGAGCTGGGCCTGTCACAGCTGTTCGTCAAAGACGAAGCGCTGAACCCCACCAACTCGTTCAAAGCGCGTGGCATGTCGGCCGCCGTGACCCGCGCGCGCGCCCTCGGGGCAACGACGCTGGCGGTGCCGTCGGCCGGCAACGCGGCCTGCGCGCTGGCGGCCTACGCGGCGAACGCTGGACTCGACGCGCGCGTCTTCATGCCACGCGACGTCAAGCGTCCGTTCATCCAGGAGTGCCAGTTACACGGCGCGGACGTGACGCTGGTCGATGGTCTGATCACCGATGCCGGCCGGCTCGCCGCCGAGCAGGGCCGCCTCCGGGGCTGGTATGACGTCTCGACGCTCAAGGAACCGTACCGAGTCGAGGGCAAGAAGACCATGGGGTACGAGATCGCGGAACAGCTGGAGTGGTCCTGGCCCGACTGGATCATCTATCCGACCGGCGGCGGCACCGGCATCGTCGGTATCTGGAAGGCCTGCGAGGAGCTGGAGCAGCTCGGCTGGGTCACGGGCCCGCGTCCCCGACTCGTCTCGGTGCAGGCCGAAGGATGCGCCCCGATCGTGAGGGCGTTCGAGACCGGCGCCGACACCGCTGAGCCCTGGATCGACGCGACGACCGTAGCGGACGGACTGCGCGTGCCGGTCGCGGTCGGCGACATGCTGGTGCTGCGCGCGCTGCGCGAGAGCGGTGGCCGCGCGCTGACCGTCACAGACGCGGAGATGGTGCAGGGCATGCGCGACCTCGGTCGCCGCGAGGGGATCGGCGCTGCGCCAGAGGGCGGCGCGACACTCGCCGCGCTGCGCCGGATGGTCGCGGACGGAACGGTCGCGTCGACGGATCGGGTCGTGCTGCTCAACACAGGTGGCGCACTGAAGTATCTGGACGTGCTGGGGTAGACGCGGACCCGGTCGCCACTGGCCACCGCTCCTCGAGGCACCGGCTCTGGGCTTTGGCCTTCGGGCGCTCGAGGGCTGGGAGCTGCTACCGGATACACAGCGCCTTGTCACCGCCTTACCGCCCAGACTGACCCGGTGCTCGTTCTCTCAATCTCCGAACGAGATCCCCAAGGCACGGGCCGTCCGTACGAGGTCGAGGTCCGATGGCACCTGCTTTGTGCGGCCGACGACCTCCTCGAGCGGTACCGAGACGATGTTCGGCGGGCGGTTGGCGACCATGTGGCCGAACTGACCCGCCATGATCAGGTCGACCGCCTTCCCGCCGAACCGCGTGGCCAGCACCCGGTCGAAGCTCGTCGGCCCCCCGCCCCGCTGCAAGTGACCCAGCACGACCGACCGCGCCTCTTTCCCGGTCAACTCTTCCAACCTGGCCGCCACCTGCCCACCGAGACCGCCAAGCCGAGCCAGCCGCCCCTCCCTGGCCTGCTCGATCACCGAGACCTCCCCTCCGCTGGGTACCGCGCCTTCGGCCACGACGACGATGCTGAACCGCGCGCCGCGTCGCTCACGCTCCGCGATGCAGCCGGCGACCCGTTCGAGCTCATAGGGGATCTCCGGGATCAAGATGACGTCCGCCCCGCCGGCCACCCCCGCATGCAGGGCGATCCACCCGGCGTGACGACCCATGACCTCGACCAGCATCACCCGGTGATGGGCCTCGGCGGTCACGTGCAGGCGGTCGATCGCCTCGGTCGCGAAGCTGACGGCGCTGTCGAACCCGAACGTGCTATTCGTGCCGACGATGTCGTTGTCGATCGTCTTGGGCACGCCGACCAGCGGAATCCCGCGTTTGAAGAACTCGTAGGCGATCGCCAGTGTCCCATCGCCGCCGATTGCCACGAGGGCATCGAGCTTCAGTTCATGGAACCGCTCGATGCAGCGGGCCGAGTAGTCTTGTTTCGCGCTCGCCGGGTCGGCCGTATACGCGAACGGGTCGCCGCGGTTGGTCGTGCCGAGGATAGTACCGCCCTGGCGCAGGATGCCGGTGACGTCTCGCGGCGTCAGCACCCGCACGCGGTCGGGATAGATCAGCCCGTCGAAGCTGTCCTCGAGACCCACACACTCGCAGCCGCGGTTGCACGCCGACTTCACCACCGCGCGGATGACCGCGTTGAGGCCGGGTGCATCTCCGCCGCCGGTCAGGATGGCGATACGTTTGGTGGTAGACACAGATGTGAGTCAGTTCCAGGCCGGAGGGCGTAGCCGCGGATCGTCAGATCGGTCCTCGCTCGATCCTAACGCGGACACCAGTGCTGAGGGAACCACTGCCCGGCGACGAGCCGAGGTAGCGCCCCGATTGCGGCGACTTTCACCGGCCGTGTACAATGGCGGATTGCGCAGCACGCACATCGTTCTACATGCTGCATCCAGCCTCTAGGGCCGCTAGCTCAGCTGGGAGAGCGCCGCGTTCGCAACGCGGAGGTCGTGGGTTCGAGTCCCATGCGGTCCACCACTCATAACCCCTGCGAGGGCAACACTTACATGCATCTCGTCGTCTCGCTCGGACGCGCCAGCATCGGCTGTGCCGGCCCGTCGTGACCAGTGTGTGACCACGGAGAACGACTCCAGGGCGTCCTGCTTGCGCTCGTCGGTGGGGTGCGTGTAGCGGGCGAGCATCCGCGTCGAGGAGTGCCCGGAGATTTCCATGACCGTGTAGTCGTCGTACCCGGCCTCGATCATCCGGCTCAGCGCCGTGTGGCGCAGCGTGTGAATCGTCACGTCACCGGTGGTGATCTTGGCCCGCTCGAGCGCGCGCTTGAACGAGCTCGCCACGCTCACATACGGCCGGCCTGTCCGTGGGTTCGTGAACACCCAGGCTGTCAGTTGGGGCTGCTCTGCCAAGACAGCCGCGAGCGTCCCACTGAGAGGGATACGCCGGGGCTTCCCGTTCTTCGTTTTGAGGAACGTGATGTGGCCGTCCTGGCACTGCTCCCACCGGAGACGGAGCACCTCTCCGATCCGTGCACTGGTGATGAGCGCGACAATCACGATCGCCTTCAGCTTCGGCCGGCAGGCTTTGAGCAGCCGACGCTGCTCGTCGAGGCTCAGGATGCGGGTTCGTCTGTTCTCCACCGGGAGCCGTTTGACACCGCGCGCCGGTGACTCGATCAACTTCCCCCACTCG
>JADFPE010000153.1 GCA_022562495.1 Acidobacteriota bacterium
AAGCTGCACATCGAAGTCCGCGACCGGCACAGACTCCAGCGGTCGAGTCGCCAGGGCAATGATGCACCCCTGGATCTGCACGCCCACGTCTGCCACGACGCCGCTGGCATCAGCGTGAAAATGCCACCTGTGGCGCTCGACAGCCATCGTGCTAGACCGCGTCGCCCAAGATCACGAACGGGCTTAAAGTGTCGCCGTTTTTCGGCGTGTACGGCGAGTCCCACGCGGACTGGCCATCTGCCCGGAGGAGACCTCGGAAGTACGTCGTATCGCGCGTGAATCCTACGTGTCCGCTTTGCTCGAGGGACATGTCGCCACGCAGCCCGACCTGATATTGGCTGAAGTCGAACAAGCCAATGTCGCCTTCCGTGCCGAGCGTCGGCACTTTTTCGGTGAACACAACCTCGCGCGTCAACAGGTAGAATTTTCCGTCAGTCTCCCGCAGTACCGGTACCTGGCTCCCGCCGGTGCCAACGGTCAGACTCAATTGCAGCAGTTGTGGAATGGCCGTGCTGGTCGCGATCCACACACTGTTCGGAATGGACGCCGGATGGCACCGCGAAAACATCGTGAGCACATCGGTGTACTGGATGCTGCCAGCCGTACCGCGCGCAATCGAGATCGTGGCCGATGAGCCGATGACACCCTGCGGTTGGTTGGCTCCGGTGCCCGTCAGGAACGCGCTGTCCAGGAACCAACCAATCGCTCGGACAATGGCCTCCCGAGCTGATCGCCGTAGCCGAGGCCATCGGCCAGCAGTTCGTTGGACGCCTGCGTGAGAATTGCCAGTTTTCTCGCCTTGAGCTCGATCGACCGCAGCTTTGGCGTCTCGGCCGTGATCTCGCCAGCTTCGCCTACCCATTGACCGGTGAACGCGCCAAACAGGTTTGACGTTGAGTCGCTCGCGTCCCACCCGGGCACGCGTCGGCTGGCGCTCTGCATCGGCCAGACCGCCGCCCTCGGTCTGACAATTTCGGTCTCGAGCGAGCTGTCGAGCCACTGCGCGGCATATTCGGTTGGCACGCTGAATCCACCATCGGACGCCACGTTGCCGGTCGCCTGCGCCTGCATCCCGGTCGGCAGGTACGCCGCATGCAGCCGCGGGTCGGACCGCCCGGTGTGCAACGTGGCGAGAAATTCGTCGGAACTTACCCAGCCATCGTTGCTGAGTGGGGTACGGCCGAACATCTCGGCAAACAGCCGGCCGGTGGGCTGCCCCATGGCCGCGCGTGACGAGCCACCAGCGACGGGCGGCGGCGGGCCATTCGGTTGAATGCCCGCAACTGCATTGGCCCGCGCCGTCGCCTGAGCCGTAACAGTTCAGGGGGGTAACGCTATTTTGACAGAAGCGAAGGCGGAATTTCGCCGCGCCGATGGGATCGAATGGCCATGGTGAGGTACACCAGGGCATCACGGTTCTGCATCTTGCAAGTGGCGGCGATGGTGAGCAACCGAGCGACGGCCACTTCGCCGGCTTCACTGCGATTGCCGAACATGATCTTGCGCCAGATGACGGCATGCCGCAGCGCGCGCTCGGCGCTGTTGTTGGTGGGCTCGACATGCTCCTGATCGATGAACGTGAAGAAGTGCTCGAAGTTGACGAAGAGCGCCCGTGCCAGGTTGCGGACTTTGGAGTCGCCGTTCTCCAGATGCCGCTCGGCCAGCGCAAAGAACTGTTGCTCGAGGGGGATCGATTTCAGGATCAATTGGCGTCGGGTGATGCGCGCGTAGCGACGCGGGGCATCTCCCCGGAACCGATGCCACAGCCGGAACAACCGGGCGTGCAAGGCCAGCGCGTCCCGGCAGAACCGTTCCGCCTCAGTAGTCCGCGCCAATTCCAGGGCGCCGAGAATATTCCGCTTGAAGTGCGCCCAGCAATACTGCAGCGTCCCCGTATGGTACTTCGCATAGCTGGGACAGCGGTCGCAGCCGATGATGCCGTTGAACGCCTGGCCCAAGAGCGCCACCAGCACCTCCGCTTTGCGGGAGGTCGCAATCAAATAGACGACATAGGTGCGCGCCACCATCACCCACAACCACCGCTTTTCTGCGTTGGTCCGATGCCCGGTCTCATCGCCATTCACCACGGGTTGCTGCTGGAGGTCCTGCCGGAGTTGCTCGTACGGCAGGTCGACCGCGGCGCTGGCTTCTTCCCACGCCTTCTGCGTACTGCCCACACTGATCTCAATCTGGAGCGCCTCGCCCAAGAAGCGCTGCACCATCCGCCGCGGCATCCGGCAGACCACCGTCATGTAGACGATCCAGGCCGTCAGTTGGGGCCCAAAACTGCCGGCGACGTCGTCGGGCAGTCGCGCCATCGTGGTGGTGCCGCAGTCCGGACACGCCAGCCTGTGACACTGATACTCCGTAATATGCGCCCGAATGTCAGGGATCTCCGTCACTTGATGCCGTCGCGGCTCACCGACCCGTGCGCCGCCCTGCTCCGGCGGGGGCAGATCCCGCCCGCACCGGCCACACTGGTCCGGATACAGCGTGACGAGGGTATCCACTCGCTCGATGGGAACCCGTGGCCGATGGTGGCCCACATGTCCGGGCTGTCCGCCGGGTCTGCGCGTGCCTGTCTTGCGCCGTCCCCGCCGACGGGGTGCACCGGCCAGGCCGTCCGATGACGGGGGTTTCGACGATGTCGTCGAGTTCTGCCGCCGCATGGCCAGTTGCCGTTCCAGATCGCCGATCTGCTTTTTCGCCTCGCCGATCTGCTTCTCCGCCTCGGCGATTCGTTCATCTCGTTCCGCAAGCTCGCGTTCTCGTTCGGCCAGTTGCTCACGCAATCGTTCCAGCTCGCGCTCCAGTCGCTGGTTCCTACGCCGCAGGGCCTCCCGACTCAGACGACTCGTGGGTGTTGAATCTCCGGCCTTTCGCCGTTCCCCAGCGTGAACTCGCTGCCCACTCATCCACCCCACCGTACTTCACGATGTCGGATTTGTCCAGCGCTATGTTGCCATTACGATTCAATACCCCCTGAACTGTTACCGACGGATCAGACTTGAGGTAGTGACGACTGGTGACTACTATGGAGCCGGTGATGGCCGTAGGCATCGAACAATTCAAGGCGCGACTGTCCGACACCGTTCGCCTGGCGTGTCGCGGCGAGGACGCGGAAGGAGCCGACCCATGCAGACACGCATTACCCCGCGCACGCTGAGGGTGGTCGTCATCACGCTCACCTGCGCGCTGATCGGCACCCCGTCGGCCACGGCCCAGATCGAACGCGTCGTCGACCCCACGTGGACGATGCCGCGGACGCCGGACGGCCAGCCGGATCTGCAGGGCAAGTGGGGGAACAAGACGATCACGCCGATTGAACGCCCTGCCCGCGAGGAACGCGCGTTCCTGACCGATGAAGAGATGGCCACCCTCAACCAGCGGCGGGCCGAGAGCCAGGCGGCGCAGGACGCCGCGCCGGCCCAGCAATACGAGGCTGGCCGCAACGTGGGCGGCTACGGCAGCTACTGGCTCGACTCGGGCGACACGGTGCTCTCGACCGGGCAAACCTCGATGGTCGTCGACCCGCCGGACGGCCGGGCCCCGATCAAGCAGTGGGCGCTGGACGCGAAGGCGTACAACCTGGCGAACGAAGGTGACCACTATGCGCACATGAGCGTCTGGGACCGGTGCCTGTCGCGGGGGGTCCCGGGCTCGATGCTCCCGGCCGGCTACAACAACGTCTATCGCATCGTGCAGACACCTGATCACGTCGCGATTCAGCACGAGATGATCCACGACGTGCGGATCATTCCGCTGTCCGACGCTCCGTTCATCGACGACCGCATCCGGCAGTGGATGGGCGACGCTCGCGCCCACTGGGAGGGGGACGTCCTGGTCGTCGAGACGCGGCACTTCCACAACCGCGGCTGGATCGCGTCGAGCTTCGCCGGGGGCCGCTTGAAGGGGATCCCGACGAGCACGGCGCTCCACGTGGTGGAGCGGTACCAGCGGGTCTCGGAGACCACTCTCATGTGGACGGTCACGATCGAGGACCCGAACGTCTACACGGCTCCCTGGACGATCTCGATGCCGCTCACGGCGGAGCCGAACTACGAGATGTTCGAGTACGCCTGTCACGAAGGTAATTACGCGGTCTCCAACGCGCTCAGCGGGCAGCGCGTCGTTGACGCCCGGGACGGGTCGACGCCGGAGCCGTAGCTGACCGGGACCTGAGGGTCCGGTCAGGTGTGCTGCGACCCGTGAGGATCACATGAAGAGACTCTGCGCGATCGCGGTGGTGGTCGGCACGGTGACGCTGGGTGCGCAGGACCGTGCGGGCGAGATGGTCGAATGGCGGTACGTCGGCGCGGAGCAGTCGCACACGAAATACTCGCCGCTGGACGACATCGACCTGACCAACGTCGACCAGCTCGAGATCGCCTGGGAATGGGAGCCGGGCGAGCTGCCGCTCGAGGAATTCGGGACGCGGCCGGGTAGCTTCCAGGCGATGCCGCTGATGATCGACAACGTGGTGTATCTGTCGACGATGTACACGCGCGTCGTCGCGCTCGATGCCGAGACCGGCAAGGAGCTGTGGGTGTTCGACCCCGAAGCCTACCGCACCGGTCCGCGTGGCGCCGGTCCGGGCGGCTTCAAACATCGCGGCGTGGCGGTGTGGGGCTCGGGCGACGACATGCGGATCTTCCTCAACAGCCGCGACAGCCTCTACGCCCTCGACGCCAAGACGGGCGAGCTCATCCGGCCGTTCGGCGACAACGGGAAGGTGCTGCTGACCGACGGGTTCCCGAACGAGGTGACCCGCGAGGAGTTCGACCAGACGTCGCCGCCGGTCGTCTTCGAGGACCTCGTCATCGTCGGGAGCCGCGTACCCGACCGCGTGCAACACCGGTTCGACCCGCCGGGGTCGGTGCAGGCGTTCGACACCAACACCGGCGAGCGCCGGTGGGTCTTCTACACCGTGCCCCAGTCGAACGACGCGTTCGGGGCCGACACGTGGGAGAACGGGTCGTGGCGGTTCACCGGCCACGCCAACGTCTGGGGACTGATGTCGCTGGATGAAGACCGCGGCCTCCTCTATGTTCCGACGAGCACGCCGAGCAGCGACTATTGGGGAGGACGCCGTCTTGGCGCCAACCTGTTCGCCGAGTCGCTCGTGTGCCTCGACGCGCGGACCGGCGAACGCGAATGGCATTTCCAGGCGGTCCACCACGGGTTGTGGGACTACGACTTCACCTCGCCGCCGAACTTGATGACGCTCACCGTCGACGGGCGGACGATCGACGCGGTGGCGGAAGTCTCGAAGCAAGGCTTCACCTACGTCTTCGACCGTGTGACCGGAGAACCGGTCTGGCCGATCGAGGAGCGTCCGGTCGACACCGAGACCGACGTGCCGGGTGAGGTGCCGTACCCCACCCAACCGTTTCCGACCAAACCGCCGCCCTTCGCCCAACAGGGCGTGTCGCTCGACGATGCGAACGACCTGACCCCGGAGGTCCATCGGCTCGCGCTGGAAGAGCTGCGGACGTATCGTATCGGGCCGCTCTTCACCCCGCCGAGCTTACGGGGCACGCTGCAACGGCCGCGGGTCGACGGCGGCGCCAACTGGGGCGGCGCGGCGCTCGACCCGACCACGAACACGCTGTATCTGCGGACGACGGAGGGCACCACGGCGAATCAGGTGTGCCGGACCGACCCCGACCTGCCCGATGTGGACGTCGCGTATACGAACAACTGCCCGCGCGGCGCGGCGGCCGCCATCTACCGCGGGCAACCCGGCGCCGCCGAGGTCTTCCGCAGCCGCCTCGGCCCGATTCCGCTGACCAAGCCGCCATACGCGCGGCTCGTGGCGATCGATCTCGAGGCGGGCGCCATCGCGTGGCGCGTGCCCTTCGGCGAGGGCAGCGCACTCGTTCGCCGGCACCCGCTGCTGCGGGACGCCGATCTGCCCGATCGCCTCGGCACCCCCGGGGCCAACGGCCTGATGGTGACCGGGGGCGGACTCGTGTTCATTGGCGGCGGCGATCCGTATCTGTACGCGTTCGATGCCGCGACGGGGCGCGAGGTGTCGCGTGTGGCGACCGAGTTCCGGACCAGCGGGAACCCGATGACCTACCGCGCGCGCTCGGGTAGACAGTTCATCCTGATCGCGACCGGCGCCGGGCCCGATGCCGCGCTGGTGGCGTTTGCCCTGCCTGAAGAGTCGTGACGTGGTGACGGTGACCATGATGCGTGTGCTGCTTGCCGCCTGTCTCGTGTGTGCTGTGGTGCCGGCTGCCGACGCACAGGACCATGCCGGTGCGGACCCCTATCAGCGGGTGTGCCAGCTGTGTCACGGGTCGGACGGTCGCGGCGACCTGGGTCCCAGTCTGGTGCCGCTCGGCTTCGACGCCGACTACGTGCTCGCCGTCGTGCGCGAAGGCTACAGCCAGATGCCACCGATTTCGAGACGCGAGCTGTCTGACGACGAGGTGCGACAGGTCGTGGCCTACCTGGAATCGCTTGCCTCCGAGACCGCCGGCGCCGCCGCGTCGAGCTACGACGGCCCACGTACCGCGGAGGGGCAGCCCGATCTGAACGGGATCTGGCAGGTGCTGAGCCCGGCCGCGTGGGACATCCGGGCGCACAACGCAGAGGACGGCGTCCCGGCCGGGCTCGGCGTCGTGGAGGGCAACGACATCCCGTACCAGGAGTGGGCCGCGACCCGGCAACAAGAGAACTACGCGAACCGGATGACCGCAGACCCGGTCCGCAAGTGCTACCTGCCGGGCGTCCCACGCACCACCTACATGCCCTTCCCGTTCCGGATCCTGCAGACCCCGGACCACGTGGTCATGACCTACGAGTTTGCGCACGTCGTGCGCATCATCTATACCGACGGCAGCCCCCATCCGCTGCCGAACGATTTCTGGATGGGCGACTCACGCGGGCATTGGGATGGCGATACGCTGGTCGTCGACACGACGCACTTCAACGACCAAACCTGGTTCGACGCGGCCGGAAATTTCCATAGTGACGCGCTGCACGTCGTCGAGCGGTACACCCCGACCAGCGCGTATCACATCGACTACGAAGTCGTCATCGAGGACCCGAACGTGTTCACCCGTCCGTGGACGATGCGCATGCCGCTGTATCGGCGGATGGAAGAGGGGCTGCAGCTCCTGGACTACGACTGTGTCGACTTTATCCTGCAGTCGCTGACCCGTCAGGAAGGAGGTGCGCGGTGAGAGTCCGATCCTTCGCTTGCGTCGCGACCGTGATGGCACTGGGTCTGCTGCTGGCGCCGATGTCCGCGCGCGGCGGCCAGGACGGCGCCTATGCGCCCCCACGGACGGAGTGGGGCGACCCCGATTTCCGGGGTCACTATCTCCCCGGTGCCTCCCAGCCGATGGAGACGCCGGTGAACGACTCCTGGCGACCGCCGGAGGGATCCAATCTCGGCCAGGGCGCCGCGTTCTCTCGGTTCTTCGAACCCGACCCTGACGCGCCGCCGCGTGCCGCGCGGATCACGACCCCGATGGTGGTCGATCCCGCGGATGGCCGGATCCCGTTTCAGCCGTGGGCCGCCGAGCAGCGGGGCGAGATCATGGCGCGGCAAGACGTGCTCGAGTATCTCGACCCGCGCGTGAAATGTCTCCCGTCTGGGCTGCCGCGCGCGCATCTGCCGGTCGGCTACAACACGTATCAGATCGTGCAGATTCCCGGGTACGTCGTGATGCTGTACGAGTGGAACCACCTCTATCGCTACATCCCGCTCGATGGGCGCCCGCATGTCAACGCGGACATCCGGCTCGGGATGGGCGACTCCCGCGGCCACTGGGAGGGGAACACGCTCGTGGTCGACGTGACCAATTTCACCGAGAACACCTGGGTCGTCGGGCACGGCGCGCCGCCCGAAGGTGCGCCGGCAAGCGCGCTGACCACCGGACACGGTGTGTTCCACAGCGACGCGCTGCACGTGGTCGAGCGTTTCACGATGAGCGACGCCGACACGATTCACTACGAAGTGACGATTGAGGACCCGAAGGTGTTCACGCAGCCGTGGACGATTGTGTTCGACGCCCTCACGCGGGCGCCCGAGGACCACATGCTGTTCGAGTACGCCTGTCACGAGGGGAACGGCCGCAATATTTCGCTCATGACCGGCACGGATATCGATGCCGCGCGGGTGCATGCAACGAGGTGAGAACGATGCGAACATTACCCGTCCTTGCGGTCGCCGGCATCAGCCTGCTGTTGGCTGGGCGGCCAGCGGGGGCACACCACGCGTTTGCCTCGGAGTTCGACGTGAACCGGCCCCTGCAGCTGCGAGGCAAGGTCGCCAAGACCGAGTGGATCAACCCGCATTCGTGGATTCACATCGAGGTGGAGGGCGAGAACGGCCAGCTGGCGACCTGGGCGATCGAGTGCGGGGCCCCGAACGCGCTGATGCGTCGCGGCCTGAACAAGAACTCGATCCCCGTCGGCACCGAGCTCGTCATCGACGGCTTTGGCGCCAAGGACGGGTCCAACACCGCGAACGCCCGCGACATCACGCTGCCCGACGGGTCGACGTTCTTCGTCGGATCGTCCGGCACCGGCGCGCCGTACGACCGACCTCGCTGAACCGGAAGCCCAGCGCCGTCCCGATGCGGTCAACCCTCTCTCCGCCGCCGCCCCGCCGGGTGGTTGCCGTCGCAACCTGGACGGCCGTGGTGTGTGTCACCGTCGGACTGTTCGCTCAGCAGACCGAGGACCATGTCAGCTCGCTGGTCGACAAGCTGTCGCGCGGCGAGCGCGTCTTCGGCGTCAGCACCTACGACCTGTCGCTGGAGAACGCGCGCGCATTGGCTCGGGCCGACATCGACTACGTGTATGTCGACATGGAACACGGCGCGATGGACTTCGCGGCCTTGCAGATCTTTCTGCTCGGCATGACCGACAAGGCAGCCGTCCACCAGAGCGGCAGCCTGCGGCAGCGCGTCACACCCCTGGCCAGGTTTGCGCCGTATGGGCGCGAGCAGACCCAGTGGGCCGTCAAGCAGGCGCTCGACCTGGGTCTGATGGGCATCATCTTCCCCGCGATCGACACGGCGGACCAGGCACTCAACGCGGTGCGCGCGATGCGGTATCCGCAACGGCGGGGATCGCCGTACATCGAACCACGAGGACTGCGGGGCTCCGGACCGGCCGCCGCGGCATGGTTCTGGGGACTGTCGACGAGTGCGTACGTGCGCCACGCCGACCTGTGGCCGCTCAATCCGGCTGGCGATCTTGTCGCCATCATGATGATCGAGTCGGCAGCAGGCCTGCGCAATGTCCACGAGATTGCAGCGGTGCCGGGCGTGGCAGGCTTCTATATCGGTCCGAGCGACCTCTCCAATTCGCTCGGCGTCGCACGCAACGCGCCCGAGGTCGAAGAGGCGATCGAGACGATCGTCAACGCGTGCCAGACCCACGATATCGCCTGTGGTATCACGGCGAGTGCGACCGACATGCAACGGCGCACCACACAGGGATTCCGCATGCTTGGGGCCGGTCGCGCCGGCGGTGGCCTGCCGGCGTCAGCAGAGGCCGCGTTGCGAGCCGGCCGCGCAGCCCAGGAGGTCAGATGAGTCAAAGAGGTCTCAATTCGGTGTTGACGGTGATCGTGCTCGCCTCGCTACTCCCGGTACCCGCATCGGGACAGGCCCAATCGGCACACGAGTGGACACCGCCCCGAACACCGGACGGTCAGCCGAACATCCAGGGAGTCTGGACGAACTTCGACCGGACACCGTTCGAAGCACCCAGCGAGGTAGACATCCAGCGGCTTGCTTCGCTTGCGGAGTGGTTCCCTGGGACCAACCAACCTCCGCGTCCTCCGGCTCCGGTGGACCCCAACGTGGTCCGCGAGGTGAGTGGCTTCGCCTACGGGCCGGGGAGCGCGCCGCGAAATCCGCGACGCCGGTCAATGGTTGTCGATCCCGTTGAACAAGGACACGACGTACGACCTGTTCGAGTACGCCTGTCACGAGGGGAACTACGGGCTCGAGAACAGTCTGAGCGCGGGGCGGGCCGAAGACCGGGCTGCGAAGTAGGCAGCCAGGGAGAGTTCGAGGTGGCTTGCCGCCTGACTCACGGCCGGTGTCCTCGACCCGCGGCGTGAGGCTGCTCCGGCGACCCGATGACCAGTATTTCTGAACACCCGGACATCGCCCCGGTTACCCAGGGCGCGCGCATCGACTCGATCGACGTCCTGCGCGGGTTCGCCCTGCTCGGCATCCTCGTCATGAACATCCAGTTGTTCGCGATGCCGGACGCGGCCTATTTCAACCCCACCGCCTACGGCGATCTGCAGGGCGCGAACCTCAACGTTTGGCTCGGCAGCCGGCTGCTTGCCGATCAGAAGTTCATGACGATCTTCTCGATGCTCTTCGGCGCGGGCATCGTCTTGATGACGACCCGAGCCGAAGCGCGCGGCGAGAGCCGCCGTGTGCACTACCGTCGGATGGGATGGCTCGTCGTCATCGGGCTGCTCCACGCCCATCTCCTGTGGGCGGGCGACATCCTGTTCCTCTACGGCGTGTGCGGCATGCTGGTCTATCCGCTCCGAACGAAGCCACCTCGTCGGCTGCTTGTGCTCGGTTTCGCGACGATCGCCGTCTCATCCGTGATCTACCTGGCCTTCGGCGCGTCGATGCCCTACTGGCCGGAGGAGGCGGTCGCCGGCTTCACGGAAAGTTCATGGCAGCCGACCCAGGCGATGACCGACGCTAAGCTGGCGGCCTACCGGGGCGGCTGGCTCGAGCAGCTTCCCGTCCGGTCGGCTTCGGCACTCGTCTTCGAGACGTTCGTCATTCTCCTCTGGGGCGGCTGGCGAGCCGGCGGCCTCATGCTGGTCGGGATGGCGCTCTTCAAGATGGAAGTGTTCAGCGCACGGCGCTCGCGACGCGTCTACGGTGCTCTGGTGGCCGCGGCCCTCCTCCTTGGAATCCCGGTGGAGGCCTACGGGGTGTTCCTCGACTTCGACGCCGGATGGGCGGTGACCTGGTCGTTCTTCCAGGGGAAGCAGTTCAACTACTGGCCCAGCATCGTCGTCAGCCTCGGCTACGTTGGCCTGGTCATGCTGGTCTGCCGGACCGAGGCGCTCCGCGGCCTCACGCGCCCGTTCGCCGCCGTTGGACAGATGGCGTTGACGAACTACCTCCTACACTCGGTTGTCTGCACGACCATCTTCTATGGCCATGGCCTCGGTTACTACGGGTCGGTCGACCGCCTGGGACAGCTCGGCGTGGTGGTCGGCGTCTGGGTGGTGCAGTTGGTCGGCTCGCCGCTCTGGCTGCGACGATACCGCTTCGGCCCCGCTGAACACGCGGCCCTCCTCGTCGACGACATCCGGGCCGAGCGCACCGGCACGTGGAAGCCGTCGACCTTCAACAAGCCTTACGTCGAAGCCGGCTATGTCCACGACGAAAACACGGGCAAGGGCGAGAAGTCGGTGCGCTTCGGCAGACTCTCGCTGAACTGGAAGCAGGCGCGGGGCCTGGATGCATCGGAATCGATGCTGAAATTGAAGACGACACCATCGTTATCGGCGACGCTGAGAAGCTCCAACAAATGTCTCTCAACCTGATCCTCAATGCGATTAACGCCTCAAAAGAAGATGGTAAAATCAAGATCTCTCTTGGTAATATCGGGAATCACTATTGCGAATTGAAGGTGGCGGATGAGGGTATCGGAATGAAAGCCGATGAGTTGGAGCATGCCTTTGAACCGTTCTACACCACAAGAGCCGAAGGAACCGGTTTGGGCTTAGCTATTGTCAAATCAATCGTTGACAGTCATCGCGGCCGGGTTTCCTTAACCAGCGAAGCAGGTCGCGGGACTCTTGCCAAAGTCAATATTCCTCTATTGTCGAAAGGAGATGACATATGAGGATACTGCTGGCCGATGACGATCAGTCTCTCAGGCGAGTGATTCAATTCAAGCTGGAGCAAAAGACCGGGCCCACCGGCTTAGACTCCAAGACGGTATTCACGGCGCAGGGCCTGCTGGAAATGGAGGACCATGGCTCAGAGGTTTTGGCCAGCCTGGTCTACTTCCCCTCTAC
>JADFPE010000154.1 GCA_022562495.1 Acidobacteriota bacterium
GCCAGCGCGGGCTTGTCTGTCAGTACGACGTCGTCTGCTTCGATGAGGTGTCGGGCATCTCCTTCGACCAGAAGGACGGCGTGAACATCATGAAGGGCTACATGGCCTCCAACGAGTTCAGCCGCGGCAAGGAGAGCATTCGCGCAGAGGGCGGGATCGTGATGGTGGGCAACTTCGACGTGGACGTGCAGCAGCAGCAGCGCATCGGACACCTGCTGAGCCCGCTTCCCAAAGAGATGCGCGACGACACCGCCTTCCACGACCGGATCCACGCCTACGCACCGGGCTGGGACTTCCCGAAACTCAACCCGAACGAGCACCTGACGGACCACTTCGGGCTGGTCAGCGACTTCCTGAGCGAGTGCTGGACCCGGATGCGACAGACGAGCCGCCTGTCGGTGCTGCAGAACCGGGTCTTCTGGGGCGGGGCACTCAGTGGTCGTGACATCGAGGCCGTGCACAAGACGGCGTCGGGCCTGGTCAAGTTGCTCTTCCCCGATCCGAACATGCCCGTGCCGGACGACGATGTGGAGTGGATCGTGCGGCTGGCGCTCGAGTCTCGCCGGCGAGTGAAAGAGCAGCAGAAACGCTGCCTGAAGAGCGAGTTCCGCAACACACATTTTTCGTTCACCCTCGGCGTCGACGGCGTCGAGCAGTTTGTCGCAACGCCTGAGCTCCACAGCGACGAGGCCATCGATGGCGACCCGCTTCCGCCGGGACAGGTATGGGCAGTCGGCCCGGGGGGTGGGGAGGCGGGCGTGGGTCTCTATCGCATCGAGATCGTGGTGGGCCCAGGCAGCGGCGCGAAGATTTTGAACCATCCGGTGCCCCCGGCGTTCCGCGAGAGCATCAAGGTAGGCGAGCAGAACCTCTACGCCAGGGCGAAGGAGCTGGTCGGCGATCGGGATCCACGCGCACACGAATATTCAGTCCAGCTCCGCCCGTTCGACGCAGACAGGTCAGGCGCCGGCCTCGGGTTGCCGGTCCTGGTGGCCTGCGTCGGCGGGCTGCTCGAGCGGAGCACTCGCGGCGGCACGATCATCGTCGGGCCTCTCAACTTGGGCGGTTCTGTTGCGCTGATCCCGAACCCGGTCGCCATCGCCGAGCTCGCCGTCGACAAGCAGGCAGCTACGTTGTTGATGCCAGTAGCCGCCCGGCGGGCCCTGAACGACCTCCCCGACGATCTCTGGACCAAGATCAACATCGAGTTCTACAAGGACACCGCGGATGGGGTGTTCAAGGCGCTCCTCGACTGAGGCCTGGTGTTCGAACATGGCGTACCCCGTGGCTCGCCACGTGACGACGAAACCGGCCACGGCCGACAGGTTTACTGATGAACAGAGCCAAGCCGTGGCGATTCGCAAAGAAAGACCACTCCCGCTGCTCCGTGAACCGCCCGTCGGGGCTGTCGTGCACTCGCTCAGGCGGTATCTCCGAGTACGTTCCCGCGGGAACGTCGCGCCCGGGCGGATCGCTCGACTTTGGCGGGCGCAGGACGTCGATGGCACAGCCCACGTCGAGGCGTTCGCCATGCCAGTCGGGGGTCGCGGTGCCCGCGTTGATCGGAATACCGGCGACTTCGAGGTGAGAACGGCTCGGCGCGAGGGCAGCTCCAGCCCAGCAAGGGGCCGGTGGTGCGTCGGGAAACGGCCGACCGTCAGGTCGGAAGAAGCGAGCGTCACGGTCGTCGCGCAGCTCGACACCTTGCCAGCCACGCGGGTGATCATGCCGAGCGGACACGCTGCTCTGTTGTGTCTGTACGGACTCCAATGACATCCACGAGCCACAACCTGCTCACGGCGTACCGGGTGTTCGGTCCCGTCGACGTCAAGAACATCCGGCGCGAGGACCTGCTCATGTGGATGGGCGGCCTGATGGGGCTGATCGTCGTGATCATGCGCTACGGTGTGCCCGCGGTGAGCGGGCTGCTCGAGACACGACTCGGGTTCGACCTGACTCCGTACTACGACCTCCTCATGAGCTTCTATCTCTTTATCCCGGGGATGATGGCCGGCACGGTCATCGGCTTCCTGTTGCTCGACGAGCGGGACGAGCACACCTTGACCGCGTTGCTCGTGACGCCGCTGCCGATCGGGGCCTATCTCGCCTACCGGTTCACGCTGCCATTGATCCTCGGGTTCGCCGTGACCTGCGTCACCTATCCGCTGGTCGGGCTTGCGCCGATCTCCGCGGTCGATCTGATCGTGGTGGCCGGCCTGGCCTCGTTCGGGGGACCGTTTGCGGCGTTGTTCCTGGCGGTGCTTGCCGAGAACAAGATCACCGGTCTGGCGCTGACGAAGGTCTGGCAAGGGATCGGGATGATCCCCCTCCTGGCGTATTTCGTGGGGTCGGATTGGCAGCTGCTGGCCGGAATCGTGCCGACATACTGGTCGATGAAGGTGGTGTGGCTGGCGGCGGCGGGGGAGCCGTACGCGTGGCACGCGGTGGTCGGGTTGGGGGTGAACCTCGCCGTCCTCTGGCTCGCGCTTCGACGCTTCAGCACGATCCTGCATCGGTGACGGTTCTTGGCGACGGTTGGCGGGCGGACCGTCCCGGCCGGTGATAGAATCAGGCGCTTCGACAATGTGATGACGACACTCGGGTGCGGCTGGCCAGGTGCTGGCGCGAGCCGGCCCGGTCAGGTGCACGGTGCTACGAAGGAGGCAGGGATGTCGCGTACGCTGAGACACGGTGCCGTCATCGCCCTGGCGGTGTGCCTGGTGACGGCTGGGCAGGTCTTTGCCCAGAGCCTGGACAGCACGGAGCCCACCAACGACCTGCCGAATGAGTACCAGGCGATTGACGGCTGGGCGAAGATGCCCGCCGGCCGGTACTGGGGGTCGACGAGCGCGGTCGACATCGACCCCGACGGCCGGTCCATCTGGGTGGCGGAGCGCTGCGGTGGCAACAGCTGCGCCAACTCCGACCTCCCCGTGGTACTCAAGTTCAACCAGGACGGCGACCTGGTCCGCAGCTTCGGCAGCGGGATGTTCGTGTTTCCGCACGGGTTTCACGTCGACTTCGAAGGCAACGTCTGGGTGACCGACGGCCGGGCGGGTGACGGCAAAGGCAACCAGGTCATCAAATTCAGTCCAGAGGGAGAGATCCTGCTGACGCTGGGCGAGCCCGGTGTGACCGGCTCCGGACCGGGCGAGTTCAACCAGCCCTCCGACGTGCATGTCGCGCCGAACGGCGACATCTTCGTTGCCGACGGCCACGGCGGCAACTCGAATGCCCGGATTCAGAAGTTCGACAGCGAGGGCAATTTCCTCATGGAATGGGGTGAGCGGGGCAGCGAGCCGGGCCAGTTCGGCGTGCCGCACGGGCTGGCGATGGACTCGCAAGGCCGGCTGTTCGTGGCCGACCGCTCCAATAACCGGATCCAGATCTTCAGCCAGGATGGCGAGCTGCTCGACGTCTGGCACCAGTTCAGCCGACTGAGCGGGATCTTCATCACCGCCGACGATATCTTGTACGGGGCCGACTCGGAGTCGAACGACGGGCGTGGGCACGGAGAGTGGAAGCGTGGGATCCGGATCGGAAACGCCCGGACCGGTGAGGTCACCGGCTTTATCCCGGACCCGGCCGATGCCAACGACGGTCCGCTCCGCGGCACGAGCGCGGCCGAGGGTGTGGCGGTGGACGCCGCAGGCAACATCTATGGCGCCGAGGTCGGTCCGCGCGCGCTGAAGCGCTACGTCAAGCGCCCACCTGGTCGCGGTGGTCGTGGCGGCCGTGGTGGCGCCCCCGAGTAGGCGGCGTGTGCGACAGCCCCGCTACGCGGACTGCTGGACATCTGTCCGAGGCGACCAGAGGGCCACACCTGCTCAACCGAGGATCCCGATGAAGCGCGTTGCGTCCTGGGTCGCCGTACTCTCGGTCTGCTGCACGGTCCCCGTGCTCTGCGCCGACGACTGGCCCGAATGGCGCGGCGCCGGTCGCCTCGGCGTCCTGACCGAGACCGGGCTCCTCGAGACCTTCCCGGCGGACGGGCTCCCGGTCGCCTGGCGCACACCGATTCAGAGCGGCTATTCCGGCCCAGCGGTCGCCGACGGTCGCGTGTTCATCACCGATGCGCGTCGTCCCGATCGGCGGTCGACGGCGGTCGTCGAACGGGTGCTGGCGCTCGACGAGCAGACTGGTGCGGTGCTCTGGACGCAGGAGTGGGAGACCGACTACGCCGGGTTGCAGCTCGTGTACGCCATCGGTCCTCGCGCCACGCCGACCGTCGATGACGACCGGGTCTATGTGCTGGGCGCGATGGGGAACCTGCTGGCGCTCAACGTGGCGGATGGCCGCATCCTCTGGCAAAAGGACTACGCCAAGGACTTCAACGCCGAGGTGCCGTCGTGGGGCATGACCGGCGCGCCGCTGGTCGATGGCGACCGGCTGATCTGTCTGGTGGGTGGCGCACCGAACGCCAAGATGATGGCGTTCGACAAGCATACCGGTGAGGAAATCTGGCGCGCGCTGTCGTCGGACTGGGAGCCTGGATACAGCCAACCGATCATCATCGAGGCGGGCGGTACCCGGCAGCTCATCGCCTGGCATCCGCGTGACATCAGCTCGCTGGACCCCGAGACGGGGGAGATCTACTGGGAGATTCGACATATCGTCGACATGGGGATCAACCCGGCAACCGCGGTGCACAGCGGCCGGTATCTGTTCTTCACGTCGCAGTACGGCGGGGCCAGGATGCTGGTGCTCGATGAGACGACGCCCGCGGCGACCGTGCTGTGGGCAGGGGTCGGCGAGAGCGACCCCGAGTATGGGCGCGACTTCAACACGCTGAACTCGGTGATCAGCACTCCCCTGATTCAGGGCGCCTACCTCTACGGGGTCGACGGTCATGGGGTGTTGCGCTGTCTCGAGGTCGCGACCGGTCGGCGCGTCTGGGAGACCGAGGCGCTGATCGGCGAGCGCGCCAACTGGGCGACCGCCTTCTTCGTGCGCAACGGCGACCGGTACTTCATCAACACCGACACGGGCGATCTGGTCATCGCCACCTTCTCGCCGGAGGGCTACAACGAGGTCAGCCGGACGCATCTGATCGACCCGACCCACCCCTATGTGCGCCGCCGCATCTCCGGCACGGCGGTCAACTGGTCGCATCCCGCCTACGCGAACAAGCACATCGTCGTCCGCAACGACGAGGAGATCGTGCGGTTGTCTCTCGCCAAACAGGACTAGCGGTGCGGCAGACGAGCCTCATCGTCTCCGGTCTCATCGCGCTGGCCATGGGTCTGGGGCCGGTCCCGGCGTCACGCGCGCAGACGTCGATCGAGGGGGCGCGCCGTATCGTCGTGCTCTCGGATCTGCACATGGGGGTCGGCCGCGACGCAGCGGGTGCGTGGCATCCATTCGAGGACTTCCGCTGGGCCATCGAGCTCGAGCTCTTTCTGAGGGCGCTCGACGCCGAGCGACCGGGCGCGACCGATCTCATCCTCAACGGCGACACCTTCGAGCTCCTCCAGGCGGAGACGACCGAGTGCACGTATGACGACGCCACCCTCGGTTGCACCGAGCCGGCGGCGCTCGCCCGCCTCGAGCGCGTGCTGGGGGCGCACACCGCCGAGATGGCCGCGCTCGGCGCGTTCGCGCGCGCCGGGGCGAATCGGGTCGTGCTGGTCCCCGGCGACCATGACGCGGCGTTGCTGTTTCCCACGGTGGGCGCGCGAGCGCTGGCGGCGTTCGACGTGCCGGCCGAGCGCGTCCTGCTGGCGACGAACGGCTCGTGGCGATCGGCGGATGGTCTGATTCATGTCGAGCATGGACATCAGCTCGAGACCCGTGCCGACCGGTTCGAGGGCTGGCCGTCGCCGTTCATCACGCAGTCCGGGCGTCAGCATCTCGCCCGTCCCTGGGGACAGCGGACGGTGCAGGCGCTCGTCGATGCGCACGAGGCGCAGTATCCGATTATCGACAACCTGGCCGACGCGAGCGCCGGCCTGCGTTTCGCGCTCTCGGCCACCGGCGCGACCGACGCCGGAGAGGCGGCGCCTGCCCTGCTGCGCTACCTGCTGTTCCGGATGTCCTGGCAGCAGTTCCGGATGGACCTCGACCGCGGCGACGTCGAGCCGCCGGTCTGGAACCTCGCCGCGGTCCGGGCAGAGGGACCGGCGTTCCTCGTGGCATCGTTGCCGGATGACGACCGGTTCAAGCCGCTGGCGACGCGTGCGCTCGACGCGGGCCGTCTCGACGGGCTGGTCGACGCGCTGAACGACGACGACCTGCGCGCGCTCTGCGACCAGCGGGCGGCGGTGCGCCGGGCGCGGCGTCGATTCGAGCGGATCCTGACGCAGCTCGATCCACTGGGACCCCCGCTGGTGGAGTGCCCGAGGACCCCGGAGACGACCGGGCCGAGGTTCGAGTACTTCTGGCAGTCGCGCGACCGCCTGTTTCTTCGACATCTCGAGGCGCTGGAGGATGGCGAGCGGCAGGTCGCGGTGTTCGTGCACGGGCACACCCATCTGGCCGACTACCGCCAGGGCAACTTCACGCGCGTCGAAGCCGGACGGTCCTACGTCGTCGATGGGTTCTCACCGGTGCCGAACGCCGTGACGCCGGTCGTCATCAACGGCGGCGCCTGGCAACGGACCGTCACGCCCGTGATGCTGGACCGGGTCAAGGCGGAACGCCAGGTCTCGGACGCGGAGCTGCTCGAGACCCTGCAGCCGGAGCAATTGCCGCCCTGCTACAGCTTCGTGCAGATCGATGCCTACCGTGACCGGCCCGGGCCGCCGACGCTGCGCTACTGGCGTCAGGGCGAGGATGAGGCGTGGAGCATGGCCGGCCGGTGTGGTCGGGGAATCTCCGGATAACGCCGAGTCTCAGGGTTGTGCGCAGGCGGCTATAATGACCTGTTTCTGTCATTCATCACGAGGCAGCGGAGCGGAGCCACAGGGAGGTGTGGGGTGATCAACCGACCCGACATCGGATGGCGCGGCGTGGTGGCGGTGCTGGTGGGATGCGTCGCACTGTCGGGGGCGATGGTGTCTGGCCAGACACGGGAGAACACCGTCCCTCGCACCCCGTGGGGCGACCCGGACCTGCACGGCGTCTGGACCGGGTCGAGCCTGACGCCGCTCGAGCGCCCGCGCGATCTGGAGGGTCGCCAGTTCCTGACCTCGGAGGAGGCGGCGGATCTGGAGGCGCGCGCTGCCGAGCGGAGGGTAGACGCACCGCCCCGGGCCGGCGACCCCGGCACCTACAACCAGTTCTGGTTCGACCCGGGGACGAAGGTGATCCCGGGCAGGCGCACGTCGCTGATCGTCGACCCGCCGGACGGGCGGATCCCGTTCACCGAGGCGGGACGCGAGCACAACCGGCGGTCGTCGGCGCACTACGGGGTCGGGTCACGCGACTCGTATGTCGATCTCGACACCGGAGAGCGCTGTCTGACCGACGGGCTCCCGCTCCGCTACTCCGGCTACAACGCCAACTACCAGATCTTCCAGACACCGGACCACGTGGCGATTCTCGGCGAGATGTTCCGTGACCTGCGGATCATTCCGATCGACGGCCGGCCGCACACCGCGATCCCGCAGTGGCTGGGCGACGGGCGGGCGCGCTGGGAGGGCGACACATTGGTGGTCGAGACCCGGTCCTTCGCTGACAAGGCGCGCTTCTGGTGGGTGAACGCGTGGCGTGCGACACGGCCCACGCTGCGGCTGGTCGAGCGCTTCACGCGAGTCGATGCCCAGACCCTCGAGTACGAGTTCACCATGGAGGATCCGGGGATGTTCACCCGACCGTGGACGGCCGCGATTCCGCTGACGACCGACCAGGGAGCGCGCGGCGTGACCAGCGGACCGCTCTATGAATATGCCTGCCACGAAGGCAACTACGCCATGACGAATACGCTGACCGGGGCGCGCGCGACAGACGGCGTCATCGAGGCCGGCGACGCCCGATAGGCCGTCGCCCGGAGCGGTGTGCACCACAGCGACGGTCTCGATGAAGGAGCCCCTCATGCCGACACGCAGACTGTTCGTCGTCACGGTCCTGGCCGTCCTGCTTGCCGTGGGTGCGGCCGGGTTTGCGCGGCAGCCGACGCCGCGCTGGATCACCGCCTGGGCCACCTCGCAACACGGTCTCGGTCAGGACGGCGTCACCGACGCGACCGTGCGTCTGATCGCGCGGGTGACCGTCGGCGGCGAGTCGGTGCGCGTCCGGCTCGACAACACCTACGGCACCGAACCGCTCCAGATCGGGTCCGTCTACATCGGGCAGCGCCAGCGTGGGCCGGCCTTGCTGTCCGGGTCGAACATGCCGGTTCGGTTCGCCGGGGCCACCAGCGTGACGATCCCGGTGGGGGGCAGCGTGAGCAGCGATCCGGTCCGGATGACGGTACTGCCGCGACAGGATCTGGCCGTGAGTCTCCATGTGCCGGGCGTCAACGTGCGGCCCAGTCTGCACCGCGGGGCGCTCGTGACCTCGTACGTGAGCGCCGACGGTGCCGGCGACCTCACGGCCGACGAGACACGTGCCGGGTTCACCGAGACGATGACGTCGATGTGGTGGCTCAAGTCGATTGACGTGCTGACGGCGTCCGCCGCCGGGACGATCGTCGCGTTCGGCGACTCGATCACCGACGGGTCCTGCTCGACCATCGATGCCCACGACCGCTGGGAGGACTGGCTGGCGGTGCGTCTCGATGCCGCCGACGACCCGGCCGCGCGCTGGGCGGTCGTCAACGAGGGGATCGGCGGCAACACCCTCATCGGAGAGTATCTCCAGCCGGCGCCGAACAGTATGCCCGGTGTCGAGCGGCTCCAGCGCGACGTGCTCTCGCATGCCGGCGTCACCGACGTGATTCTGTTCATGGGGACGAACGACATCCGACGGGAGGCCTCGGCGCGGCAGGTGATCGCCGGAATGGAGACGATCATCGAGCAGGTGCACGCGCGCGAGCTGCGGATTCACGGCGTGACGATCATTCCGCGACACAATCGCGCGCCGACCCAGAACAACTCCGGCTGGACGCCGGCCAAGACCCGCATCCGCAACGAGGTCAACGACTGGATTCGAGGTGACGCGCCGTTCGATGGCGTGCTCGATTTCGACGCCGTCGTACGGGCCCCCTCGAACCACGACCTGATCCTCCCGGCGTTCAACTGCGACGACATCCATCCGACACCGCGGGGTTACTACGAGATGGGCCGGTCGGTGCCGCTCGATCTGTTCAGGCGCTGACACCGCGCGAGAAAGGGGGCCCGCCCCGGTCTGCCTTCATGCGTCACGCATTATTGACATGGCCATATGGTCATGGCTATATTGATGTCATGAAAACAATCGCGGCCGGGAAGTTCAAGGACGTCTGTCTGAAGACCCTCGACGAGGTTGCGACGACCCGCACGCCGGTGGTCATCACGAAGCGTGGCCGGCCGGTGGCGACGCTGGTGCCCTACTGTGCGCCGATGACGCGGCGCAGCCTCGCCGGCAGCGTCGTCAAGGAGGTCGGGGACCCGTTCGGGACCGGCGAGCCGTGGGATGCCGACGCTTCTTGACACGCACGCCTGGCTCTGGTGGGTGACCGAGGATCGTCGGCTGTCGAAGCGCGCCGGCTCGGCCATCGCGACCGGTCTGCGTGCGGACGCGTTGTGGGTGTCGTTCATCTCGGTCTGGGAGCTCGCCAAGAAGGTCGAGAAGCAGCAGCTCGTCCTGGACCGGTCGTTCGACGAGTGGCTTGACCTCGCGACGATGCGAGAGGGCCTGCATATGGCCGAGCTGACGCGCCCGGTCCTCGTCGAGAGTTGTCGCCTGCCGGGTACCTTTCATGGCGATCCAGCCGACCAGATGATCGTCGCGACCGCTCGGCATCACGGTGCCGTGCTGGTGACGAAGGACCGCGCGATTCGCGACTACGAGCACGTGCACTCGGTCTGGTAGCCCGCCAGTTCGCCTTGCAGCCTGTTGGGGTGCCGCGCCTCTGATCCGGCCGATCGACACGGATCTGCGCCCTCTGGTACGCTCGGCGCCATGCGCCGCGTGTGTCCACGGAACAACGCTGGCCGGGAGCCGTGGCGATGAGCGGAGCCGACAACAAGTTGGTGTTCGTGTCGTACGCGCACGCGGACAGAACGTTCCTCGACGCGGAGCTCATGCCGTTTCTCAGGCAGCTCGAGCTCGGCGATCAGATCGAGCTGTGGCGCGACTAGCTGATCGGTACCGGTGAGAACTGGTACGCGGAGATCGCCGACCACCTCGACCACGCGAAGGTGGCCATCCTCCTCGTCACCCCCGCGTTTCTGGGGTCGAAGTTTTGTCAACACGCAGAGGGGGCGGTCCTCCTCCAGCGAGCCCGTCGCGGACAGCTCCAGGTCCTGCCGTTGTTCGCCGAGCCGTGCCTCTGGGACAACGAGCCGTGGCTCCGCCGCACTCAGATGTGGCCCACAGACGGCATGGCGGTGAGCGAGCACGACGGGCCGGCACGGAAGCGTCTCGTGACGGACTTCGCCCGACGGGTCCGCGATGCTGTGGACGCTCCAGCCACGCCGGGCGGAAACGAAGGGCGTTTCGACAAGCCCCATCCGACACACGACCTGCACCGGATGCCGCAGACCGGCTCACGCCTGTTCGGCCGGCGGCAGGAGCTCACGCTACTGGACGCCGCCTGGGACGACGGTGACACGATCCACATGCCAGGTGGCCTCCTCGCCCTCGCTGAGTTCCACCGTACCCAGGACAACCTCGACCTCGCCCTGCGCGACCTCGACGAAGTCCGCACCATCGTCCGCCGCACCGGCATGCGGCTGTTCGAGGTCGACCTCGAGCAGACCCGCTGGCACCTCGCGAAGAACGACCGCGGCTCGGCCCGTAAGACCCTCGACAAGGCGAAGGACCTGGTGGACTCCATGGACGACGGTCGTCGCCGCCCCGAGGTCGAAGCTGTCGAGGCGGAGCGAAATTCAGCGTAGCGACGAGCGGCAAACTGGACGTGACCGTCGTGTGAGCCTCCTTGGAGAATCGAGCTGCCGGGCGTCATGTGACGCTTGAGCCAGCGACTGCCAGCACGCGCGTATCGGGCTGCGCCAACAGTCTGTCGCAGCGGATCAGACTGTTGGCGGAAGGCCAGACGGGCAGTATGCGACCGACGAGCAACGCCGCCAGACGGGATGCATCGGCGGCCGAAGATGGGAAGTTATTCTTGCGTGGGCCCGAAAGCTGCCCGCCACCGCGTAGTACACCAGAGATGAGCGGAATCGCTTCTGCCATCACACCCCCACCCAGGCACCCTGTCCCTGAGCACAGGCACGTGGTTCTGATCTCATGCAGATCTGTCGATTACAGGTACGGAGACTGTGGGCGACAACGCTGTCAGGGCTGTCCCGTGGTGGCACACCGGTGACCGGACTGTCCGGGCCGAGACACGCGTCGCCGTGTCTCGTGACTTGAACGGGATGTGGCACACGGGTTGCTTCTTCGGTACCTGCTGGCGTGGGCGCGGGAGGTGTCATGGAGCACCTGAGGGAACTGCTCGCCGTCGATGAACGCCAAGCCTTGGCGTTCTTCGTGCTTGGCCTTCGGGATGTCTGCGAGCCCGGCGTCGATCCCGAGGAGCTGCTCTACAACGCCAGCCTGCTCGCGCACTACGCGCAGACCTCGACACAGGCAGCTGACGAGCTGCCGACCCCTGTGAACCTCAGCGACGTCTTCGACCATTTTGTGCTCGACACGACGCTGATGCACGACGGCGTGATGATGGAAACGGCGGGCGCGCAGTGCCTGCTGCTCGCCGGGTTCTTTGAGCGTCAGATGCGCCGGCGGCACAACATTCGCTGGTATGTCGAGGTGGGCGCGACCTGCTTTGGCCGGGCGGCCGCCCAGGAGAAGTCTTCACATAAAGCGCGACTGCTCGAGACGCTCGCTCGGCGTTTCGAGGTGTGGCGGCAGTGTCACGAGCGGCTCAGCCGCGAGCTGCGCGATCGACCCTATCTACTGGCGTCGCCACAGCCGCCCACGCCGATGTAGTCGGGACGAACCCCTTGCCGCGGCCCCTC
>JADFPE010000155.1 GCA_022562495.1 Acidobacteriota bacterium
TCTGGGGACACCGGATCTTCCTGACCACGGCAATTATCGATGAGGCGGCGGCAGCCGCCGCGGTCGGTCGGCGCCGCGGCGTGTCGCTGGCGCCGACGAAGTTCGTCGTGCTCTGTTACGACCGGGGCACCGGCGCGCTCCTGTGGGAGCGGGTCGCGATCGAGACGACGCCGCACGAGGGCTACCATCGCCAACTCGGCAGCTTCGCCAACGGGTCGCCGATCACCGACGGCGAGCAGGTCTACGTGTCGTTCGGGTCGTACGGGCTCTACGCCTACGACGTCAACGGCACCCTGCGGTGGTCACGCGACTTCGGCGTCAAGATGGAGATGTTCAATGGGTTCGGTGAGTCCTCCTCGCCGGCACTGCACGAGAACACGCTCGTGCTGCAGTTCGATCACCAAGGCGACGACTCGTTCCTGGTGGCGGTCGACACGCGGACCGGCGAGACCCTGTGGCGGCAAGACCGCGACGAAGGCACCTCGTGGTCGTCCCCCTACATCGCCGAGCACAAGGGACGCGTCCAGGTGATCACCAGCGCCGGCAACTACATCCGGAGCAACGACCTGGAGACCGGCGAGGAGATCTGGCGCAGCGCCGGCATGACACGGCATCCGATCCCGATGCCGGTACACGGGCATGGGCTGGTGTTCACGGTGAGCGCCGTCAACGAGCGGCGGATTCGAGCGATCTCGCTTGACGCGCTGGGTGACGTGACCGGCACTGACGCCATCGTGTGGCAGCTCGACCGCGCCGCGCCCTACAACCCGTCGCCGTTGCTGTGGGACAACGAGCTGTATCTGGTGCGTGACGGCGGGCTCAGCCGTGCCACCAGCCGGTTCTCGGCGTTCGAGGCGACGACCGGCAGGCCGTATTACCTGCAGACCCGGTTGCCGTCGTCCTACACCGTGAAGGCGTCCCCGGTCGGGGCCGGCGACAAGATCTATCTGCTGACTGAAGAAGGTGACGTCATCGTCGTGAAGCGGGGCCCTCGGTTTGAGGTGCTCGCGGTCAACTCGATGGATGAGATGTTTCTCGCCTCGCCCGCCGTCGTCGATGGCGAGCTGTTCCTCCGCGGCTACGAGCATCTGTTTTGTATCAGTGACGACTGAGGCGAAGGCCTGCGCAGTCGGCTCACAGGAGACAGGCGGCAGCCCTTCTGCCTTCTTCAGTACACGCTCTTATACCCCATCACCGTTGGCGGATTGTGCCGATTGGTCTCGATGATCGCCTGCGAGGTGACCGTCGAGAAGTCCTGCCGCACCGTCAGGTGCCGATACGACGTGATCTGCATCATCAGGACACCGAGGATGTCCTCCACCGGGTCGACCCAGGCGACCGTGCCCCACGCGCCACCCCACAGGAAGCTGCCCGGCGACAGGTGGTCGTTGGCCAGGCCCGAGTCCATCACGATCCCGTAGCCGAGTCCGAACCCGTAGCCCGGTCCCCGGATGTAGACCAGCTTGTCGCCGATGTGATTGGTCACCATCAGGTTGATCGTGCGCGGGCTCAGGATGCGAGCGCCGTCGAGCTCGCCGCCATTCAGCATCATCTGGTGGAACCGGAAGTAGTCGGCCGCCGTTGAGCTCAGCCCCGCCTGCCCGCCGAAGTACTGCGTCGGTTCCCGGTAGCTCGGTGCGCGGAAGAGCGCGATCGTGTTTCCCGGGCCGCTGGGCCGGTAGACGGCGGCCACCTGGTCGACCTTCGACTCCGGGATGTTGTAGTACGTGTCCTGCATCCCCAGCGGCTCGAAGATCCGCTCTCGCAGGAAGTCATCCAGGCTCATGCCGGAGATCTTCTCCACGAGAATCGCCACGTAGTCGGTCGAGGCGCCGTATTGCCACTCGTCACCGGGGTGGAACGCCAGCGGCACGTCGGCCGCCCGGTCGACCGCCTCGGCCAGGGTGGCCGGACGTGTCCGCGCCTGCCCGCCGCGTGGCGGGGCGGGGGGCCGGATGCTCAGCCCGGACGTGTGGCTCAGCACATGACGCACCGTGACCGGGCGCGCGGCCGGCTCGCTCACCGTCCGGGCGCCGCCGGCGCGCCGGACCGTCTTGTCGGCATACGCCGGCAGCCACTTCGAGATCGGGTCGTCGAGCAGGAAGTGGCCCTCCTCGAAGAGCGACATCAGCGCTACCGTCACGATCGGCTTGGTCATCGACATGATCGTGAAGATGGTGTCGGTGCCCATCGGGACGCCGGCGTCCTTGTCGCGGAAGCCCTGCGCCTCGAGATGCACCACCTTGCCATGCCGCGCAATCAGCGAGACGGTGCCGGCCAGCAGGTTCTCCTCGATGTGCCGCTGCATCAGCGCGCCGACGCGCTGCAGCCGCTCCGATGACATCCCGACGTCCTCGGGACTCGCCCTCGGCAGCGTGTCGTCCTCGGCCCCGCGGATACGCGAGACCGGTGAGAGCAGCGCGACGGCGACGACAACCGCTAGCGCGCCGACGAACCGCAGGGGTCGTGAGAACGGGACGTTCATGGTGCCTCCAGGGATTGGCATCGAACCGTAGACGCTGTGGAATGTCACATTATGGCGCGGCGAGCCGACGATGGGAAGTAGGGCCCCGGCTCCTACCGGTCCAGCAAGTCCCGGAGGGCAGGCTCGAGCTCCGGAAATCGAAACGAGAACCCCTCCGTCAGCGCCCGGCCTGGCGTGACGTGCTGGCCGCCCCGCACCAGCTCCGCCACCCCCCCCAGCATGAGTCGCAGCACGAACCCCGGCAGCGGCACGATCGCCGGGCGGTGGAGCACACGGCCCAGGGTCGTCGAGAGCTCGCGGTTGGACACCGGATTGGGCGCGGTGCCGTTGTACTCGCCATGGGTGTCCTCGTTCTCGAGGAGCCACGCCAGCATGGCGAGCAGGTCCTCCATATGGATCCACGACACCCACTGGCGGCCATGGCCCACCGGTCCGCCCAGACCGAGCTTGAACGGGAGCAGCATCTTCTGCAGCGCCCCGTCGCCCAGGCCCTGGACCACCCCGATCCGCAGGGTGGCGGTGCGCACGCCGGCGTCAACGGCCGGCTGCCGCGCCGCCTCCCAGTCCACGCAGAGCCTGGCGAGGAAATCGTCTCCCGGCTCGTCGCCGGCCACGAAGCGCCTCTCGGCGCTGGTGCCGTAGTAGCCGATGGCCGATGCGGTGATGAACGCTCCGGGTCTGCGATCCGCCACCGCCTCGGCGAGCAGCCGTGTGGTGTCGATGCGGCTCGTCCGCAGCGTGTGTTTCTGGGCGACGCTCCAGCGCCGGGCGAACACATTCTCCCCCGCGAGATGGACCACCGCGTCGCTTGCCCCAACCGCCGTCCTGATAGCGTCGGGCTCCCACGTGACGTCCCCGGCCGGCCCGCGGCTGACGATCGTGACATCGTGCCCCGCGCCTGCGAGCCGCGTCTTGAGCCTGGCACCGATGAAGCCCGTTCCCCCGGTGAGTAACACTCTCATGTCTTCCTCCTGCGCTTCCGTGTTCGAGCCGCGGTGGTGAGCGTCTTCAGGCCCAGGTCGCTGAGCAATCCGCCAGCGAGAAACCGCCGGGCCATGCCGTCGGCCATGCCGACGCAGGACTCGATGGATTCCAGGCGATCCCGAAAGACCTGCGCCGCCCTGGAGCCGTCGGACTCCAGGCGCGGGATCCAGTCCCGCACACCCTCGAGAATCGGATCCCACTCCCGGCGCTTTCTGGCCTGGACGATGTTGCGCACCACCGTTGCCAGGTCCATCTCCACCGTGTAGCGCGTCTTTCTCACGCCCGGCTCCTGCACCGCGGTCGCCAGACCCCAGTCCCGCAGCTCCTTGCAGGCCATGCTCACCGCGCCCCGGCTCATGGTGAGCCCGTCCATGATCTCCTCGCTCCACGCGCCGTCAGGGCAGCTCAGGAGCCAGGCGTAGACCCGCGACGTGCCGGCGGGAATCCCCCAGAACTGTCCCAACCTGGACCAGAGCTGGATGAACTCGGCGCGCACCTGCTCGGTGGAGGCGTTCATGGCGACAGTGTATCAATAATTTCTGTAAGTTCAAATATTATTGAAAATAAAGAACGAAGAAACTCTAGAGGCTCAAGCGGTGGCCGACGGTCCATGGATCCCTGCAACATGGTGACGTCGAGGCCGCGACGGCGCTCATTGCGGCCGGTGCGGACGTGAACGCACCGGGTTCGGACGGCACCCGTGCGCTGCCGCTGGCGATCGTCAGCGGGCACGACGAGCTCGCGCGTTGTCTGCTCGTGCGAGGCGCGGACCCGGGCGGTGCGATGGCTGGGGTCGGGGCCCTGCATGCGGCGGTCAGTAGCAGCGACATGTGGCTGCGCGACTGGCTCCGCGCCCGCCGGGTGTCGGTGTTCGCCCAGGGCACCGCGGGTCTTGCCGCGAGCCGCCGCCGCCGCCGCCGCCGCCATTTTCTCACCCCATCTTTCCGCCAACTGCTGTCGCGACGTTCTGTCCATCAACCGCGGCCGATACAATTCCTCCCGCGTAGCCTGCGCCCTCTCCACATGGATAGAGGTTCTTGATGTCCACATGTTCAAGTGAGCTCCGATGCCTGGGAATGCGGACAGGGGCACTCGTGCGGGATTCCATACCAACGAGGACCGCGTCGTTGGTCAGAAAGCCGGTTTTGTGAGAGCCAAACATCAACATCGCCCTCTGCAGGCGGGTGGCGATCGGCGCAGGGAGCAGCTCGTGCAGTGGTGCCGAATAGAGACCGGGGATATAGGATGTCGCAGGGAGTGAATCTGACACCCGCTCCTCGATGAAATCAATCATGCGCTGCGAGGGGCCTTGTTGAGACCCGTCGCCTGCCGCGAAGAGGCGTTCTTCTGTGTTCCGCTGATACCGCAGCCCTGCCAGGGGGTCAGGGCCATGTTGCCGCCGCACATCGTCAAGTTCAACACTGACGACAATGCCTGAATTGGCAAAGGCGGAATCGCGTCCGGATAAGGACATCCCGTTGACGATGATCTCACCAGGCGCCGTCGCAGCCGGGACAATCAGGCCGCCCGGGCACATACAAAATGAGAACACACCGCGGCCGTCGACCTGAGCGACCATTTTGTAGCTTGCCGCAGGCAGGTGCCGGCTCCGTGGGCGCATGTGATACTGAATCTTGTCGATCAGGACCTGTGCATGTTCGATGCGAATGCCCATGGCAAAGGGTTTTGGCTCAACGCGGATATTCTTCTGATGTAGCAGCTCGTAAATGTCGCGCGCTGAATGTCCCGTGGCCAGAATGACATTCGCCGCCAGGTGCTCCTGCTCGTCATTGACGATGACCCCATAGATGGTCTTGTCTCGAATCACAAAGTCGGTGACTCGAGAGTCAAAATGCACTTCGCCACCGTGTCCTTCTATGGTGTGGCGGATGGCTTGGACTATCTGGGGCAGCTTGTTCGAGCCGATATGGGGGTGTGCATCCACCAGGATGTCGGCGTGCGCTCCATGCTCGACCAGTAGTTCCAACACTTTGCGTATGTTGCCCCGCTTCTTGGCGGCAGTATAGAGTTTGCCGTCAGAGTACGTGCCGGCCCCACCCTCGCCGAAACAGTAATTCGAATCTGGATTGACGGTACCGAACTGTTGTATCGCCCGCAGGTCCTTGCGCCGTTTCTGCACATCTTTGCCGCGGTCGAAAATCACCGGCTGAATGCCGTGCTCCAGCAGTTGCAGCCCCGCGAAATATCCCGCTGGCCCCGCGCCCACGATGATGACCTTGTGGTCGGCCGTGGCATGCAGGAGCCTACCGGTGTGTGGCTCAGCTTTCTGGGGCGTTGCCTCGACATAGACGTCGAAGGCCACGCGATAGATTGGGGGCTTACGCCGTGCATCGAGCGACCGTCGTACCAGCACAAGATCAGTGACTCTCTCAGGCCGGATGCCAGAGTGTTCGCTGGCGACCTTGCGAAGATGCACGTCATCAAATGCCTTGTCCGGCGCAATGTCAATTTCTATGCGCTTGATCATCCGGGTGTGCCTTCCATGTATGCATCCGCCCCCAGCTTAGTTGATCTCTGTCGCGAGTCAGCGTCAACATCCCTCCATGATCAGGTCGTTTGTCTGCTCGCTTCGCTCGCCGTTCGAGACCCGCCGCGCTCTGTGAGTTCCCGGCACTGGAGGCGAGGTCTTCCTCAGGGTCCGCGCACGAAGACGTTCCCGTGTCGGGGCGGCGAGGCGCCCGGCTGGCCAGGCGCGAGAAGGGAGCATACGGGCAGTATTCGACCGACGAGCAACGCCGCCAGACGGGATGCATCGGCGGCCGAGAATGGGAAGTTGTTCGTGCGCGGGCCCTCATAGCGGCGCGTTGTTCGTGCAGCGCGTCCGCGACGGTCCTCGAGGTACCCCTCCGGCGAACACGACCGCAGCAGTCGTCGCTGCGCGGTGCGCGCCGCCCGTCCCGAGCAGCTCGACACTCGCACGTTCGAGTGGATGGAAGAGACAGGTCAGCGAGACCGATACCGGTTCGTGATCGGGAGTCGCCGATCGCGTCCGAAGGCTCGAGTCGAGATGCGCACGCCGGGTGGCGCCTGGCGGCGCTTGTACTCCGCGCGGTCGACCATCGTCACGACGCGACCGACCAGGGCCGAGTCGACGCCGAGCTGCTCGATGTCCTCGGGGCTCCGGTCATCCTCCACGTAGGCCTCGAGAATCGCGTCGAGCGTGTCGTAGGGCGGCAGGCTGTCGGTGTCGAGCTGGTGTTCGCGGAGCTCGGCGGTCGGCGGCTTGTCGATGATCCGGATCGGAATGACCTCGGTGTCCCGATTTCGCCAGCGTGCCAGCCGGTACACCCAGGTCTTCAGCACGTCCTTGAGGATGGCGAATCCTCCGGCCATGTCGCCATACAGCGTGGCGTAGCCGACGCTCATCTCGCTCTTGTTGCCGGTCGTCAGCACCAGCCAGCCGAACTTGTTCGAGAGGGCCATCAGGAGGTTGCCCCGAATGCGCGCCTGCAGATTCTCCTCGGCGACGTTGGGCTCGGTGCCGGCGAACGGTCCGGCCAGTGCCCCGTCGTATGCGGTCGCCAGGTCACCGATCGGCAGCTCCATCAGCTCGACACCGAGGGTGGCGGCCAGCGTGCTCGCGTCCTCCCGGTTCATGTCGGCTGTGTACCGCGACGGCATGGACACCGCGGTGACCGCGTCCGCGCCGAGGGCGTCGGCAGCGACCGTGAGCGCGAGCGCCGAGTCGATCCCCCCCGAGAGACCGAGCACCGCATGTTGGAACCCGTTCTTGCGGAAGTAGTCGGCGGTGCCGAGGGTCAGCGCGCGGTAGACCTCCGCGTCCGGTTCCAGCAGTGACACTGATGCGGACCGCGGTGCGAGCGTCAGCCGTGGCCGTGAGGCACGGCTGACGGTCACCGAGCGCACCCGGCCGTGCCTGGCGTCCAGCGATTGCCGCCATCGTGGGTCATGGAGCCGGCGCCGCGAGGCCCCGACCACATCGACGTCGACCACCAGGAGGTCTTCCTCGAACTGCGCGCCGCGCGCCACGACCTCGCCGGTCGGATCGATCACCAGGCTGTGCCCGTCGAACACCAGCTCGTCCTGTCCGCCGACCGCGTTGCAGAACGCGATAAAGCAACAGTAGTCGGCCGCGCGCTGCGCGAGCATCCGTTCCCGCTCGAGCCCCTTGCCCCGGTGATACGGCGACCCCGACAGGTTCACGATCAGCTCCGCGCCGCCGTCGATGGCCGCCCACTGGCCTGGTCCGCCCGGGTACCAGAGGTCCTCGCAGATCGTGACGCCGACTCGTACGCCGGCCAGATCGATCACCAGCGCGTCGTCGCCGCTGGCGAAGTAACGCTGTTCGTCGAAGACGGCGTAGTTTGGCAGGAAGTGTTTCCGGTAGGTCGCGACAATGGCGTTGTCAGCCAGCACCGCCGCCGCGTTGTGCAGGTCCTCCCGCAGCGCCGGGAGCCCCACGATCACCACGGTGTCGGTGACCGTGCGCGCAAGCTCACGTACACCGGCCGCCGCCGCGTCGGCGAACCGTGGGTTCAGCAGCAGATCTTCGGGTGGATAGCCGGTGACCGAGAGCTCGGGGAAGAGGGTCAGGTCGGCGCCCTGCTCGACCGCCCGGCCGATCAGCACGCGGATACGATTCACGTTACCGTCGAGGTCGCCGACCGGGAGATTGCACTGGCAGAGCGCGACCCGGAGGGTGCGGTCTCGAGCCCCGTGTGTGGCATCGCTGGGCATGTCGGTCCGGGCTAGGCGCCGGTTCCCACCTTATCACCCACCAGAGCGCTTGCGTGCGGACACACACCGTCAGCGCGTGCTCGATGCCGTCGAGCCGCGCCGTTCTGTGCAGGGGCGGGAAGGTGACGTGCCGTGGATGCCGGTCGCCGGTCGAGCGGACTCATGCGCCTGTGGACCCGAAGCCCCCTGTGCCTCGAGGGGTGTCGGAGAGCGCGTCGACCGCGACGACCTCGACCTCGAGCGTCGGCTGCACCACCAGCTGCGCCACCTTCATGCCCCGCCGGACCTCGAACAGGGTCCGGCCGTGGTTGATGAGGATGACGCCCACCTCGCCGCGGTAGCCCTCGTCGATCGTGCCCGGGCTGTTGAGCACGGTGACGCTGTGCGTCAACGCGAGCCCGCTGCGGGGACGGACCTGGGCCTCGGTGCCTGGGGGGAGCTCAATCGCGAGTCCGGTGCCGACCAGCCGGGTCTCACCCGGTGCAATCTCGAGGTCCACGGCCGAGTAGAGGTCCAGACCGGCGTCGCCGGGGCGGGCCCGAGCGGGAATGGTGGCTGCGGGGCCAAGGCGCTTGACCTTGAGCTGCACGCTCACCGCACCACGGCAGGAACCGGCAGACTGCTCGAATCGATGCCGAGCTCACGGGCAATGTCCAGAAGGCTGGCCTGGACGGCGCGAACGTTGCGCGGGCCCATGCCCAGGAACTGCTTCTGGACCGGGTGCAAGTTCTCGAGCTCGTCGTCGGCGAACTCGAAGAAGGTGGCGCGCGGCACCAGGGTGACGTCGCGCTCCAGCACCGGCGTTTCGAGGAGGATCCGCAGCGCCCGCTGCAGGGTGTTGTCGAACCCGCCGTCCGGATGTCCCAGCTCGGCGTACGCCTCGGTAATCAGCGGGTAGAGCCTGCGATAGAGCTCGGCGGCACCAACCGGGTTGATCGACGCCACGATTTCCGCATGGGTGTTGTAGCGGGCGTAGCTGGCCGGGTCGATGCCCAGCTGCGGCGCCTCACCCCGCACGCGGAAACGTTGGGTGGGGCGCAGCGGTGTCAAACGTTCGGCCGGGTTGTTCCCGTCGGCCACGTTCTCGACCACCAGGACGAACGTCCGGACCAGCTGGTCCGGGATCAACCAGGCGGCGAACGCCGGGTGCGAGGTCAACGCCGCGACGAGGTCACGCACGAGCGAGTCGCTCTCGTCGAGCGACGGCAGCGCGATCTCCTCCACCAATGCTTCCACCGGCGGCGGCGCCGGCGCGACGGGCCGGGGTGGCGCCTCGACGACCGGTTCCGGCTCCTCGACCGTCTCCTGACCGCCAAAGTAGATAAACGAGGCGAGGCCGGCCACGATGGCCACAACGACTACGCCGATCAGCGGTCCGAAGTACTGGCCGCCGGGGCGGAACGGTGATGCGACTGGTGTCACGTGGACAGCTCCTGCTTCCCCTGGCGCCGAGAGCTCGGCCCGACCATCCGGCACGCGTTCCTGACGTGTCTCTTCCGCATACCATCATAGGCCAGACGAGGGCCGGTCACCAGACACACCGGTGCCAGAAAAATTAGGTGAAACGCCCGAGGGCTATGGCGCCGTGAGCGCGGGAGCCCGAGGGGTGATGTCGTAACGGGACACAATCTCGGCGAAGAAGAGTTCCGCCATCCGGCGGTACCCGGTGACGGTGGGATGGAATCCGTCGGCGCCAATGACACCGGGCACACCGTCCAGCGCGGCGTACAAGTCGACGACCCCGCCGAGACCGAGCGCGGTGGCCATGCTGCGGATCTCGGTATTGAGCGCGAGAATCGTCGCCCGTGTGCCGGGGACGTCATCCTCAAATAACTCGGTTACCGGCGTCAGGGTAGCTAGCAGCACCTCGACACCGTGTCCTTGGGCGTTCAACACCATGCTCCGGAGGTTTGCGGCGATCGTGGCGATGCTGATCGGCGTCGTGTCGCCCGCCGGTCTATTAACGAAGGCGGCACTGATGTCGTTGAAACCCTCTAGCAGCAACAGCAGCTCCGGTTGCACCGAGAGCAGAGACGACGTGATCCGCGAGACGCCCTGCGCCGTCTCCTCGCCGGACACCCCCTTGTTGGCCACGGTGATCAACTGGGTGGCGTAGGCCGCGGTTAGCAGGTTCTGCAACTGGACGGGATAGGCGTTCAATGGTTGCACCGCGTTGGAGATTTCGGGAATCGGCCGGCCACGGGCCGCGCGCAGCAGTGCGACGATCTCATGGGGCGTCACACCCGGCGGCAGGAGCCCGGGGCGGATGAACCCCTCGGTGATGCTGTCTCCGAACGCCATGAACCTGGTGAAGCGCAGCTTGGGGTCCGGTGGGGTGATGGTGATCGAGAACGAACAGGAGCTGGCCAGCGTTGTCTGGTCGGGGGTGCAGGTGACCGTTGACGTCCCGATCGGAAACGCCGAGCCGGAGGCCGGCGAGCAGGAGCTCTTGTCGACCGGGATGCCGGCCACCGTCGGCAGGTCCCAGCTGATCGTCACCGGCAACGCATCGACCGATTGCCGCTCCATAGAGGGCGGACAGGACTAGGAGGGCCGCTGCGATTGTGCCCGGAGGCGAGAGTGTGGGTGCAGTGGGTGCGTTGTCCCCGCAGCTAGCCGTCAGGACAGCCAGAATGAGCGCAACACCGCGCAGCCGGTCGAGTATGAGGTCCTCAGCCTTGTTGTCGCGTCCTGGTCGGGGCTCTTCGCCAGTAGGCGGCGCTACGTGCCGCAGAGGAGACAAACTCCGCAATGCAAGTGGCCAGTGGTGAGGAAAGCAAAGTCGACCGTGACGTGAGCGCGGTAGCGGCTTGAACACGTACTACGCGTGGGAGGCGCGCGGGTATCGGATATCGCGTGACAGCACGTCGGCACGTTCCGCGGCTGCCGCCGCCGCTCCCGGTCGAGACGGCGACATGCTGCAGGTCGCCCGGCGTCGTCAGTACCCCGGTCAGGAACGCCGCACGCTGCTCGACCGATCAGATCTCCTTCCATCGCGCTGAGGCGGCCAGCTTGCCGAAATTGCCGTCGGCGCCGGCCATTTCGAATCACTTACGGAGCGCGGCAGTGCCGCCCGAGCTCTCTTCGATTGCCACTTCACGGCCGGCGATCTCGAGACAGCTCTGGCGGAGCGGGATCACGAGCGTGTTGGGCTCGGGACTGTAGGCCATGGCGTCGGACAGGCCGATACCCAGTTGCTCGTTCAGGGCATGGCTGGGGCGGTGGGTCAGTAGACCAGTCCGGGCTCCGGGTCGCAGCTGCCCGAATCCGTGAGTTGTCGCCCGGCTCGCCATGCTTGGCGACCGTGAACGTGCGCCAGCGCTCCTCGCCTGTCAGCCGCTCCTTCACCCGACAACGCGACGTTGCCGTCAGAACCGACCCGAACAGCACCGCTGCCAACAGTGGCTAGGCGTGAAGATGGTGCCGCACCTCTCGCAGGATTCGGACTTCAAACGCGCGCGGTGCGCGTTCTCCCGTAACTTCTTCTCTCGGAACGACCTGACGGGCGGGTTGCGTCATCCGGCTCTGCTCGGCCACCCAGGGCCTGGCTGACACCGGGCGGCAGGTCCACGACGACGCGGAACGTTCTACGAGGGGGCGATTACCGGATGGAAGTCGGCCGTCGGAATGAGAACTCGTGGCCCGATCATGGCGATGTCACGGCTCGGCGGCTTGGCACGACCACGCGTGCGGACCCGCCCGGGGCGGCGGTTCAGTGGGTCTGCTGCGAACGCGCATCAGGTTTGAGCGAGGGGGGCAGCAACGGACGGATCAGTTTCCAGTAGCTGGTCAGCAGGTGATCGTAGAGC
>JADFPE010000156.1 GCA_022562495.1 Acidobacteriota bacterium
CTTCTTCGAGGAGAGCGACCTGGTCCGGTCTCTCTTCTCCCGGCTCGTCAACATCTCCGACCCCAACCGGGTCGCGATCATCCCGTCGGTCTCCTATGGGCTGGCAACGGTCGCGCGCAACGCACCGGTCGAGCCGGGCGGCAACATCGTGATCGTCGAAGAGCAGTTTCCGAGCAATGTCTATACCTGGCGCCGTCTGTGCGCCGAGCGGGGGCTGGAGCTGAAGGTGGTCCGGGCCCCGGAGCGGACCGGCGGCGGCCGGGCCAGCGCCTGGAGCGCGCGCCTGCTCGCGGCAATCGACCACCGGACGGCGGTGGTCGCGCTGCCGCAGGTGCACTGGACCGACGGGACGCTGTTCGACCTGGAGCGGGTCAGCGACCGCGCCCGAGAATGCGACGCGCTGCTGGTCGTCGACGGGACACAGTCGGTCGGCGCGTTCCCATTCGACGTGGAGCGGATCCGGCCCGACGCACTGGTCTGCGCCGGCTACAAGTGGCTGCTGGGGCCATACGCGATCGGGCTTGCCTACTTCGGACCGGTCTTCGACCATGGCACGCCACTCGAGGAGAACTGGATCACCCGGCGCGGCAGCGAGGCGTTCGCCGATCTCGTGCGCTACCGCGACGAGTACCAGCCGGCCGCCCTCCGGTATGACGTTGGCGAGCGCTCGAACTTCACGCTGCTCCCGATGCTGGCCGCGGCGCTGGAGCTGGTCCTGGAGTGGACCGTGCCGGCGATCCAGGACTACTGCCGCACGCTGACGAGGGACCTGACACGCACGCTGCGGGAACGCGGCTACTGGATCGAGGAGGACCGGTGGCGTGGCGGGCACCTGTTCGGCATCCGTGTTCGGGAGTCGGTAGACACTACCCGTCTCGCCGAGCGGCTGCGCACGCGGCAGGTCACGGTGTCGATGCGCGGAGACGCCATCCGGGTTGCGCCCCACCTCTACAATGACGCGGCCGACACCGAAGCGCTCCTCGATGCGCTCGACTGACCCGACTGTCAGGGCACCGGGACACCGGGCAAGGCTACCGCCTTGCCTCGCAGGCCTGAAGGCCTGCGCCACAGGGACACCCCCAGGCGGGCCGCCAGCAGTCCGGGGTGAAAGTCCTGCTTGCCTCGCAGGCCTGAAGGCCTGCGCCACAGGGACACCCCCAGGCGGGCCGCCAGCAGTCCGGGGTGAAAGTCCTGCTTGCCTCGCAGGCCTGAAGGCCTGGCCACAGGGACACCCCAGGCGGGATGCCCCGCCCGGAAAATTCACTGCCAGGGGCGTTCGACGACCCGCTCGAGCGGGCGGCGCGCCCGCTGCATCCGGAACGCCGTGCGTGTCTTCAGGTCATAGCGGTCGCCAGCCCCCAGGAAGTAGAAGCGCCCACCGGAATCGAGCATGCGCTCGTGGTCGTAGATGACGACATAGCTGCGTCCCACGACCTCGAACTCGTCACCCCGCACGACGATCGCCGTGTCCTCGTCGAGCCCGATGCCCAGCAGCTCTGGGTGCGCCTCGATCACCTCGAGGAGGTCGAACTGCCGGTTCCGGCGCAGCAGATGCTGATCGATCGCCACGTCGTGCAGGAACCCAAACCCCACCTCGTGGTCGCCCATCATGATCGTGTTGACGGCGGTGTCGCCCCGGGCCAGATACGAGCCGAGGATCGTCGCCCCCGCCGACGACCCACCGATCACCCCACCCCGGTCCAACACCCCCCGCAGCTCGTCGTGGACCCGCGTGTCGAGATAGGCGTCAGCCAGCCGCCATTGCCGGCCACCCGTGAACCAGACCCCGCGCGCGCGGCGGAGCGGCGCGACGAACGCCTCGCTATTTGCCCGTTGGCGATCGGTCGTGTGCAGCACCGTCAGATTGGTCGCGCCGGCGTCCCTGAAGCTGCGCAGCCCCGGGTAGTACTGGTCGTAGGTGTCGCCGCCGCCGGCGGTCGGAATGACCACGATCGGCGCGTCCGGACCGCCGGCAAGCTGGATGAACCGCTCGATAATCGCCGGGTCGCGCATCGCACCGCCGACGATGACCAGCGACCCGCGAGGGGGACCGACCTCCTGGGCATCGGCCACGCCCGGAATGACACAGGCCACGACCATCAGCGCGCCGACCGTCGCCTGTACCGTCATCCGCTGTCTGCTGCTCATAAGTCCACTCCGACTCGCGCCTTCGCCATCAAGCCGCTGACACGCTTCAGCCTCTCGACGAGTGTCCTGTCAAACTGACGCCGGCTTCTCCTGCCTCCGGACTTCTGATTCCTGCAGGGCGCCCTCCAGTGTATACCTCACGACATGCCAGGCCGACCGAGTCACCAGATCAGCTACAATAAGCGGGCGCGAGCCGGGTGGGGGGCCGGCATGGACCTGTATGCGCCCGTACACTCGTCTCCTGGCCTGTGCGACCGCGGTTGCCGTGGTCGCCGTGCTCACCGCGTCCACGGCGCAGCTTCAGAACCGCTCTTCGGTCCTGACGCTGGCCGCCGGCGGCCTCAGCAGTCTCTCCGAGCTCCGCGAAGCCGACTCGTTGGTGGACCGCCTGGGTCGTGACAGGGTCCTGCGGCTGGCGGCCAGCGAGGACGACCCACTGGTCCCGGGTCGCACCCACGCCCGGTTCCGCCAGTATCACGACGGGGTGCCGATCTTCGGCGCCGAGGTCACACGCCAGACGGCGCGCGGGGTGACGGTGTCCCTCTTCGGCACCCTGCATCTCGGCATCGACGTGGAGACCACGCCGGCGCTGTCGACCGACGACGCCACGCGGATCATCGAGCGTCTGGGCAACGTGCACCCGGGCGGATCGACGCCCCCCCGGCTCGTGGTGCTGCCCGACCGTGAGGGCACCGGCGTCTATCGCCTCGTCTACGAGGCGCGCGCCTTCACCGGGACGCGGCTGATGGCCTACTTCATCGACGCGTCGACCGGCGATCTCGTGTGGGCCTACGACGATCTGAAGACCCAGCAGCCGGCGCTGCCATGCGAGCGATGCGCCGTCGGCGACGGTCTCGGCGTGAAGGGCGACCGGAAGAAGATCAGCGTGACGGCGGTCGGGGGTACCTTCCTCGCCCAGGACCAGCTCCGACCGGCCGATGTCTTCACGTTCGACATGAGGGGCGACTTGCTGCACACCCTGGACGTCCTCGACGGGACCGTCCAGCTGTTCGACGCTGACCTGGCCAACGACACCGACAACCGGTGGCTCGACGGCGCGAGCGTCGACGCCCACGTAGGCATGGGCTGGACCTACGACTATCTCTATCACCGGTTCGGGCGACAGGGGTTGAACGGCACCAACGTCCGGATGATCAGCCTGGTCCATCCGGTTGATCGCGCGGACATCGTCACCGCGCCGGCCGACATCCTCGGCCTCTTCTATCTGAACGCGTTCTACTGCGGCACGTGCGGGCCGGACGGGGTCGGGCTCGCGGTGTTCGGTGAAGGTCTGCCACCGAACGTGCCCTTCCTCGGGCAGCGATGGAACTTTCTCTCCGGAGCGCTCGACATCGTGGCGCACGAGCTCGCCCACGCGGTGACCGACTTTACCTCGGCCCTGCTGTACATGGACGAGTCGGGCGCCCTGAACGAGGCGTTCTCCGACGTCATCGGGGTCGGTACCGAGTATTACGCCGAGCCGTTCTACCGGGACGGCGCCGGTGTGGCCGACTACCTGCTGGGTGAGGACGTGATCGAGCCGGGTGGCATCCGATCGCTGGCGGATCCGCAGCGCTTCGGCGACCCCGACCACTACAGCCTCCTGTTCGTGGGCATGGAGGACAACGGCGGCGTGCACACCAACTCGCTGATTCCTGGGCACGCCTACTACCTTGCGATCGAGGGAGGGACCAACCGGGTGTCGGGACTGACGGTCTCCGGCGTCGGCGCGGCGAACCGGGAACAGATGGAAAAGGTCTTCTATCGCGCGTTCACGGTGCTGATGACCCGGGACGCCGACTTCGCGGAGGCGCGGGCCGCCACCATCCAGTCGGCGCGCGATCTCTACGGCGCCGGCAGCGCCGCGGAGCAGGCGGTGACGCAGGCCTGGACCGCCGTCGGTGTGAACTAGAGGGGACCGCACACGTGTTGCCGACGAGACGAGGTCAACGTTGGCAGATGTCGAGCAGACGGTGGCGAGGTGCGGTCGCTCTGACCGTCGGCCTCGTGGCCGGACTGGTCGGCAGTGCGAACGAGGCGACGGCACAGCCGGCGCCCACCGACCGCATCGCCGTCTGGCTGGACTTCGGCTGGCGCCCGGCCTCGCGGACCTTCGCGTCGACCCGGGTCTTCCCGGTCTTCTCCGAGCTGGGCAGCTTCCAGGCCAGCTACACCATCGAGCAGGGCGGTGTCTTCGCCGGAGGCGTGTCCTTCCGGCTCTGGCGCAACCTCGCGGTCGGGCTCGATGCGTCGAGCTACCGGTCGGTGAACCCAGCGCAGATCACCGCCGAGCTGCCACACCCGTTCTTCTTCGATCTCCCGCGCACCACAATGGGTGAGGCGGGCGGGCTGGAACGGCAGGAGCTCGGGATTCACGTCCGCGCCCTCTGGGTGATTCAGCTCACCAACTGGCTCGTGGTGTCGGCGTCCGTCGGTCCGAGCCTGATCAACGCGCGACAGGACCTCGTCGCATCGGTCCAGCACACCGAGGTCGGGTTCCCGTTCGACGAACTCATCTTTTCCGGGCATACGGTCAGTGGCCAGTCCGCGGTTACCGCCGGGATGAACAGCGGCGTCGACATCGACGTCTTCGTCCTCGACCGGCTCCCGTTCCTGAATCGATTCGCAGGGATGAAAAAGGTCGGGCTCGGGCTGCTGATCCGCTACGTGCGTGGCTCGGTGGACATGCAGATCGGCGATGACCTCGTCCAGGTAGACCTGGGTGGGCTCCAGCTGACGACCGGCCTACGATTCCGGTTCTAGCGACGCTGCGCCGCACACCACCCAGACGACGGTCGCCGCAGCATCGCTAGGCCACTTTCCTTACCGCCCCGCTATGCGGGGGCTCGCCATCTTCCCAAAACGACCAGGAACGTGTTGCGCGTGTCACGCTGTCCGGACGATGGCTAGTCTTTCAGGATCTCGATCAGCGACAGCGGGTCGACCCGGGCGCCGTTCAGCCGCAAGGTCCAGTGCAGATGCGGACCGGTCACCCGACCGGTTGCCCCGGCGTGACCGACCGCCTGACCTGGCTCCACGAGATCCCCTTCCTCGACGAGGATCTTCGACAGGTGGGCGAAGTAGGAATAGAGCCCCCAGCCATGGTCGAGGATGACCGAGCCGCCTGAGAAATAGGTGTCCCCGGTCAGCACCACCGTGCCCGCGTTGGGGGCGGTCACCGGCGTGCCCTCCGCGGCGCGAAAATCGGCTCCGCTGTGCGGGCTGCGCGGCTGGCCATTGAACACGCTCCGGCTGCCGAACGCGCCGGTTGCCTGCCCCGGCACGGGGCGCGCCCAGGACCCGCGCCAGAGTCGCTCGTCGGTCACGGTCGCGAAGATCGCCGCCTGCTGCCGCGCCTCGCGGGCGATCCGCTCGCCCACCTCGGGCGGCGGTGCGACGTAGCGCGGCGCGACCGTCAACTGGCGGGTTCGATACGCCTTGTGCTCGACCGACAGGGTGTAGATGTGCGCGATCGCGGTGCCGGTCGCCGGCACGATGCGCAGCGCCACGTCGTGGTCCCCCGGCTCGACCCCCAGATCGATGCCGACCAGCCCGTGCCAGACCCCGTCCGCCGCCTCGTAGAAGCGGACGGTCTCGTCGAACGCGGTGGCACGGACCTCGGTGAGAGGTCCGGACGCCTCGACCCGGAGCAGCACCGCCTCGCCGGGAAACAGGCCGCGGGCGTGGTGCGACACGGTGATGTCGAGCGGCTGGGCCGCGGCGGCGACCGTCACCGCGAGCAGCCAGACCACAGCGGTCACGCGGCGCGGGGCGAACACTGATCCCACAGTCGTCACCACGTCATTCTACGATGCCAGACTGAGCGCCGGCAGGTGGACGCACGGGTCAGGTCCCCGCGCGCGGGTCATCCGACCGCCGTTGCTCTACTCGCTGGCCGACATACCGGCCTCCGAGACGGCCCCCTTCCGGCATTCCCCGGTCGACGACGTGCCCGTCCTGCTCGTAGCGGGAGAAATAAAACGGGATCGCCTCGCCGAAATAGGGACGCAGGGTGTCCTGCAGGTGCACGTGAACGTGCGGCTCGCTGCTGTTGCCGGAGTTGCCCACGCGACCGAGCAGCTGGCCGGCGGTGACTCGCTCTCCGACCGCCGCCGCAACGGTGCCACGCCGGAGGTGGCCGATGAACAGGAACTCCTCGGGCGCCACCTGGATCACCACGTGGTTGCCGAGCCCGGCCAGCCCCCAGCGGGGCGCGCCCAGCACCGCCTCCGGCTCGCCATCCACCGACCGGCGCACCACCCCGTCGGCCGGGGCGCGCACCGGCAGGTCCCACACATGGTGGTCCTCGAGCCGGGTGCCGTCGCCGGCCGCGCTGCGACCGCCCTCGGTCACCAGCAGATCGTAGGCCCAGCGCTGGTCCGGCAGGAACACGTGGTAGTTCACGTCGGACGTCTCGCCGCCCCAGGCGACCGTCACCGGACCGTCGAGCGGCAGGCGGAACTCGACCGCGCTCGGTGAGCCGTCATGCGAGGAGGGGTAGGAGCCGTAGGTCCGGAGCGAGACGATGAAGACGACCAGCCCGAGGTAGCCGGCGATGTGCCACCTGTTGACCCCGTGCCGCCACTGTCGTGACGACCGGAGCGACCCGATGAGCAGGACGCCGGCCAGGATGACGAGCAACGACGGCCCCAGATACCACAGCCACAGCCCCAGCCGGCCGGGTCTGAGCCGCAGCAGCGTCGCGATCAGGAGCTGCAGTCCGACGAGCGCGGGGACGCCCTTGACCCACCAGTCGATCGATCGCACCGGCGGTGCGGGTCGATACGGCACCCACTCGTAACGGCGCTCAGCCAACGGCGTCCTCGCAGGAGACAGGAGACAGGAGACAGGAGGCAGGAGAAGCTGGCCTGTCCGCCGAAGCCGTGGCACAGGCGGAAGGGCTTCGCCGCCTCACGCGGAAAACTCGGGCACTCGAAGCACCCGCGGGCGGGTCTGAAGACCCGCCGCTACGACGACATCCCCGGTCGCTCAACACCCGCTTACCCGCCGAACAACGTGATATTGAACACACGGGCCAAGATGAGGACGACCGTCAGCCCGGTGAACACGACCAGGCTGATGTAGCTCGACACCCTCGCAAACCGCGACGGATAGAACGCCCGGTCGGTCTTCGGAATGACCGTGAGGCAGTAATACAGATTCAGGAAGAAGATGACCGGCGCGATGAAGAACGCGAGCGCCGAGGAGACCAGCACCAGGAACACCGGACGCGGCACGCCGGCGATGATCACCACGGCCGCCGCCAGCGAGTAGAACATCGTCATTCGGTAGACGTTGTATTCCGACGACCAGGAACGACGATGCGTGTCGGTGAGCCGGTCGGCCGCGATTCCGGACAAGGCCGCCGTCGGCCGGAACAGATTCCGGCAACAGGCCGCCACGACGCGCGGCCAGCCGTCGAAGTAGTTGAACGCGGTGGAGAAGGTGGCGGCGAAGGCCCCGGCGAGAAACACGGCCCGCATCGCCGGCGGGAAGATACCGGCGATTTCACCGATCACCGCGCGCCCTTCAACCGGGCTCGGGTAGAGCCAGACCGCCGCGAGCAGCAGGAAAATCGTCGCGAGCAGGAACGACACCACGTGCCCGAACGAGAAGTCCCATATCCCGATCCGGAACCAGCGCCGACAATACTCCTGCGCGTGCGCCGGTAGGGTCGAGACGTCGACCGTGAGGTCCGCCTTGGTCGAGCCGAACGCGTCGAACGAGCGGGCATAGCCCTCCTGCTCGAGCTGCTCCCGGATGCGCCCCATGCCGACCCGCTTCGCCTTGCCCCACTCGGACGCCTGCAGCGACACGTCCATGCCGGTCGGCAGCAACCCCAGAAATGCCGCGATGATCAGCCACGACCCGCCCGGCACCTCGAAGGTGAAGAAGTGGCCCATCGCGGAGAGCGGCGCCGGCTCGACCAGGTAGACCCCCACGGTCGAGACGACCAGCAGACCGGCCAGCAGCTTGGTGGCCAGCTCGACCGCCGCATAGCGCCCGTAGAGGATGATGGCGACCGACAGCCCACCGAGCGCGAGTCCGTAGGTCGACAGCTCCAGACCCAGGACCTCGGAGAAGACGTAGAAGAGCACCGCGGCGGCCGCCGCCAGCCGTCCCGCCTGACCCAGGGCGCACTGGATGAGCGTGGTGACCAGCACGTACCAGACCGGCCACTTCCCGGGGGCGGTGGTGTAGGCGTCGAGCATGCTCCGGCCGGTGGCGTTCGTGAAGCGGAACGCCATCTCGAAGCCGTAGTACTTGAAGATGTAGGCGACCGGGATGCACCAGAGCAGCGCGAACTCGAACCGGCCACCCGCCGCCGGCGCCGTGATCAGATGACTGGTGCCGATCCCGGTCATCATCAGGATCATCCCGGGACCAAAGTGTCGGAACAGCCCGTGGAGGCTGGTTGCGGGCAGCTGCAGCGCGTCGAACGAGTCTGGCTTGGCCGGCATGCGCGTCATCCTATCAGAGATGCCAGCCAGCGGCGCCTCGCGGTTCGTGGTTCGATCCGGTCGACGCGAGACGGTAAGATGGACCCGACTCGCACGCAGGAGGAGGCCATGCACGCACCCCGAACACGTTGCCGGCGACCGGGTCGCGCGCCCGCCACGCTGCTCGCGGTGGTCGTGGCGATCATGACGACCGCCTGCGGCACGACGGTCGCCCGGGACCCCGACCCCGGACGCGACGCACGCGGCAACACCGGCGCCGTCACCGCCGGTCATCCGCTCGCGGCCGAAGCCGGTCTGCGTGTGCTCGAGGCGGGCGGGCTCGCCATGGACGCGGCCATCACCGCCGCCGCGATGCTCGCCGTCGCACGCCCGCACATGAACGGCGTCGGCGGCGACACGTTCCTCCTGTATTACGACGCGGCCACCAACCTGACCTATGCGCTGAACGGGTCGGGCCGGGCCGGCAGCGCCAAGACGCTCGAGGAGCTGAAGGCCGAGGGGCTCGAGCGGATGCCTGGCTCCGGCCCGCTGAGCGTGTCGGTACCGGGCGCGGTCGGCGCCTGGGCGGAGGGGCTGCGGCGGTTCGGGACGATCAGCTTCGCCGCGGCGCTCGAACCAGCGATCGCGCTGGCGACGGCCGGGCTCCCGGTGTCGGAACGGCTCGCCGAGGACATCGCCGGGGCGGAAGCAAAACTGCGACGGGAGCCGGAGGCGGCACGCATCTTCCTGCCGGGCGGCGCGCCGCCGCAGCCGGGCGACATCCTGCCGCGACCAGATCTCGCCGAGACGCTCCGGACGCTGCAGGACCGCGGTCCGGACGCGCTGTACACCGGGGCGCTCGGTCGCAAGATCGTGCAGTTCCTGCAGGCGCGGGGCGGTCTGATCACCCACAACGACATGGCCGACTACCTGCCCGAGTGGACGCAGCCGATCAGCACCCGGTATCAGGGGCTCCAGGTGATGGCGTTTCCACCCAACACCCAGGGGGTGACCCTGCTCGAGGAACTGGCGATCTTACAGCACGTCGACCCTGACCTTGCCGCGCTCGGGCACAACAGCGCCGACTACCTGCACACGGTGTCTGAGGCGATCCGGCTGGCGTTCATCGACCGGGACCGCGAAGTGGCCGACCCGCAGGCGATGCGCGTGTCAGTGGACGAGCTGCTCGACGAGACCCGGATCAGGACGCTGGCAGCGACGATCGACCCGTCGGGTCCGGCGCCGAGACTCGAGACCGAGGCCGCCGAGGACCACCCGAACACGGTCTACGTGATCGCGGTCGACCAGTATGGCAACGTCGTATCGCTGATCCAGAGTCTGTTCGCGACGTTCGGCTCGGGGCTCGTCGTGCCGGACACCGGCATCGTGCTGCAGAACCGCGGGTCTCTCTTCACGTTCGAGGAGGACCACCCGAACGTGTTCGCACCGCGGCGGCGGCCGTTCCACACGCTGTGCCCCGTCATCGTCCTCAGCAACGAACGTCCCTGGCTCGCCCTCGGCACCCCCGGTGGCGACGGACAGACGCACACCATCGTCCAGGTGCTCAACAATATCCGCCTGTTCGACATGAGCCCGCAGGAGGCGATCGACGCGCCGCGGCTGCGGCGTCTGGGAGACGGCTCGCTGGCAATCGAGGACCGGGTGCCCCAGGACGTACGTGACGCGCTCGAGGCCCGGGGCTACACCGTGCACGCCCGCAGCGGCTGGACCGCCGAGTTCGGCGGCGCCCAGGCGGTGCTCGTCGACCAGATTGCCGGTCGGCGCCGCGCCGGCGCGGACCGCCGGCGCGAAGGGTGGGCGCTAGCGTATTAAGCAGGTGGCTCCGAAGAACGCTCCAGCCTCTCGCCCTGGGAGAGGGCCGGGGTGAGGGCCACGGGCTTGAGGCTTTGGGGGCTCTGAGCGGCCAATCCCCGTCAGGGCCCTTCCCGCTGTCGTTGAGGCTTTGGCGGGCAGGCAGGGCCGCTGGTCGCGACCTCGATCACGCGAGTGGGTTGACCCAGTCGATCTCGGAGAATCGGGCGAAGTCGGTGTCGGCCGAGTAGATGCGGAGTCCATGCTCGATCGCCAGCACGGCGAGCTGGGCGTCCGTGATCATGTTCCCCCGCAGGTCATAGCGCTGGATGAGCGAGCCGAGCACCTCGGCGTGGCGGTCGGTCGGATTCGGGGTCCAGGTCAGATCGCAGCGCAACCAGTCGCGGACGAACCCCCACGCCTCGATCGCCGAGAGCGGTCGGTCCGACGCCCGCGGGTTGGTCGTCATGCGCACGAATGCGGTCAGGCTGATCCACGGGAGGGCCACCCTGCGGTCGCCGGTCAGCGCCGAGCTCAGCCACTTGCGACTTGCCCGATGGTAGGGACTGCGTTCGTCGACAGCGTAGAGCAGCAGATTCGCGTCAACCTGCATCAGTCCTCAGTGAGACGCCGGGCCTTCGAGGAGCTCGATCGCCTCGGCGACGTTGCGCACATCGATGCGCAGCCCGAGTGGCTGCGTTCGCTGGACGAAGCTCTGTCGCTCATCCTGTCCTCCCGACGCGACCACCACACACCGAAACCCAATGCCGTAGTAGGCGTACTCCGGGAGGTTGCCGACGCGATAGGCGCACCGCAGGGCGTCCGGATCACTGCGGAACGCGCCCCCACGCAACACGCGGCCATTACCGGTCTGCGGTCCTCGAGGATCCGTCTGTTCGGCAGCGTCATAGGAGCCGTGCCAGTCTGAGCACCACTCCCACACGTTGTCGGCCAGGTCGTGCACGCCCTCGGGCGTCGCCCCCTTTGGATACGAACCGACCGGTGTCGTGGCACCCACGGAGTTCTCGAAATTGGCGTGCTTGTCGGTGGGGTTGGCGTCTCCCCAGGGGTATCTCCCACCTCGGCTGCCGGCCGCCGCGTACTCCCACTGCGCCTCGGTGGGCAACGTGGCCGTACCCTCGCGTGTCGTCGTCAGCCACGTGCAGTAGTCTCTGGCCGAGTCCCAGCTCACGTTGACGACAGGATGCCGGTCGAGCCCATCGGGAATCTTGCCATCCGTCCAGTGGCTCGGTGGACGAACCTCATGCTCACTGACATATCGCGCGTACTCGGCGTTCGTCACCGGATAGCGCGAGACCTCGAATGAGCTGAGCCGCGCCGTGTGCACGGGCTTCGCATCCTCGAAATCGGGCGACCCCATCTGAAAAGTCCCGCCAGGAATTTCAACCCACGAGCCGAGCGCCCCGATATCCGAGGGCGTCGGCGGTGCGACCGGACGAACGGCTGCGACGGGTGGCGACCCGAGATGGACGAGCAGGTCTCTCTTGAGACCGTCGAGACCAGCGAGCCGATCGAGATGCGGGCGCAGACTCGACCGCTGAAACAGGGCGAAGTCATCCTCCGCCACCGACTC
>JADFPE010000157.1 GCA_022562495.1 Acidobacteriota bacterium
TTCCCACCGGATGAGGCGTATCCGCGCTTCGCCCTGCCCGCCGGCCAGGAGGCGTATGCGGATCTCGACGCCCACCGCCTCAAGGGCTACATCCACGAGCTTGCCGGCATCGCCCTGCAGAGTCGGAACGACGGACACCAGTACTGGGGCCGGATCACGGGCACCGAGTACGACCACCAGACGACCCGGTGGGTCGCCGAGCAATTCCGCCGGCTCGGACTCGAGGAGGTTCGCCTCCAGGACTTCGACCTCCCACCGCAGTGGTATCCGACCTCGTGGGAAGTCTCCCTCACCGGCGGCGGACAGACGATCCCGCTCCAGACGGCATACCCCTGGTGGGGATCCCGCAACCTGGAAGGGACACTGCAGCTGGAACCGGTGTGGGTGGGGCTGGGAACTCCGGCGGATTTTCTCGGGCGTGACGTCCACGGCAAGGCGGTCTTCGTCTACAGCTTTCCGACGCCGGGCGGTCTGAACCATACGGCCCGCTGGAGCGGCGCCGTCGAGCGCGCGCGAGCGAATGGGGCGGCCGCGGTCTTCATGATTCTTGGGATTCCCGGCAATGTCACGGCCCACCCCACCGGAAAAGATCCACAGCCGTGGACCGACCTCACCTTCTCGCTCGGCATGGAGGACGGGAGAAGGGTCCGGCAGATGATCGAGAACGGACTATCGCCTCACGTGAGCATGCGGCTCCAGGTGGAGGCCCGCCACGATCTCGACACCCAGAGCGTCTGGGGGGTCCTGCCGGGCACGACCGACGAGAACATCCTTGTGATGGCCCATACGGACACATTTTTCCAAGGGGCGTTGGACAACGCGTCGGGCGTGGGCATGCTACTCGAGCTCGCGCAGCACTACGCGAGCATCCCCCAGGCACAGCGTCGTCGACGCATGACGTTCCTCACGACGTCGGCGCACCATGCGCCGCTGCCCGATGGCGGCATCTATTGGATTCGGGACAACATGGACGCCTTCTGGGAGCAAACGGCGCTTATCGTGAATTGCGAGCATGTCGCGGTGTCCTCGACCTACTTCATCGGCCCGAACCTGGTGGGGTCGACGGCGGTCGCCGCCCGCCGGTGGTACATGCAGGGGAGTGACGAGCTCGAGGCCATTGTCGCGAACGCCTTCAAGATGTTCGGCGTGACGACCTACACACCGCCAGCAACTGGTGCTGGCGGTGAACTCGGACCGCTCCGTGGCAAAGCGCCGGGCTTCCACGTCCTCGCTGACATCTTCTACCACACAGAGCTGGATATTCCCGCGCTGGTTCCCGAAGCCGGAATCGAGTCCACAGTGCGTGCGTACGCAAAGATCATCGACGACGTCAACCACGTCGAGTTGAGCAGACTGCGAGTCAACTAGTGGGATTGCCGTAGATCCTTAGCCTTATATCCAACTGATTGTCCTGGGCGACGATCCTGGCAGAGGCGCGAGCCACCGCCGCGAGCCCCACCGCTGGAATCCAGGCCGACGTCTCGCCATCGGAGTGTGTGGTCTCCGGTGACCGCATCACATAGATCGACGGTAACTGTGTCCCGGGTCGGCTAAGCTGTCCCGGGACCCAGTTACCGTCACTGCTCGTCCCATGTGGAGCTTCTCTTTCACGAACCGTATCTGAGCGAGCTCTCGATGAGGGGAGCACAGGTGATTCGCTGGATCTGGATGTATGCGGTCTGTGATAATTGCGGCGTCGATACACCAAATTGATCGTCTTTCAACTCATCCCAGGAGCATCCTGATGAAGCGATTGTTCGCCGTTGTCGTCACCCTGACCCTGCTGTGCGTCGGCGCGCCGGCCGAGGCGCAGTTCGACAGCGTCGGTGCGCTCGATTTTCCGACGTCCGGCTCACCCGAGGCACAGGAGCACTTCCTCAGGGGGGTCGCCATTCTCCACAGCTTCGGCTGGAAACAGGCGATCGCGGAGTTCCAGGCCGCGCAGCGGATCGAGCCCGACTTCGCGATGGCGTACTGGGGCGAGTCGCTCTGCTACAACCATCCGCTCTTTGGCGAGCAGGACGGCGAGTCGCCGCGGCAGGTCCTGGCGCGTCTGGCGCCAACGCGGGCAGCGCGGCTGGCCAAGGCGCCCACGGAGCGGGAGCGGGGCTTCCTCGAGGCCGTCGAGATCCTGTGGGGCGAGGGCGCCTGGCGCGACAACCGGGTCGCCTACATGGAGGCGATGCAGCGGCTCTACGAGCGGTATCCGGACGACGATGAAGTGGCCACCTTTACCGCCGTCGCGACGCTCAGCGCGGCACGGGCGATGAACGACCGTAGCTCCCGGTACGAGATGCGGGCCGGCGCGATCGCGCTGAAGGTATTCGGCAGCAACCCGGATCATCCGGGGGCGCCCCACTACGCGATTCATGCGTTCGACGACCCGACCCATGCCCCACTGGCGTTGTCGGCCGCGCTCCGGTACGCCGAGATTGCGCCGGCGGTGGCCCACGCCCGGCACATGCCGACGCACATCTTCATCCAGCATGGCATGTGGGACTACGTGTCGAATCACAACCAGATCGCCTACGATGCCGCCCGGGCGTTGTGGGAGCCGGGTGACAGCGTGGGTGACACCGTGCACCCGCTCGACTGGGGGCAGTACGGCGATCTCCAGCTCGGTGACTACGCGAAGGCCCGGACCTGGATCGAGCGGCTGGAGATGGTGGCCCGGGAGAGCGACGGGCAGGCGCGCGCGCTGAGCAGCCTGCCGCTGCTGAACGCGCGTTACATCGTCGAGACCGAGGAGTGGAAGACGCTGCCGGTCACCGATGACTCGTCGGCGCACGAGCTGCTGGCCACCGGCATCAGCGCCGTCAAGACCGGCGACCTCGCGACGGCTGAACGGGCCGCGGCGAAGCTGCAGACAATGGCCGAGGGCAACAACGCCAATCAGCTCATGTATCGCGAGGTCGCGGCGCTCATCCGCCTGGCCAACGGGCAGGGCGACGCCGCGATCGCGCTCATGGACGAGGCGCTCGAGATCGTCGACGGGATGCGGCTGCCGAACGGCGCCGCCAATCCGGTCAAGCCGCCCTACGAGCTCTACGGGGAAATCCTGCTCGCGCTCGACCGGCCCGCCGAGGCGGCGACCCGGTTCGAGACCTCCTTGGTGCGAATGCCCGGTCGCGCCCGGTCGCTGTTGGGGCTCGCGCGCGCCGCGGCTCGAAGTGGCGACCGCGCGACCGCGGCCGAGCAGTACACGACGCTGCTGTCGAACTGGCAGGGACGCGACGCCTTACCCGGCTACCAGGAAGCCAGCCGCTTCGTGCGGCAGAGCAACGATCACTAGCGCTGGCGAGGCGGAGCCCCCCGGGTCGGGACGGTCTGAGGCGGAGCCTCGCGAGTGGTGTGTCGGACGCTGCCTGTGGCGGCGGCTCTCCAGATGCGCCAGCGGCCGGGCGAACACGGCAGGGCCGTTGCTTCGTACCGGCGGTGATCCGAAGAACTCTGTCAGCGGGTCCTGCTCAGAACCTCGACGCCCGGATCCAGGTATCCGCCCGCGCCCAGCTCGCGTCGAAGTCGTCGTCGGCCTCTGGGGCCGATCTCCCCTGCCCCGCCAGCGCGGTCTTCAGACCGAACAAGGACCATCCGTTGTGCGGGTGGTCGGCGAGCTCCTCGCGGTAGACGCGCTCGGCATCGGCGAAACGCTCCGCCTCGAGCAGCGCGGCACCCAGCCAGTGGCGGGCGCCGAACGGCAACGGCTCAGGCTCGGAATACTCGAGCTCGTCCTCAATCGAGACGGCCCGCTCGAACGAGGCGATGGCCGCCGCGGCGTCACCCGCGTCCCGATGAATCTCCCCTTCCAGGATTGCGCCGACGGTCCCCAGCAACAGCTTGGCCGAGTCGAAACGGAAACGCGCGGTGGTCGACTCTGCCGTCGCCAGCACCCGATCGAGGTAGACCTGCGCGAAGTCGGCGTCGCCGTGTCGCAGGTGCGCATACCCCTGCGCGAAGTCCCACAGACCGCCGGACGCTTCCTGCCCGGGGCGGTCCGTCACCTCCAGCACGTCGTCGAACCGGCCGAATCGAACCAGTGTCAGCACGTGAAACACGCTGTCGCCCGTCAGCTTCGCATAGTCCTTGCCCGCCTGGACGGCAATCGCCCCCTGTCCATCCATCGACGCCGCAAACAACAGCATGTGCAGGTTGTGCGACGGGTAGATCGCCAGCCCCTCGCCGACTTCCGCTTTCAGATCGGAGTGCCACGCCTGCAGGTTCGCGCGGACTCCGTCCGCCCACCGGCCAATCTCGTTCCAGGTATGCGACGGCATGTGGTTGATGTGGCTGGCACCAGGGATGGCGCTCCCCAGATACTCGGCGCACGCTGCCGCCTTCTCCGGCTCCACGGTCGATTCGGTTGCGTGGATATACAGATGACACGCGCCGGCATGCCTGATGTCCTTCGCTAGGACGCCTTCGAGCACGGCGTGCAACCGTTGCACGTTGGGATCCTCGAGGTCGCGTGTGCCGCGTCGAGGCTCCAGCAGAAACAGCGCCTCACCGTAGAGCGTGACCGCATCCAGATCGTCGGGGAACATCTCGGCCACCCCGCGCATCGCCTCGGCGTAGGCGGTGTCCTGGTCGCGCCGTGTATCCGGATCGAAGTCCTCGATGTAGCGGACCGCCATCGCGTTGATGTAGGCTCGCTCCCTCGCGCTCGCCCGATCGATGCGGGCCAGCGCCTCCTGAATCGCCGCGTACGCGTGGGGCGCCTCGAAGGGGCGCATCGGCCCGTTCAGATACGAGCCCCACGCCCAGGCCTCGCCCCAGTAGCAGATGGCGCAATCGGGGTCGCGCGTCCAGGCCTCGCGGAACGATCGGGCCGCGTGCTCTTTGGTGAACGCGTACATCAGCCGAAAGCCCTGGTCGAAATAGGCCTGCACCTCCGCATTCGACGAGGAGATCTTATGAGTCAGATCGCCGAGGACCGCGGGGGGATAGAGCGGAATCGGCTCGTCGAAGCTCTCCGGCAGCTCCGGGGCGTCGTCCTCCTGGGCCGAGACCACGGACATGGTGAGCGCGAGCACGACGCCCGCCAGCACGGCTTCCCGAATGGTCGTTTTCATCATCGACACTCTAGCAGCTCGCCGAGTCCGTACGGTCCCCTGATCACACGCACCAGCAGACGTAAGTATAAGGGCCCGGGTGCAATATCGGCCCATACGTCAGCGGGACAGTGTCACGTTGCCGACGAGAGCGCGTGTCTCTCCCTGGGCGCTGAGCGCCCGCGTCGGTCAGCAGGCGCACGTCACTTCGTGCCAGATGCCCAAGGAGCGCGTTCTCATTCTCAATAGACGGTAGTGCACAGCGCGGCGCAGATGTCGGCCGACGCGGAAGAGATTCTGGACGACGGCGTGACTGATGATTTCAGGGGAAACTCGGTATCCGCGGTAGATGGGCCGCTTGCTCGTCATCGGCCGACACTGTCACGTGCGGCTCAACTTGACAATGCCCCGGGAAAGCGTCGTACCCGCTCGTTGTCGGCGGCGAGATTGTGCTTGACAATATTCCACTTTGTATAGAAAAGTTCATTACATGAATGATGCAACGAATCGTTTCAGCCGCCTCCTGCAGTGCTCGCCAGCCGCGATCCTCATGCTGGCCACACCGCTGCTCGCCGCCTGCGCTCCGATATGCGGGGTAGTCAACTCGTGGAGTGCCTGTTACCCCGATATACACGGCGACGACTCCTCGGCGGTGCACTCCGAGATCGACGAGCCCCCGGCAGCCGAGCACGCCGACGCCGTCGATCGGGCTCGCCCGTTCGTCCGCGCCTTGGTTGTCGAGGAGAACCTCCCCGGCCTGTCGCTCGCCGTGGGCATCGCCGGAGAGGTCGTCTGGGCCGAGGGTTTCGGCTGGGCCGATATCGACGAACGGCGCCCGGTGACGCCGAAGACCTTGTTCCGCATCGGGAGCGTGGCAAAGCCGATGACCGCCACGGCTGTAGGTTTGCTCCACGAGCGGGGTCTGCTCGATCTCGACGCGCCGGTGCGCGACTACGTGCCCAGCTTCCCCGAGAAGGAGTGGTCGGTCACGACCCGCCAGCTGATGGGTCATGTCGCCGGCGTGCGCCACTACGGCGACGACGAAGAACTCCTGTATATGCGCGATCACTGCGAGAGCCCGCTCGACGGGCTGGAGCGCTTCGCTGACGATCCCTTGCTCTTCGCTCCCGGAACCCGGTACCAGTACTCGAGCTACGGGTGGACGCTGGTAGGCGCCGTCGTCGAGGCGGCCGCGGGCGAGCCGTTTCTCGACGTCATGCAGCGCGAGGTCTTCGACCCGTCGGACATGCGGGATACGGGCCTCGACGACGTCCTCCGGCCCGCGGCCCGGCGCACACACTTGTACTGGCCATTTGCCGATCGGAATACGCGCTACGGCGTCGAGCACGCCAACGACGCCGACAACTCGTGCATCCAGGGAGCGGGCGCACTCCTGTCGACGCCGTCCGACGTCGTCCGCTTCGGCCTCGCGATACTCGGCGGACGCCTGCTGCGCTCCGAGACGCTCGACATGTTGCGAACGCCGCTCGAGCTCGAGTCCGGCGAATCGACGGGGTACGGCCTCGGCTGGTTTGTCCGGTCCGCCCCCTCGGTCCGGAGGCGCAGACGACGATATTCGGGCACGGTGGAAGCTCGCCTGGTGGCTTCACCTCGTTCATGACGCTGCCCGAGCACGACATCGTCGTCGCGGTGACCACCAACGTCTCCTACGCCGAGAACCTAGGCTCGCTCTCGCTACGACTCGCGCGCATCTTCGCCGGGGTCGAGGCAGGTGCCTCGCAAAAATTCCGGGAGTCCGCCCCTGTCAGCACCTTCACCCCGCGAGCCTGGTAGTCCTTGTAGAGGGACACGACGCGGCGTGAACGGCGTTGGTGCGCGAATACGGCTCCTCCGGCGCGCACTGTCGATTCTTGCCGCCGCGCCGCCAGAGTACGAGCGCGCGCTCGTCCAGCGGGGCGACATCACGCTCTGGCTCTCCGCAGACGCGATTGCCGCCTGGACACCCGCGCCCTCAGGTCGGCGGGGCGGGCAGCGGAAGTTCTCGAATCACGCGATCGAGACCGCGTTAACCTTGCGCCTTGTCTTCCGGTTGCCGCTTCGCCAAGCGGAGGGCTGCCTGCGATCGGTGCGCACGTTCTGACCGACGGGAATGTCGACGACGCACCGACCGGGTTGGAGCTGATCGCTACGGTCGGCGGCGACATCTCGTGCGTCACTGCCGACGGGGCGTACGATACTGTCGCGATCTACGAGGCGGCCGCTGGGCGTGACGCAACGGTGGTCGTTCCACCGACGAAAACGGTAGCCGTGTCGCGGCGCAGACCGCGCTCAAGTGGTCGCGTGCAACATCTTGAACCGGATGACCGAGCTTGGTCGGCCGGCCTCGTTCGCGATCGGGCGGTGAGATCTTGGGTCGGGGCGGACTTCGCCGCTCTGTGATCTGTGCAACAACGACCGGAATGTGTCGGCGCTCATCGGTCCGTGGATCGGCCGCCGAGTTCACTCCGCTCGCAGCGCCTCCACCGGATCGACCCGCAGCGCCTTCAGAGCCGGCAAAAGCGCCGCTGCGGTGCACGTGAGCCCCAGGATCATGACGACGGTGACAGAGACGACGGCGTCCCAGCTCTCGACCCCGATCAAGATGGCCGACATCGGCTTCCCCAGCGCATACCCAAGGGCGAGTCCGAGCGCTGCGCCCAGGCCGAGCTGCAGGTAGACGCGCCGGAAGACGAGGCGGATGATGCTCCATCGGCTTGCCCCCATGGCAATCCGGACTCCCATCTCCCGGAGCCGGGTCGATACCGAAGAATCCATGACTCCGTACAACCCCACCACGGCCAGGAAGAGCCCCACCACACTGACGACGGCGAAGAGGATGCCCATGGCTCTGTGGATGAACCGCGCCTCTTCGAGAGCGGCCGCCATGGATTGAACCCGGTACAAAGGGAGGTTTGGGTCGACCCGCGCGACGGCCTCGCGGAGCTGCGGCGCGAGCTCCTCTGGCACCCCGCGGGTCCGTACGACCAGGCTCATGCGCGTCGGGTCGGCGAGGCCAAGAGGCCGGTAGATCACCTCTGCCTTCTGCTCCCCGGTACTGAAGACCTCCATGCCCTGATAGGTATTGGAAACGACTCCCACGATGCGCGTCCACGGGATCGACGGGAGCTCCTCCGTGCCCAATCCGATCCGACGACCCATGGGATCGCCCCCACCGAGGTACCGATCCACGAACGCGCGGTTGACGATCACCACCCGCTCGCCGTCTCGTTCGACCTCGGAGGGAAAGAAGTCCCTGCCCTCCTCCACTTCGATCCCGAAGGTCTCGAAGTAGCCCAGGCTGACGGTCTTGCGCCCCGCTGTGGGCACGTCGGTGGTCAGCGGATAGGACGCTCCCTCCACTCGGAAGCTCCACAGGGACTGGCCGGTTCCTGGGAGGCTGCTCGTGAGGGCCGCCGCCGCCGTGCCCGGGTCGGAACGGACCTCCTCGAGAAGCTCGTGGAAGAACTGGTTGCGGGTCACGGGGTCGGGATAGTCCAGTTCGAAGAGTCCGACACGGGCCGTCATGACCGGGGCCACGTCGAATCCGAGGTCGAGTCGGCTCAGGTCCATTACGGACCGGTTCGCAAGGCCTGCTCCGATCAAGAGGGCGCAGGAAACTGCCAGCTCGGCCACCACGAGGCCGTGGCTCAAGCGTCCCACGCGGAGGCTGGAGGCGCCTCGGCTCTCGTCTCTCAACACGGTTCCGACAGCGGCACCCGAGGCCCGGATGGCGGGGACCGTCCCGGCCAGGAGGGCGGCCGCGATCGTCACGCCCATGGTGAACACGAGGGCAGACGTCTTGAGCGAGTAGACGAACCAGTACGGCCTCGGGATCCCTACTAGGATCCCTTCATACCACGGGAACGCGAGCTGGACGAAGAGCAGTCCCAACAGTCCGCCCACGACCGCAATGACGCCGGCCTCCGCCAGCAACTGACGGATGACATGACTCCGCCTGGCACCCAGAGCGCTCCGGATCGCCACGTCCTTCTCTCGTACGGTGGCGCGGGCCAGGAGCAGGGTGGCCACGTTCGCGCACGCCACGACGAGGACGCCTAGGACCATGGCCATCAGGACCGCGGACAGGTCGTACAACTCGGCGGGCAAGAAGCCATCCACGAAGGGCAGCACCTGGGCGGTGACCCCCTCGTTCTGCTCAGGGAATTCGACCTCGAGTTGACGGGCGATGATCTGGAGATCGGCCGTGGCGGCGGCTGGCGTCACACCCTCCTTCAGGTATCCCCATACGCTGAGCCCCCTCCCCCCTCCCCGCAGGAGCGTCGTGGGATCGTAACGAAGCGGTACCCAGACCTCGTCGGCGATGGGGAAACCGAACCCTTCAGGCATGACGCCGATGACGGTGGCCGGCTCGCCGTTGACCCGGACGGTCCGCCCGACCACGGCATCGTCGGCAGCGTAGTGGTTTTGCCAGGTCTCGAATCCCAAGAGCAGGAGTGCAGGGGCCCCTGGTGCGTCGTCCCCCTCCACAAACCCGCGCCCGAGGATGGGCGAGATCCCCAGACCCGTGAACGCGTTCGCGGTGACGTAGCTGCCCTGGGCGCGCACCGGTGGTCCCTCCTCTGCCGCCAGGTTCATCGTCCCTGAATAGCCGGCAGCGAGGTTCTGGAAGACCGTCTGCCGGTCCCGGAAGTCCCGATAGTCATGAAACGGAACGGGCCCCTGGCCGGATGCCGTGATCCTCCGGACGACCTTCAGTCGGTCGCCGTCCTCCACGGGCAGGACCGTGAACACGTAGCTAATGCTGTAGGCGAACGTGGTGACACCGACGCCCAGGCCGAGCGTGAGAACGGCGGTGATGGAGAGGAGCGGTGTCCGGATCAGCGTCCGGATCCCGAGCTGCAGGTCCTTCAGGAGACCTTCCATCCCTTGACCTCAGTGGTGAACGTCCGAAGGACACCGGGGACAATAGAAGGCAACAGTCGCGGGGTCGGTCCGCCTCGGACACGGCCGTGGGGGCGCCGGCGCCCCGCGAGGCTCACAGTCGGGGCGCAGCCTCCGATACAGTGCCGATTATGGCCAAAGCAGTGGAGGTGTCAACCGGGACCTCTATCATGCCCGCCGGGATCAGGGCCCCTATCTCGGACCCGCAGGCGCTTCGGGCCATTCAGTCTTGGGCATCTGGGGCAGGCACGCGCATGCACCGGACGGCAGCGTTGGGAGGGGCTCTGATATGGAATGACCCTGTCAAGTCAGCTGCCACCTGCGGTGCCGAAGATGTGGGCAGAAACTGCCCTGCCTCACACGCCATCGCCTGAACAGCCCCGGTTTCTGGTGTTGCGCGGCGTGGCACGACCTCTGCGCTCTGCTCGGCGTGGCCTCCCCGTCGACGAGCTACGAACCGAGGCAGCCCGCGTCGAGCGTCTTGTATCAGGTGGTCCGCGATCACTTTGAGACGTTCCGGGCGCAGGCGGCTGACGTCCGCGACGGGGAGGGCCTCCCGAGCTTCGTGGAGCAAGAGTTTCGTGACTTCTTGGGGTGTGGCGCGCTCGGTGGAGGCTTCGCCCGGTTCCGGTGCGCTGGGTGTGGGTTCGACCGGCTCGTGCCCTTCTCCTGTCGCGGAAAAGGACGGGCGCGGTGGCGCAGTGGCGATCGTGCAGCGATTCGGGGGGGCGCTCAATCTCAACGTACATTTTCACGTTCTCGCGGTCGACGGCGTGTTTGTGAAGGAGGGCGAGGCGGTGCGCTTCCACCCGTCCCCGTCGCTCGACGCGGCCGACGTCGATGAGGTGCTCGTCACCGTGGAAGCATACGTCCAGCGTCTCTTGGGCGGCGGTGACGCGGACGCGAGCGACGATGGAGGCAACACGCTGGATGCGTGGGCGGACGACGCGCCGGTCTTGGCCGGGCTCGCCGCGGCGTCAGTGGAGGGGCGGGCCGCGCTCGGTCCGCGGGCCGGTGCTCGCGTTCGCCGCCGCGGCGAGGCCCGAGCCACGACCGATCCGCCTGGGCTCGGCCCGTGCCACGCGCGTCGTGACGGCTTCGATCTCCATGCCGGGCTCTGCGTGCCCGCGGATCAGCCAGACCGGTTAGAGCGCATCGCCCGCTATGCGTTGCGGCCGCCCGTGGCACACGATCGCCTCGAACTCACCGACGACGGCCAGGTCCAGCTCACACTGCGGCGCCCCTGGGCGGACGGGACGTCGCATCTCCTGTTCGAGCCGGTCGAGCTGTTGGAGCGCCTCGCGGCGCTCACACCGCGGCCCCGCATCAACCTGATCCTGTATCACGGCGTCCTCGCGCCGCGCGCCGCATGGCGATCCCTCGTGGTCCAGTTCGGTCGAGCTGTCAGTCCCGACCAGAACGCGGGACCCGACGCCGCCGCGGTTCAGGACACCGACCCGGCGGACCGACCCGACGGGCGCAACCAGCTCTGGGCGGACCTGATGCGCCGCAGCTTCGGGCTGGATGTGCTCGCCTGTCCTCGGTGTGGTGGGCGCCTCACGCTGATTGCGTTGATCGAAGACCCGGTGGTGATTGCGCGATTCCTGCGGCATCTGGGGCTGCCGCATACGATCCCCGAGGCCCGTCCCGCACGACCGCCGCCGCTGTCCCCATGCAGTGATGACCTGGCCACGCAGGTCACTCACGACGACACCCGCGTCGAACACCACGCCTGACCGCCTCGTGCTCACGGCCAGCACGGTCGACGTGCGCCTCGGTGTACAGATTTGGGTTGACGGTCACTCCTGCCTGCGGCATTCTTGTCAGAAAGCGCCTGCGCGGGGCCCGAATCTGCCTTTGGAAAGCGCTGTGGGGGTGGCCAATCCGCTTGTGGGGACGACGGTCGCGCGTCGGGGGGCCTAATGTTTCCTATCCTCTATCCTCTGTTTGTTGATCGGCACGCTGGGCGTCGGCCTGCCGGAGGTGCGCCCAGTTGCGGTTCTCGCGCCGCGC
>JADFPE010000158.1 GCA_022562495.1 Acidobacteriota bacterium
TTGTAGCCTTCACTCACATGTTGCAGAACCAGTGGGAATTGAAACTCCTCAGCCAACCGAATGGCGGTCATGATGTCATCCGCCCGGTGGGTGTGGAAATGGACTGTACGTTTGCCTTGCAGAATCTCGATAACCGGATCGAGAGCAATGTCGGGGTCGGGTGGTTCGGCCTTTTCGTCCTCTTCTTTTTTCTTTTCGTAAACGTCCCATTTTTTCTGATGGTTCTGCGCACGAATAAAGAGCCGGCGTTGCAGAGCTGCCACGGCCATCCGGGTTGCAGGCGCTTGTTTACGTGAGGCATAGGCGCGTTTGGGATTCTCGCCATTGGCCATTTTCATCCCACCCTGAATACCGTCCTTATGGATGAGCATGTCTTCAATCGTGCGGCCACGCAGCTTCACATAGGCGGTTTGGCCTCCAACCGCATTGCCACTGCCGGGCATGATATTTGCCGTGGTAATGCCGCCCGCCTGCGCCATGCGAATGCCGGGGTCAGACGGATAAATCGCATCCAATGCCCGCACAACGCTCTGGACCGGCCCGGTTGTCTCATTTCCGTCTGCGTTAGCCGGAACGCGGGGATGCGGATATATGCCCAGGTGGGAGTGGGTATCGACTAGACCCGGCAGGATGACTTTTCTACTTACATCATGGACAACGGCGCCGTCGCCGAGCGCCACGTGGAGATCGAGCACGTGGTCGATCGTCTTGCCGTAGAGCACCGAGCGTGCCCCGCTGGAATTGTTGCTGATCATGCCGCCCACGGTGGCCCGGTTGGCGGTGGAGATGTCGGGGGCGAACTTCAGCCGGTGGGGGCGTAGATGCGCGTTCAGCTCGTCGAGCACGAGACCCGGCTCGACACGCGCCCAGCGCTCGGAGACGTTCACTTCAAGCACGTGGTTGAAGTACTTGGCCGTGTCGAGCTGGAGCCCGGCCCCGATCGCCTGTCCGGCCTGCGAGGTGCCGCCGCCACGCGCGGTGATCGGGACGCCGTGCCGGCGGGCGATGTCGATCGTCCGGACGACGTCGTCGCGGGATCGGACGATGACGACCCCGGTCGGCTCGATCTGATAGACGCTGGCGTCGGTGGAGTAGAGGGCGCGGGTGAGCGCGTCGAAGCGGACGTCGCCCTCGAGAGAGGCCTCCAGCTCGCGTCGCAGCCGCTCGGTCATCGAGCGAGTATAATCCGGCGCTCAGTTGTGTTGACGCCGGGCACCCCCGGTCGCACGGCCCTGTAGGGCCGTCGAGCGCCCGAAGCCAGAGGATGCAGCACCAACATGCCCTATCGTCCAGGCCGTCACTTCCTGCAGATCCCTGGGCCGACCAACGTGCCCGAGCGGGTGCTGCGCGCCATGGCCCGGCCCACCATCGACCATCGCGGGCCGGAGTTTCAGGCGCTCGGGCGCGAGCTGCTCGACGGCATCCGCGACATCTTCCGGACCGAGCGACCGGTGGTCATCTACCCAGCCTCGGGCTCCGGTGCGTGGGAGGCGGCGCTGGTCAACGCACTGTCGCCCGGTGACCGGGTGCTGATGGTCGAGACCGGACACTTTGCGATCCTCTGGAAGCAGATCGCGGTGAAGCTAGGGCTCGAGGTGGACCTCATCCCTGGGGATTGGCGGCACGGTGTGGAGCCTCGAGCGGTGGAGACGCGCCTGGTCGAGGATCGTGAGCACGCCATCAAGGCGGTCTGCGTGGTCCACAACGAGACCTCGACCGGTGTGACGAGCCGGATTCCGCTCGTGCGTGACGCGATCGACCACGCCCGGCACCCGGCGTTGTTCATGGTCGACACCATCTCGTCGCTTGCCTCGATCGACTACCGGCATGACGAGTGGTCGGTCGACGTCACGGTCGCCGCCTCCCAGAAAGGGCTCATGCTGCCGCCGGGGCTCAGCTTCAACGCCGTCAGCCAGAAGGCGCTCGCGGCCCACGCCCACGCAACGCTGCCACGGGCCTTCTGGGACTGGCGCGCGGTGCTGGCGGCCAACGAGACAGGCTTCTTCCCGTACACGCCGGCCACGAATCTGCTCTACGGCCTGAGAGAGGCGCTCGCGATGCTCGGCGAGGAAGGGCTGCCGAACGTGTTCGCGCGGCATGCGCGGCATGCGGAGGCCACGCGGCGGGCGGTGCGGGCGTGGGGTCTCGAGATCCTCTGCAAGAACCCGGACGAATACAGCGGGTCAATCACGGCCGTGATGACGCCACCCGGGCATGACGCGGACCGCCTGCGCGCGGTCGTCCTGGACCGGTTCGATCTGTCGCTTGGGGTCGGGCTGGCGAAGCTGGCCGGGACCGTGTTCCGGATCGGCCATCTGGGCGACCTCAATGACCTGAGCCTGCTGGGCACCCTGGCCGGTGTGGAGATGGGGCTGGCGGTGGTGGGGATCCCGCATGAGCCCCGGGGTGTGGACGCGGCGATGCGTTATCTCGAGGAGGTAGCTGATTAGGCCGGCCGCGCGTACTCGATCGACGGGTCCGCACACACCGTCAACGCCTCGTCAAAGGCACCGCCATGTTTCTCAACCTTGGCCTCTGCCTTCACAGCGTCCCACTCGAACTGAACGCTCATCGGATACATCCGAGCGTAGTCAGGAGCGCGGAACCCCCGCTCTCTGGCTGCGCGCTCGAGCGTGGCACGCTTCAGCCCTCGAGCTCCTGACCTTCGCGTATCTCGACTTCAGCATCTTTCGGCCCGATGGCTCTGGCGATCACGCGCTTGGTGACAGCTTCGAAGTGCTCGTGAAGCACCGCCTGAAACTGCTGAAATTCAGGCCACAAGGTCTGATCGAGGAAGGTCTGCGTGACTCTGACCATGACCGTCGTCTGCCGCTGCCCGGAGTACCGATAAGGCTTCAACCCGTACCGTCGAAGAAGGGCGATGAACAACGACCGTGACCAACTGTCTGTCATCGAGAAGCGAAATTCGACGACCGGCTCGGCCTGCTCCAGCGCTCGCAGACGCGCGCGGACCCGGCTCGACGCGCCCTCGGCCGCTCCACGTTCACCATCGGTACCTGGACGGGCGAACAGCGCCTCGATCTTGCGCAGCTTTGCGATAAGTTGATGCTCGTACTGCTCGCGCACTCAACGCCTCCGGCAATCCGTGTGCATGCGTGTCGTCGGTCCAACGTACGTTGCTGCCGGCCGCCATGGCCAGGGTCGGCTTGGCCAAAGGTTGCCACGCCGGCCACACTGAGCCACCGCACCGCCAACCAGCCATGGTCGATGTAAAGTCATACAGGAGCAGATCCGAGCATCAGTTTACTCACGCAGGAATCCGACGACTTGAGCCGGCCGGCTGGTCTGGCTAGATCGGTCCGGGAGCAACCGGAAGGTGCGACCCGGTGCCGACTCTCGACCACATTCTCGCGAAGGCGGCCGGCAGATCGCGCTCTGCCCTCAACGGCGCTGCCATCGATGACCCGCTGTCACTGCAGGAGATCGCTCTCCTGGAGGGCGCGCGTCTGATGCGAGTTGGTCCGCCACACTCATCGGCCGAGCAGCTGGCCCGCAACGATTCCACCCCAGAGGCCCTCGTCATCCCCTCAGTCTGGTCGTCGGCTCCGGTCCCCCGAGCCGATCGATCGGATACCAGTTTCTGGATCCCCCAGGTCGAAGGATGCATCCACCAACGCCGCCGGCGTAGGGTCCGCGCAAGAATAAATTCCCGTTGTGGGGCGTCGAGTCGCCCGGCTGGCAAGGCGCGAGAAGGGAGCAGACGGGCAGTATTCGACCGACGAGCAACGCCGCCAGATGGGATGCATCGGGGGTCGAACACGGGACGTTATTCTTGCGTGGGCCCTCACTGCTCTGCGGCGACCTCGTCGTAGAACCCGGGGAGGCTGCGGCGCATGAAGAGTCCGTTCTCCGCCTGGGTCCAGCTGAGCTCCGGCGTCTTGATCCGCTCGGACGCCTGCTCCTTCGTGACACCCTCTCCGATCAACCGGGTCATTCGCGCGCGGACCGCCTGCATCTGGGTGCGGAACGCCGTGACGTCGTCCCGCGTCATGAGGGCGCCATGTCCGGGTATCGCGGTGTCGAAATCGAGCTGGAGGATGTTGGTCAGCGTGGTCACCCACCCGGCGCTGCTTCCGCCGTTCCCGTAGTCGATGAACGGTGCGATACCGTGCAGCAGGTCGCCGCCATGTATGGTCCGGAGGTCCGGAAAATAGATGACCGAATCGCCGTTCGTGTGGCCCTGACCCAGGTAGTGCGCCTGGACCTCGACGCCGCCGAGAAAAACGGCGGTCTGATCGGTATAGACGATCTGTGGCGGCGCCGGCTGGTTGCCCCGGATCATGTTGACGCGAGCGTTCTGGTGCGCAATGACCTGCGCGAATTTGATGTACTCGACGTTGCCGCCCGAGTGGTCGCCGTGGTGGTGCGTGTTGATCACGTAGCGGACCGGCTGGTCGGTGACCTCGGCAACCTTCTTCTGGATCTCGCCGAAGTTCTGCGGGAACTTGTTGTCGATCAGGATCACGCCTTCGCTGGTCACCCGGATGCCGACGTTGCCACCACTGCCGGTCACCATGTAGAGCCCGTCCTTGACCTGTTCGAGGCCAAGGGGCGGCGCCGGCTGCTGTCCGGTGACGACGACGATGGTCGCCGCCGTCGCTGCGATGACGAAGGCGGCTGCGACGGTCAACGATGTCGATCTGCTCCCCATGTCATTACCTCGCCTGTTTGGTCCCGTGCCACCGCTCGGCCGCAGCGGGCCTGAAGGCGCGGGCTAAGGCTTCACCCACTTCTGCAGGATCGGCGTGCTGGTCAGCCCGGTCCACACGTTGCCCAGCTCGTCCACGGCCAGACCCTCCGGGTCGGTGCCGTCGATGAACCCTCGGAGCGATCCATCCTTGGCGCTGCCGAACCGCACGCCGTTCTTCCAGCCGGGGTTCCGCAGCGCGCCGAAGATTATCCTGCCCGACTCCGAGTCGGCCACAAACAGACTGTCGTCAGCCAGTATCGCCACGCCGCTCGGGCGGCCGAAGTGCCGCCAGTCGTCCACGAAGTGCATGTTCGCATCGAAGATCTGCACGCGGTTGTTCGACCGGTCGGCCACGAACAGGCGTCCCTGCGAATCGAATGCCAGTGCGTGCGGCCCATCGAACTCGCCGGGTCCGGACCCTTGCTGTCCCCAGGCGTCGACAAACTCACCGTCGGTCGTGTACCGCACGATCCGGTCGCCGTCCTGCTGGCTCGTCGAGGGCCGGGGATCATGCCCGTCGGCGATGAGGATGTCGCCGTTCGGGGTCACGACGCAGGCGGTCGGTGCGATGAAGGTATCGCGGCCCGCGCGCGAGACTCCGGCCTGGCCCAACGTCAGCAGCAGCTCGCCGTCAGGGCTGAACTTGAAGAACTGATAGCCGCGACCCGCGGTGCGCGGGTCGTCGCGAAACGGCCCGCTGTCGCCGGCCCAGAAGTTGCCGTCGTGGTCGCGACAGAACCCGTGCGCCATCACGAACATGCCCTCGCCGAAAGTCTCGACAACGGTTCCGGTGGCGTCGAAGTGCATGATCGGCGGTTCGGACCGATGATGGATCCACGTCCCGCCCTCGCCGTCGGGGATGATGCCGATGACGGCGCCCCAGACGACACCGTCCGGCAGCGTGGCCCAGCCGTCGAGCATCCGATAGGGGTTGTACATTGCGTTCGAGCCGGTCTGCGCGAGCGGCGTGACCGTGGCGAGCATGGCGGCCAACAGGGCCGGCAGGACGACGTAGTGCCGGGAATGCATACGCGGCATGTGGCGCTCCTGTCGACGTGGGCCTCCCCCCGCGTCGCGGGGCTGTGAGACAGGCAGCCGAGCGATGCCCCGCCGACGGTCGTTCGTGCGTTCTCGAGGCACGGTTTCGCTAGAAGTCTAGTCCACTTCTGGGCTCGTGCGATGATGGGTGGCCCGGGTTACGAGCCGCCCGAGGTGCGTGGCCTGGCGCCGACGATGATGGACGAGGGGGTGGTCCACCTCAGTGTCGTGATCCCCGCCTTCGAGGAGGCCGCGCGGATCGGCCCGACCCTGGAACAGGTGCGCGGTTATCTTCAGGACCAGTCGTTCGACAGCGAGGTGGTGGTGGTGGTGGACGGCGGCCGAGACGGAACCCTCGCGCTGGTCCGGGCGGCCATGGCCGAGTGGCCGGCGCTTCGGGTGCTCGACAACGACGTGAACCACGGCAAGGGGTACTCCGTCCGGCGGGGTATGCTGGCGGCGCGCGGGCGCTATCTGTTGTTCTCGGACGCCGACCTCTCGACCCCAATCGCGGAGGTCGGGCGGTTGATCGCTGCGCTCGAGGCGGGTGGCGATATCGCGATCGGGTCACGCGCGATCGCCGGCTCCGACGTGCGGGTCAGACAGGTCTGGTGGCGTCAGTCGATGGGGCGGGTCTTCAACCACATCGTGCGGCTGGTCGCTGTGCCCGGCATCCGGGACACGCAGTGCGGGTTCAAGTGCTTCCGGCGGGACGTGGCGCACAGGATCTTCACCCTGCAGCGCATCACACGGTTTTCCTTCGATGTGGAACTGCTCTGGATCGCCCGGAAACTCGGCTATCGCGTGGTCGAGGTGCCGGTCATCTGGGTGAACGACCCATCGAGTCGGGTGCATCCGGTGACCGACTCGCTCCGGATGCTCGTCGATCTGGCGCGTCTGCGATACCACGACGTGCGCGGGGCTTATCGTGGTGGCGACGACATCACGAGTTGACGCGATGTCCTCGTCCGGCAGTGTGACCGCGCATCGGCTCTCGACACGCGAGGCGCTGGCCGGTGTGTGGACACGCCGGGCCGTGACGGCCGGACTGATTGCGCAGGCGCAGCGGTCGCTAGCAGCCTGTGGTGAAAGTCCAGCGGCCTGCCGCTGGCGCTGCATCCGCCAAGTGCCGGCACTGGCCTTTTATCCCGCCGGGTCGAAGACTGCCGGTATGCTCCCTCGTCTCGCCGTGCAGGGGCCGTGCGCGGTGTCGATCTCGACGACCCTCGGTGCGACGCGGGACGGTCACCCCGGACTGCTAGGACTGCGAGCCGGGTCAGCGACCTGATACGATGCCGTCACATTCGGATGACGGGAGGAGTCTGATGACGAGAACGATGGTGCTTGCGGCGATGTCGGCGCTGTGTGTGCTCGCGGTGGCGCCGGTGGCGCTGGCGCAACTGACGGCCGCCAGTCAGGGCCCGATCGTCTACGGTCATCACCATTTGACCGTGACCAGTATCGACGAGCACAAGAGGTTCTGGGTCGACACGTTGGGCGGTGAGCTGATCACGCTCGGCACCCTGGAGATCGTCAAGTTTCCCAACGTGCTGGTGTTCATGCGGGAGGCGGAGCCGGCCGGCGGCACCAAGGGAACAACCGTGAACCACATCGGCTTCTCGGTGCCGAGCACGCGGGCGATGGTCGAGACGGTGCGCCGCGCCGGGTACCCGATCGTGACGCGTGCCGAGCTGCCGCCGGCGCTGGCGGTCGAAGACGGGCTCGCCCACATCGCCGACCAGGACACCTACATCGCCTACACGATGGCGCCGGACGACGTGAAGGTGGAGTTTGTCGAGAACCGGACCCAGACGCAGCCGATTGCCCTGCATCACATCCACTTTGCGGGGCCGGTGGACGAGATGCAGGCGTGGTATGTGAAGACCTTCAATGCGGTAGCGGGGATGCGCGGGTCGTTCCAGGCGGCGGATCTGCCTGGTGTGAACCTGACCTACTCGCCATCGGACGAGACCCCGGTCGGTACCCGTGGCCGGTCGCTCGACCACATCGGGTTCGAGGTGGAGAACCTCGAGGCGTTCTGCCGGCAGCTGGAGGCGCAGGGGGTCACGTTCGACCGGCCCTACACCGAAGTGGCCGCGTTGAATCTGGCGATCGCGTTCTTTACCGACCCGTTCGGCACCTACATCGAGCTGACCGAGGGGCTGGACGCCTACTGATCGTCCGCAGGCAGGAGACAGGAGGCAGGAGGGGCGGAGGCCTCCGCCAATGTCCTTGACTGACGACGCGTGTGGCCGGGTCGTCACGCCCTGGAAGAGCGCGATGCTCGCCGGACAACCGGTGTCCAGTGCCGCTGCGTTCAATGCGCTGTGATGAACGCGGCGATCTGCGTCATCGCGGGATCACCGTGCTCCTCATGGTCGACACGATGCTGCCGTGGATCCGGCCGGTACTGAGGCGTGGCGCAGGTACACGACATGGCTGAGACGCGAGGCGCGGCCGGGAGCAGACCCATCCGTCGTGCGGCGATCGGCGTGATCACGGTGTTGCTGCTGACTCGACCGGGGCCGGTGATGGCGCAGGCGGGCCAGTGGCCCCTGTTCCGCGGTCCAGACGCCGGGGCGGTCGCCGACGATCCCCGGTTGCCCGAGACCTGGAGCGAGACCGAGCACGTCGTCTGGCAGGTCGACATTCCTGGTCTCGGCTGGAGCTCGCCGGTCGTCTGGGACGACCACATCTTCCTGACCACAGCCCTCAGCGCCGGCGAGGAGCGTGCCCCGATCCCGGGGCTGTACGACCCGGGTGCCGACAGCGGGGCCATACGGTCGACCGCGAGCCACCGGTGGCTCGTGTACGACCTCGACTTCGAGACCGGCGCCGTTCGCTGGGTGCGCGAGCTGCACACGGCCGCCCCCACGATCGAGCGACATCTCAAGAACAGCTATGCGTCGGAAACGCCGGTCACCGACGGCGAGCGAGTCTACGTCTATTTCGGGAGCATCGGCCTGGTCTCCGCGCTGGACCTGGAGGGTGAGGTGGTCTGGACCCACGAGCTCGGTGTCTTCACGGGCCGTCAGCGCTTCGGGACCGCCGCATCACCCGCGCTGCACGACGGGCGGCTGTATGTCGTCAACGACAACACCACGCAGTCGTTTCTCCTCGCCCTTGATGCCGCGACCGGCGACGAGCTCTGGCGGGTCGAACGGGACGAGGTGGAGAACTGGGCCAGCCCGTTCATCTGGGAGAACGACCTCAGGACCGAGATCGTGACGGCCGGGCGCCGCCGGGTACGGTCCTACGACCTCGACGGGCGGTTGCTGTGGGAGCTTGCCGGCATGACGGTGAACGTGGTCCCGACGCCGTTCGCGCGAGACGGGCTGGTCTATATCAACTCCGGCTACCCGGGCGGGCTGCCCAGACCGGTCTACGCGATCCGCCCGGGTGCGTCCGGAGACATCTCGCTGCACCCGGGAGAGAGCGGCAACGACTTCATCGTCTGGTATCAGCCGATGCTGGGTACCTACAACACGTCGGCGCTGGTCTACGGCGACCACTACTACACGCTGCTGGACCGGGGGTTCCTCCTGAATCACGACGCCCGGACCGGTCGTGAGGTTTATGGTCGGACACGGATCAAGCCGGGTTCGGGGTTCACCGCGTCCCCGTGGGCCTACAACGGCCGGGTCTTTCTGCTCGGGGAGGATGGCGACACGTTCGTCGTCCGCGCCGGGCCGGACTTCGAGCTGCTTGGCACCAACTCGCTGAACGAGATGGCGCTGGCCACCCCGGCCGTGGTGCGGGGCAGTCTGATTCTGCGGACGCAGTCGAAGTTGTATCGCATCAGCAACGAGGCGGCTCGATAAACTGTTCCTGAACCCCGCCCGATGGAACGTTGAGATCAAGATTCGCTCGCCTGCCACACCGTGTCCCCTTCGACATCAGACGTTGCCTCGTCGTTGATCACCAGCGACGCCGATTTGGCGGCAGCCTGCGGGCGCTGGTCGGCGGCAGGAGTCATCGGCGTCGACACCGAATTCTTTCGCGAGCGCACCTACTATCCGCTTCCGGCGCTGGTGCAGGTGGCCGACCGCGACGGTGTGGTGCTGGTCGATCCGCTCGGGATCTCCGATTTCACGCCACTGGCAGACCTGTTGATCGCCCCCTCGGTCGTCACGCTGATGCACGCCTGCGGCGAGGACCTGGACGTGCTGGAACTGCTGACCGGCGCTCTGCCGGGACGCATCTTCGACACCCAGCTTGCCGGCGCGTTTGCCGGCCATGGTTTTTCGCTGAGCTACCGCGGTTTGGTGGACGCGCTGCTGGATGTGGTCCTGGAGAAGGGCGAAACCCGTTCCGACTGGCTACGACGTCCGCTGTCGCCGGCGCAGCTTCGTTACGCGGCGTTGGACGTGGTGTATCTGTTGCCGATGCACCGGCGGCTGTCACGAGAACTGGCAGCCCTCGGCCGTGCGGCCTGGCTCGAAGAAGAGCTCGAACACCAACGCCGCGCGCGGGCGGAGGACAAACAGCCGGACGTGGCCTACGTGAAGGTTCGGCGGCGCGCCGGCTTGTCTCCGGCGCACCATGCCGTGCTGCGCGCGCTCAGCGAGTGGCGCGAGACCGAAGCCAGGGCCCGCGACATTCCCCGGCGGCACCTGCTGAGGGACGAGGTGTTGATTGCACTGGCGACGGAACCGGCACCTGACCTTGCGTCATTGGGAACCATCCAAGGATTGTCGGAACGCGCCGTGGCGCGCTACGGGCAGGCGATCACTGCGTGCATCGAGACAGCGCGACGACAGGGCCCCGCCGACCCCGACGCGTCCGTCGACCTGCGACCCTACGCCGGCACATTCGACCGCCTCAAACAGATCGTCCGGCGAGTGGCCGACACCCTCGAGGTGCCCCCCGAGTTGCTCGCCAATCGGCGCGGGCTCGAGGCGCTCTTGATCAGCGTGCTCGAGAACGGCGGCGACATCCCACAGGAGTTTCAAGGCTGGCGATTCGACGTCGTCACCACGTCATTGCTCGACTGTCTTCACGCATCGCACTGACGCGAGACGAGAGCTTCCACGAAGGACTGCAGGCGACACGCTGCGGTGGCTCTTCTTCCGGCAGAACACCGGGGTTCGATCGTCGAGTCATTGGGTGGTGCACGTCACGACCGCCGATAGACACCCCGCCTGTGAGCTACACGCAGCACCAGCACCAGCACCAGAAGCACCTCGTCCTGGACGTCGTAGACGATACGGTAGTCACCGACCCGGAGTCTGTACCGGTCATCTCGACCTTGGAGTTTCTCCGCACCTCGGGGCCGAGGAGATCGAGCCAGCCCGTCGATGCTCGAAGCCAGTCGCGTCTGGACGACGCGCTCGAGCGTGCGAAAGGCGCGGGCCGCCGAGGGTGCGAACTCGACACGATAGCGCACCGCCCCGCCCTACCCCAGTCCAAGATCCTGCTTGAGCTTCTTCCACGGAATCGGTCGCCGTTCCCGGGCCGCGCGGTCGGCGGCCTCCCTCCCCTCCGTGCAGCAGCACACCGTCGTGCTGGATCGCCACGCCATCGTCCGGTACCGTGACGTTGGCCGGTGTCGAATCGGGGTCAGGGGCGTGGTACGGCATCGGCACGCGCGCTGTGAGTTCCTCGACCCAGTTGCGGACGACGGTGATCTGCCGCAACGGCTCCGTGAGGCTCTTGATCATCAGAAACTGGCCATCCTTCGCGACGTCGAAGTGGAGGCCGTTCGACGAGTAGTAGGGGTCTTCGAAGAGCATCTCGGGCACACCGGCCGTGACCGCGAGGGTCGATTCGGTGTCGATCGTGACCGCCATCATGTCCTTCTCACACCCAGCCAGATTGGTGCCGTCGCACGTCCGATCTCTCTGGTAGAAGATCTCACGACCGTCCTTTGACCACACCGGATTGCCGCCTCTGCCTGCGGACACCTGCTGGCGCCCGGCATAGATATCGGGATACGGTCGCACGTAGATCTCGGCTTGACCTGAGGGAGTGGCTTCATAGGCCATGAACCGACCATCGGGCGAGATCTCTGGCCCCCCCTCCAGGTATCGCTCGTTTAGCAGCGATTCCCATTCGCCGTTGCCGTCGTCGTCCAGCGTCAACGCACCGATGTCAAAGCCGGTCGAACGGAACGCGCCGACGAGAAGCAGCGTGCGGCCGTCTCTCGACCAGGACCACGGCCACGA
>JADFPE010000159.1 GCA_022562495.1 Acidobacteriota bacterium
GGGCCGGAAATAAGCCACTACGATGTCGCCGCCGACGGGCGGTACATCATGGTCCGCCCCGGCGCCGAGGCCGAACCCGGCGGCGAAGAGACCGCCCCCGAACTGCGCGTCGTGCTCAACTGGTTCGAAGAACTCAACCGCCTCGCCCCGGCGGAGGACTAATTAACACTATCCTGTTTTCGTAGGGGCGAATGGCCATTCGCCCGCGATGAAGGATTTTACCATGATCAACCAAACCATCTCCCACTATCCGCCAAAGGCGGATCCGCCTCTGGCGGACAAAATCCTCGACAAACTCGGCGAAGTCGGCATGGTATGTCCATCGATAATTTTTGTCATTCCGACGGAGCGTCCCTTTTTTTGTCATTCCGAGCGAGCGTAGCTGAGCCTGCCCCGGCCCCCGAGCCGGGGAGGAATCTCCTGAAGTTACGAGCATCAGGAAGTGACCGGACAATGGGTGGATCAAGCAGACTAAACGATAAAAGAAAAAATCTCTTATGATCGGCCAAACAATTTCACATTATAAAGTGATAGACAAACTCGGCGAAGGCGGAATGGGCGTCGTCTACAAAGCCGAAGACACCAAACTCCAGCGCACCGTCGCCCTCAAATTCCTCTCCCCCCAGGCCCTCGGCACCGAAGACGAAAAAGCCCGCTTCGTCCGCGAAGCCCGCGCCGCCGCCGCCCTCAACCATCCCAACATCTGCACCATCTACGAGATCGACGAAGTTGACAATCAGATGTTCATCGCGATGGAATACGTGGACGGCCAGAGTTTGCACGAAAAAATTGCCAGCGCGGGTGGGCAAAACCCGGTGCCCCTACGATTGAAGGAAGCCTTCACCATCGCCATGCAAACGGCTTCGGGCTTGCAGGCGGCGCACGCGAAAAACATCACGCACCGGGATATCAAATCCAGCAATATCATGCTCACGGAAACGGGGCAGGTCAAGATCATGGACTTCGGCCTCGCCAAGGTCGCCGCCGGCACCCTCCTCACCAAACCCGGCAGCACACTCGGCACGATAGCCTTCATGTCGCCGGAGCAGGCGCGGGGGGAGAAAATCGACCACCGCGCGGACGTCTGGGCGCTGGGCGTGGTCCTCTACGAAATGATCACCGGCCAGTTGCCCTTCCGGGGCGAATACGAGCAGGCCGTCGTCTATTCCATTCTCAACACCGAACCCGAACCCCTCACCGCCCTCCGTACCGGTGTCCCCATCGCCCTCGACGGCATCGTGGCGAAACTACTGGCCAAGGACCCCGACGCCCAGGTGCCGGTGATCGAGGCCGTGATCCCCGACGATCCCGGCTTCGCCTATCTGGCGGTGGCCGAGACCGATCCCGTCGCCCTGATCCAGGCGCTTCTGGCGGGCGCGGAGATGCGACTCAAGGAAGGTCGCTTCGACCCCGCGCTCGAGGCCTACGAGCGCCTCGGTGACGGCGAAGGCATCGCGAGTACGGTCTTCGACGCCGGCTGGGTGCACGCCTGGCTCGGTCGAATGCGCGTCGCGGGGGCGCTCGCCCGGCGCGGCCTCGAGTCGCTGGGAGAGCGGCACGAGGCGACCCGGTGTCGACTGCTCGCCGCACTGGCGACGTTTTCCGCCGGAGCCGGCGACGACTACCAGGTCTCGCACGACCTGATCGCCGAGGCTGAGGCGCTCGGGGAGACACTGGAGCATCGGGACCTGACCGCTGAGCTAGCTCAGGCCAGAGTGTTCATTCACTACGCATACATGCAGTTGCCGGAGCTGGTCGAGGTCGGCCAGCGTACCGTCCCACAGCGGCAGGAGCGCGGTGAGCGGTTTGAGGTCTGCCAGCTTTCCTGGGAGATGCTGTTCGCCCACTTACTGTTGGGACAGTATCGCGAGTTACTGGACCTCGCAAAGGGTCTGGAGGCGTTGTCCGCGCGCGTCGGGCATGTGTACGCCACCTGGTGCACGCATCTGGCCAGAACCTACCACTGCCTCCTGATCGCGGAGGACCTCTCCGAGGCCGAGGCGGCCGCCCGGCGCGACATCGATTTCGCCGAGGAAGCCGGTAGCCCCTATGTGGGGTTTTCGTATCTCACACGTGGCCTGTCGCGCTTCTTCGCCGGCGACTGGGCCGCGGCGCAGGCGGACCTCGAGACCACCCGGCTTCATTCGGAGACGTCCTGGGCTGACATGTTCCCTTCGTTTCTAGTCCTCACACGTGTATATGACGGCGACCGGGAGGTGCTGGACTCGCTGCAGGTCCAGCGGTCGCGCCTGGCGGGGATCGGCGCCGAAAACCCGTTCGGTGTGGGGGAAGAGGTGGCGAGCGTCGTGGAGAGCCTCGCCGTGCTCGATCGACCGGAGGGTGTGTACGAGCTCTACCCGCATGTTGCGAGAGGGATAGAGAAAGGGGTCGTCATCACCTTCCAGGTGCGTCTTTGGCAGATGGTCGCCGGCATCGCCGCCGCGTGTGGCGAGCGCTGGGACGGTGCGCAGGAGCACTTCGAGACGGCGCTCCGGCAGGCACACGAGCTGCCGCACAAGATCGCTCAGCCTGAGGTCCGCCGCTGGTATGCGCGGATGCTGCTCGACCGCAACGGGGCGGGCGACCGCGACAAGGCGCGCACGCTCCTCGGCGAGGCGGTCGAGATGTATCGCACGATCGGCATGCCGAAGCACCTCGAAATGGCCGAGCGGATGGTGGTCTAGCTGTAACCCTGGCGCTCTGGGACGGGAGGCGTTTGACGTGTGTCACTCTGATGCTTAACATGACACATATGATCAAAACGCAGGTCTACCTCCCTGAAGAAGAGCTCGAGGCTCTGCGCCGCGCCGCGCGTCGCTCGGGACGGAGTGTGGCCGATCTCGTGCGTGAGGCAATTCGTCGCGTCTGGCTCCGGCCGTCGTCCGACGGGCCGGTCGCCCTGTGGGACGGCGCCCCGTCGCGGACCTCGGTCGAGCACGACGTCATTTACGACGAGCGCTGAGGGCGATGCGTGCTGGCGAATCCATCTTCGTCGACACGGGTGCCTGGATCGCGCTCGCGCTCACGCAAGATCCACTGCATGCGCGCGCAGTCGACGCGTGGGCGGAGATCACCACCCAGGGCGCCCGCCTGCACACATCGGTGCCGATCATGCTCGAAACTTTCACCTTTCTCGATCGGCACGCGAGACGTGACGTCGCCCTCGCCTGGAAGGACTCGCTCGACAGGCTGAAAGGCCTCCGCGTGCTCACGTGCACAGCCGCCCAGATGAAGGAGGCGTGGCGGTACTTCGAGCGTCAGGATCTGCACAAGCTATCGGCGGTCGACGCGACGAGCTTCGTCTTGATGGCAGACAAGGGGATCCGACTCGCCTTCACGTTTGATCATCATTTTGCCTCGACCGGATTCCGTCTCGTCGGGTGATGAGTGCGCCCCTGTCTCCCACGCTCAGCCCCACTCTGAAACCGTTGCAGGTCGGCGCGCTGTCGCTCGGCTGCATCATCGGGTTCGGCTGCTTCGTGCTCCCCGGCGATTTCCTGGTCACCGCCGGGCCGCTCGGCGCCACGCTGGGGGTGCTGCTCGGTGGGGCGGCGATGCTCATCATCGCGCGCAGCTACGGGGTGATGGTGCGGGCGTTCCCGGTCGCCGGCGCCGAGTTCGCCTACGCCTATCACGCCTGCGGGCGCTACCACGCCTACGTCTGCGGCTGGTTTCTGGCGCTGGGGTATCTGAGCATCGTCCCGCTCAACGCCACGGCCCTGGCGGTGCTCGGCACATTCGTCGCGCCGCAGCTCTTCGCGCGCGGGTCTCTCTACACGGTGGCCGGCTTCGAGGTGTTCGCCGGCGAGGTTGTGCTGGCCAGCGCCGCCATCATCGGCATCGGTCTGTTCCAGATACGCGGTGTGCGCAGTGTCGGCCGCCTCCAGCTGGGCATGACCGCGTTGCTGGTGGGCGGCGTCCTGGTCGTCGGGCTCGGGACGCCCCTCTCGGGGGCGGCCTCGGCAGCAAACCTTCAGCCCTACTTCGCGCCCGACCGCGGCCCGCTGGCGGGGGTCCTGGCGATGCTGGCGATCGCCCCGTGGCTCTACGTCGGCTTCGATACCTTGCCGCAGGCGGCCGAGGAGTTCGACTTCTCGCCGCGCCAGGGTCTCCGGCTCATGGTGATCTCCATCGGCGCCGGGGCCGTCATGTACGCGGTCGTGATCCTGGCAACCGCCTCGGTGATGCCGTGGCAGGACCTGGTGGCCGGCGAACCGCTCTGGGCGACCGGCGCCACGGTGCGGGCGAGTCTGGGTACGACCGGGCTGGCGTGTCTCGCGCTGGCGGTCACGATGGCAGTGTTCACCGGGATCAACGGCTTCTTCATGGCCTCGAGCCGGTTGCTGTTCAGCATGGGCCGCTCGAAGCTACTGCCCCCCTGGTTCGGGCAGATCCATCCCACGCACCACACCCCGGCCAACGCAATCCGGTTCGTCGGTGTCGTCTCGCTCGCCGCCCCCTGGTTTGGCCGCGAGGTGATCGTCTGGGTGGTCGACATGGCGGCGCTGGGCACCGCGTTCGGCTACTTCTACACCTGTCTTGGCGCCGCCAGGCTCGCCCAAACCGGCCAGGTCGACACCGGCCCGGGAGGTCGCCGCTACGCCCTGGTCGGCGCCGCACTCTCGGTCGGTTTCATCGTGCTGCTCACGGTACCCGGCATGCCAGGCTTCATGGCCGCCCCATCCTGGATCGCCCTGGCCGCCTGGGTGAGTCTCGGTCTGGGGTTCTTCGCCCGGGCCGGCGAGTATCGGGCGTTGCCCACCAGCGAGCTCGACCACCTCATCCTGCGCAGGTAGGCGACGCACGTCGCGGGACAGCTATACTGCCATCCATGGGGTCGGTGGCTGACGACATGCGTCGACAGACTCAGCAACATGTGCGGAGGATGTCGGTCCCGGAACGGTTCGCCTGGGCATTCCGGCTCGGTGAGGAGGACCTGCAGATCCTGCAGGCCTCGCTCGGTCTCGACCGCGGCGCCGCCATCCGGCACATCCGGAGGCAGCGCCGGCAGGGCCGCCAGCACAGCGGCTGCATGGAGGGGCGCGGCGAGTGACCCCACTCGTCGAGGTGACCGCCACGCTCGACGCGAACGGCGTAGGATATGCCCTGATCGGCGCCGGAGCGATGTCGGTTCACGGGGTCACGCGGTCGACTCTCGACATCGATCTGCTCACGACCGAAGCGCGCTGTCTGACACCTTCCCTCTGGGACAGGCTCGTCCAGATCGGTGTGGACGTCGAGGTCCGGCGCGGCGACCCGGACGACCCACTGGCCGGTGTCGTGCGCTTCTCTCAGCGTGATACGAGACCGACCGACCTCGTGGTTGGCCGCCATCGATGGCAGCAACGCGCGGTCGAACGCGCGCGGCCAGCCGCGGTCGGCAAGCAGACGCTACCCGTCGTGACCAAAAGCGATCTCGTCCTCCTCAAACTTTATGCGGGTGGAGCCCAGGACATGTGGGACCTGCATCAGTTGCTTGCAGACCCCGATCGCACGGACCTGATCAGCAGCGTCGAAGTGGATCTGGGTGACCTGCCGAAGCGCAGCGTCGAGCGCTGGCGACAGATCCTGAAGGAGCTCCGCGACCCATGATCACGACCCGTTTCACCGAGACGTTTGGCGTCGAGCACCCGATCGTGCAGGGCGGCATGCAGGGCGTCGGCGTCGCCGAGCTGGTGTCTGCGGTGGCCAGCACCGGGGCGCTCGGCTTCCTGACAGCGTTGACCCTGCCGACGCCGGAGGCGCTGACGAAGGAGATCGCCCGCACACGCGGGATGACCGACAAGCCGTTCGGCGTCAACCTGACGATCCTGCCGACACTGACACCGGCGCCCTACGAGGAGTACGCGCAGGCGATCGTCGAATCGGGCGTGAAGATCGTCGAGACTGCCGGGAACAACCCGCAGCGGTTCATCCCCGGCTTCAAGGCGGCCGGCATCAAGATTATCCACAAGTGCACGTCGGTGCGGCACGCGATCAAGGCTGAGACGATCGGGTGCGACGCGATCAGCATCGACGGGTTCGAGTGCGCGGGACACCCCGGCGAGGACGACATCCCTGGGCTGATCTTGATCCCATGCGCCGCCGACACGGTGCGCATCCCGATCATCGCCTCGGGCGGGTTCGGTGACGCGCGTGGGCTGATCGCCGCGTTGGCGCTCGGCGCCGACGGCATGAACATGGGTACCCGCTTCATGGCGACCCGGGAGGCGCCGATTCACGACAACATCAAGCAGCGGCTGGTGGAAGCGACCGAGCGCGACACGACGCTGATCTTCCGCACGATGCGGAACACGGCGCGGGTCTTCAAGAACCATGTGGCCGAGGAGGTGCGTGCGATCGAGGGGCGGGGCCACGCGACGATCGACGACATCAAGCACCTGGTGGCGGGCGAGCGTGGCCGGAAGGCGATGCAGGAGGGGGATACCGAGGGCGGCATCTGGTCGGCCGGGATGGTGGCGGGGTTGATCCACGACATCCCGACCTGTCAGGAGCTGGTGGGGCGGATCATGGCCGAGGCGGAGGCGATCATCGACGGCCGGCTGGTCGGGATGCGGGCGGTGCCGAGCGGCACGGGCGTGTGAACCGCGTCTGCGATCTTGCCCGCCTTCGTCAAGGCTACGGCGAGGTCTCGCCATAGTTCGCCGTCAAATGTCGGCGGCGAACGGCGGCGGACAGGGCCTTGCTACCGTTGCGGACCGTGGTGCGGATAGAATGTGGAGGCCAACGTGCGGCGACGAACGGAGACCTGATAGATGAACCCGATCGTGTTGTTCCTGATTACCGGCGTCGGCGCGTTCGTCCTCCACATCCTCATGGTGTTCGTACTCCTCGCCAAGAAGAAGTAGCGGCACCCGTAGTCTGCCGACAGGCAGCGCGGGTTGCGGGCCGGGTGAGGCGGACGGCGAAGACAAGCATAGGGAACATCCGCGACATGAGCCTCGAGCATATGACCTCGTCCCGACGCGCCGTTCTGGCCGCGCTGATCAGCCTCCTCCTCCTTGCAGGCACTACCGCGTCGGCCCAGGACATCAAAGCCACGGTGCAGATCGAGGCCGGCGGCCAGTCGGCGATGACGATGGACTACTGGATGAGCGACGACAGCGTCCGGATCGACATCGCTCAGCCGCAGGCGGTCTCGATCGTCTGGACGTCGGGCGACGCCCCAGGCATGCTGATGATCATGCATGGCGAGCGGCGCTACATGGAGTTTGGCGAACAGATGCTTCAGATGATGCAGCGGATGGCGGGCGCCGGGGGCGGCGCTGACAACAGCTCCAGCGTCAACATCGACACCGTCCGCTTCGAGCCGACCGGCCAGACCGAGACGATCGGCCCCTGGAGCGCGATCGGGGTTCGGATGACCGGGCTGGAGCCTGGACAGGAGGGCACCCTCTGGGTCGCCTCCGAGCTCGACAGCGGACTGTTCGAGCTGTTCGCCCGCATGGGCGACGCGCTCGAGGCGATGCGGATGCCGATGCTCGGTGGCGGCGGCCCCCAGCAGCAGCTGCTGCGCTACCGGCAGATGAGCAACGCGCCCGGTCTGCCGGACGGCGGGGTCGTCCGACTGGACGCGAACGACCAGAACGGCGCCATGACGATCACGTTGCAGTCGCTCGAGGAGGGCCCGTTCGGGGACGACCCGTTCGCGCCGCCGGCCGGCTACGAGAAGATGCAGATGCCCAATATCCCGGAATAGAGGCCCGCGCTCTCGCGCTAGAAGCGCTCTCGAGAGACAGGACGCGGGAGACAGGAGCAGCCGGCCTGTCCACCGTACCCTCGGCGCAGGCGGAGTGGCATCGCCGCTGTCTTCAGCCACCTGTGAGGTTCGCCACGATGAGGATCGAATCATGAACGCAACACACATCCTGTTCGCCGCCAGCGTTGCCACATTCGCCGCCATCGCCGGTCTGCCAGCCGCCGCCGACGCCGCCGACTATCACCACATGCACCTGACCGCGCCGGACGCCAAAGCGGCGGCCGCGTGGTATATCGAGCACATGGGGTGCGAGGACTTCGGGCGCGCAGGCGCCTGCCAGGTCGGCACGACCCAGTTCATCTGGTTCGAGCGGGACCCCACTGGCGTCAGCGTGGGCACCGGCGTGAATCACATCGGCTTTTCGTTCCGCGACCTGACGGCCAGGATGGCCGGGTGGAAAGCGGCTGGACTCGACATCGACAACCCCGACGAGCCGATCAGGGACATCCCTGGTCTGTTCAAGCTCGCCTTTCTGACCGACCCCTGGGGCACGCGCATCGAGGTGGTCGAAGACCATGAGTGGCTGGGTTTCCACCACATCCATCTCAACTCGACCGACCCGGCGGCCACGCTCGCCTGGTACAAGAACATCTTCGGTGGGGAGAGCGACAGCCTGAAGGGCCGCATCGACGGTCTGCGGTACGGAGGGACCTGGCTCCTCGTCGCGCAGCAGCGCGAGGGCACGCTGGCGGCCACTCAGGGCCGGGCAGTCGATCACCTCGGATGGAGCTTCCCGGACCTCGATGCCGCAGCCGCCGAGATCAAAAGCAAAGGGGTGGACTTCGTGATGGAACCGCGCCCCTTTACGAACCCGCTTGGGCAGGAGATGAAGATCTCGTTCGTCATCGGTCCCGACGACGTGCGGATCGAGATCGTCCAGCCGGGGACGTAGGCCTGCGGGACGGACACTGGGCTTTGGGTTCTGGGCTCTGGGCAGACGCACGACACAGGCCGCGCTTCCGTTGACAGGGTGCAGCCCTACGTTGTTCGAGCGTCAGCGAGCGCTCACAGTCCATAGCCTGAAGCCAGCAGGCTGTTCTTCCTCAGCGCCTGCCAGGTGTAGAGCGTCCTCCCGCGACGCCTCGAGTCAGCCCGAGCAGCTGGTCGCCGCCGGCCTTCTGGAAGGCGGCGGCGGCCCGGCGGTGCCGGGTCTCGGCCTCGTCGACCAGGGCGGCGAACCTCGGCGTGTCCCGCACAGACGCCAGCCACGGCTCGCGCGCGATGGTCGCGTGACAGAACCACCCTCCGGCGACCGCACGCTCCAGCATCGTCAACGCCCGCTCCACGTCCTCGAGGTAGGCGGCCATCAGCGCCCTATAGTAGAAGCTCTCCGGGTCGCGGACGTCCTCGGTGGTCGCGTCGAACGACGCCGCAAACGCGTCGCGGTCCTACTCGAGCACGGCCAGAAATGCCCGCGTTTGATACAGTTACGTCCCCCTGGCCTGCGCCTCTAGACGTTTCAGTTCCGCAATGACCGGCGCCGTCTGGTCGTCGCGGACCGCCGCCAGCATCCCCATCAGCTGGTCCTCCGGCCTCTCCGTCTCGACCGCCCGGCGCGTGTCGCCGAGCATCCAGAACGTATGACAGACGCTGGTCACGACGTTCGGGTCGAGCCGTTGCGCCTTCTCGAAGGCGGCGACCGAGGCGTCGAGCAGTCCGCAGTAGCGCAGCGCGTGGACCAGGCCGGCCAGCAGCTCCGGGTCGGCGCGGTGCCGTGTCGCCCGTTCGAGCAACCGGATCATCGCCTCCTGGGCGCGGCCGAGATCGAGCTCGAGGTAGGCATACAGATGATGGGCAAGCGACAGATCCGGGTTCAGCTCGAGGGCCCTCCGGAACGCCGACTCCGCCTTCTCGAAGTACTCGCGTGACCGCGCCCGGTCGCCCCAGTTCCCAATTCGCCGATAGACCCGGCCAAGCCGGGCCCAGGCCGGCGCATAGCCGGGGTCCTCCTCCAGACACTGCAAATACAGGTCACGCGCGAGCTCGCTGGTCTCGTTGGTCTGGCCATACTGGGTGGCGCGTAGATAGAACTCGTAGGCGCGCGCGCTCGCCGGCACGTCCCGTTTCAATGCCTGCTCGTCCGAGCGGGACAGCGGCACCGACAGCGAATCGACAATCTGCCGGGTCAGCTCGTCCTGCAGCGCGAACAGATCGCCGATCCCGGTCTGCGATCGGTGCGACCACGTGACGGTGCCGGTCGGCGCCTCCAGCAGCTGCGCGCTGACGCGTAGCTGGTCACCTGCCCGCATCAGGGTCGCCGTCAGGACCGCGTCGACGTCGAGCGTCGTCGCGATCGCCTCCAGATCGGGAGCCGGCCCGGCGAACCGGGCGGCCGCGAGCGGCGACCGCACCACCATCGAGTCGAGACCCGAGAGCGAGGCCGTCAGCGCGTCGGCCAGACCGATGGCCAGGAAGTCGGTGTCGGGGTCGGGTGGCACCACGCGAAACGGCAGGACGACGAGCCGGGTGACGGCGACCGCGCGGGCCATCTGGACTGTGTCGTGCGCGCCGTCGGCGACCCGCGCTGCCGCCGCCATTTCCGTGGCGCTCTGATAGCGGTCGGCCGGCTTCTTCTCGAGCGCGCGACGCACGACCCGGTCCAGTGCCTCCACCCCGGCCGAGCCGGTCAGCGCGGGCGGACGCTCGTAGAGCACCGCGTGCATCGTGGCGATCGGCGAAGCCGCCGCGAACAACGACCGGCCGGCCACCATCTCGAACAGCAGCACCCCGGCCGCGAACAGGTCCGCTCGCACATCGACCACCGACCCGTCGAGCTGCTCCGGCGCCATGTAGGCCGGTGTACCGACGAGCTGGCCCGCCACGGTCAGATCCGGTGCGGTCGCCGCCAGGTCATCGGCCACCTGGCGCGCCAGACCGAAGTCGAGCAGCTTCACCCCGTAGCTGGTCACGAACACGTTCGACGGTTTCAGGTCCCGATGCACGATGCCGCGCCGGTGAGCCTCGGCCAGACCCGCAAGGATGTCGCCCAGCAAACGGTCGATACGCTCTTCCGGCAGGCCTTGAGGATGGCGAACAATCAGATCGGCCAGACTGCCGCCCGGCAGGTAGGGCATTACGATATACGGACTGTCCGCAAAGCGTGTATCCGAATCGAGGATCGGAACGATGTTCGGATGGCGGATGTCCGGCAACCCGGCCTCACGTGCAAGCTGTCGCCGGAATGTAGGGTCGCTGCCCAGCTTAACGGCCACCACGTGTTCGGGACGTTCGTGGTGCTTGGCCTTCCATACCTGCGAGAAGGGCCCCTCGCCGATGCGCCTGTCCAAGACATAGTTACCTATGCGAGCGCCTTCGTGAAGTATGTCTTCGGAGTTCATGGCGTGCTCCTGCTGCAGCTTCCACGACAGACGGCTTCAGAATAACCCGTGCCTCCGAAAAAGTCTACCCTTCCCCTGGCGTTCATAGCGGCGTTAGTCGTCAATCTGCTAGTCAGCCTGGCAACACCGCCGACGGCGGATGCGATCCAACGCGGCAAGCACAGCGTCGCTTGACCTGCCGACGCGGGGCCGATCCACTACGGTCTCACCAGATGAGAAATGGCTCGCTCAGTCACCCGCTTCGCTGTCACGGCGTTCGAAGCGTTGCTTCCAGGACGGCATTTTGTCGATCGTGGCGCCGGCCCAGAGACCCGCACCCGCCTTGCGGGCACGCTTCTCGATCGCTTTGAAACGCTTGAAGTAGTGGTGATTGAAGCGGAGGTCAGCGTAGGCAACGTGCGGCTGCGTGTCGAGGCTAGCCGGCTGATAGCCGTCGAGCGGGAGCCCGAAACAGAAGCGCCAGGGGTCCGCGCGCGCCTGGGGCCGAGCCTCTCCAGCATGGAGCTCGACCTTCGCGGACTCAGAGCCGATGAGGCCCTTTTGCGGCTCGAAGAGTTCCTGGACCATGCGGTCAGAGATGGCCTGGCCTCGGTGCGCATCATACACGGCAAGGGGACGGGCGTGCTCCGCCAGGTCGTGCGCGATCACCTGACGCGCCATCCGCTGGCCAGGTCCTTCGCTCCGGAGTCACGCGAGCGCGGCGGCAACGGGGCCACGGCCGTCGAGCTCGGGTGAGGCTCGGCGCGACGTGCTTCGCAATCGCATCGGCGGC
>JADFPE010000160.1 GCA_022562495.1 Acidobacteriota bacterium
CGCTTCCGCGCACGGGCCGCGCGCGTCCAGGCCGAGCCGATCTACGCCGCTCTGGTGGCGTGGGGTGCCACCGCGATTGAGCCACTCCGTGCGGCACGACCCGATCTACCGGATGCGCTGAACGATCGCGCACAGGACGTCTGGGAGCCTTTGCTGGCCATTGCGGACCTCGCTGGCGGCCCGTGGCCCGACCGGGCTCGAGACGCCGCACAAGCGCTCATGGGCGAGGTCTCCGACGACAACATCAACATCGAGCTGTTGCATGACATTCGTCGGGTCTTTGACGAGCAGAGCGCAGTTTTCATCGGCTCGACCGAGTTGGTCGGCTATCTCGCGAAACTCGATTCACGCCCCTGGGCCGACTGGAAGAAGGGCAGGCCGATCACAACCCGAGCCGTTGCTGATCGCCTGAAGCTGTTTGGCATCGTGCCGAAGCCGAACACGCAAGGAACCGCACGCGGCTATGACCGGTCTAGCTTCGATGACGCTTGGACCCGCTACCCTCCTCTCAAACCGTCAAACCGTCAAGACACCAATGAAAATGGGGGTGAAAGCGCGTTTTCAAACCGTCAGACGCCTTCTGGTACTGACGCTTTGAAAACGCAAGAATCACCAACAAATACGGGGGGTTCTGACGCTTTGACGGTTTCAACCCCAGGTTCGGGCGAGAAGCCTGTAATGGAAACAATATTACAAAAGGATCTCTTGGCGGCCGAACCGGCCACTGACCGTCCACGAACCCGGCCGATCCGCCCCGACGAGGGGGACGTGTGACGGCGCAGGCCCTCCTAGGGGTGCTCTCGGACCTGGGTGTCAGCCTGCGGATACTCGGCGGGGACCGGATCGCCTTCAGGCCGAAGGACCGGGTGACCGCAGCACTGAAGGCCGAGCTGGTGGCTCGCAAGCCCGAGGTGATGGCGCTGCTCACTGAGGAGATCGCCTGGCGCGTGTCGGCGATGAAGCCCCAGCTCCCGCCGCCGCCCGCTCCGATTCCAGTCTTCACCGCGCGACCGGGGCGACGGCCTGGACCGGATGACTGCCAGTGCTGCGGCAACGCGATGCCTCCCGACCCGACCGGGCCGGGGCCGCAGCAATGTGGCCTGTGTGTCGAGGCGATCTGCCAGCTGCTTGCGAACCGGCCAAAGTTGGGCGCATGACTCTCACCCGGTCCAGGCTGGCGGAGGAAGGCCGGATGACCCATCCCACCCCTCAGAGGCTGAGCAGGAATTGAGTTTACCGGAGGACCGCGACGTGTAGCAGCCAATGCGGGCATGTCGTCGGCGGACGTGGGGCGCTCGTGGCTTTCGCGGGGCCGCGGTCAACAGCCAGCGCCGAGATGTGGCTGCGTGCGGGGTGTTCGGCAAAGTCGGATGATCACGGGTTGTGCAGGTCGGGCACGCCGGGCCAGCGGGGCGGTTTGTTGCCCGCGTTCGCGAGCCGTCAACGGGTGAGCGCGACCAAGCGAAGGATGTTATAGGTGAGCGCGAACAGGAATGCGCTGCCCAGCGCCTTCTCCCGTCCGCGCACCGCAAGGCTGTCCAGCCCGCGATGCGCCTTCGCGTCGGCGTTGACGGTCTCCGCGGTCGCGGCCCGCTGCTTGTAGATCTCCTTCGCCTCATCAGTCGCCATGCGCTGACGCCAGGCGGCCACCGCCGCGCTGTCGTCGTCGCGGGGCGCGTGCGGATCGCGTGTGTCGCCCTTGCGAGGCTTGGGCAGCGGCGCGTAGAAGGTCGCACCCCGCTCGGCGGCCTCATCGATCGCCTCGTGCCGGTTGTATCCGCCGTCGGCCAGGATCTCGGTCGGCCGTTCGCCGGTGCGCCGCTCGATCTGATCAAGGATGGGGGTCGTCTCCCCCTGGTCGCTGCCCCGGTTGGTGACCGCGATGCCTACAATGACGCGAGCCGTATCCGTCGTCGCCGCGAACTGCATGTTGAAGGCGGGGCGAAACCCCCCATCGCCCATCTTCATCACTCGAGCGTCGGGGTCGGTGCTAGACACACGGACCGTCGCATCCTTGGCGCCACTGCGCGTCTTGGTCGCAGTCACCTCGGGCACGTGCGTCAAGGCCGCCTCCAGGCGGGCGAGGCGGTCCAGCGCGCCCCGCGTGCGCGCGGCGGCGCGGCGCGCGCTGATGGCGGGGTCGGCGGCGTCTCGCGTCACGGCCTCCACGTGCGTCCGAGCTTGCTCCATCAGTGCCTGCAGCGTCTTCTCGCGCCGGAACGAACTGGCACCCGCACTGGCCCGTACCCGCGTGCCGTCCTGGGCGACGCGGCTCAGATCGACCAGGTCCTGCTGCATCAGCAGCGCCAGCACGTGAGTGATCAGCCCGTCGATGACGTCGGCCTGGTGGCTGCGACAGTCGCTGAGCGTGTGGTAGCCCACCGTGACCCCGCCGCAGATCCAGCGATACGCGTCGTGGCACTGGGTGAGCCGCCAGATCTCGCGAGCGCTGCCCTCGCCTGCGCTGGTTGCGTACACCCAGAGCGCCAGCAGGATCTTCGGATCGATGGCGGGTGCGCCGGCGACATCGTCCCGCGCCTCGATCTGGGCGTACAGGCCGGACAGGTCGAGCCGATCCACCACGGCCCAGATCGCCCGCGCGGCATGATCCTCGGGGAGCATCGCCTCCAGGTCGATGCGCCCCCAGGCGATCTGCGAGCGCTGCGCACATCGAATCCGGGCACCCCGTTTCGGATCGGCTGGGGCGGGACGCGCTGCGGGGGCGCCCGCGCGGGGAAGCGGAAAGAGCGTCGCCGCCGCCGGTCCGGCGGCGGTCTGCGCTGCGGGCGGATGATCGGATGTGTGGTCAGCCATTCCTTATGTATATATACTATCGGCATGAGCACGTCAAGGAACACCCGTACCCGCACCCCCCTCGACGCCACACTACAGCGCCTCGAGCAGCGCCACCGGGTGCTGGTGCGCCAGATCAGCGACGTCGGCGTGGTGCTGCGTGGAACCATCGGCGCGCGCATGATGCGCTGCGGAAAGCCGACCTGCCGCTGCAAGGCCGACCCCCCGCGTCTGCACGGTCCGTACTACCTGTGGACCCGCAAGGTCGCGGGCAAGACCGTCACGATCCGCCTGACGGCCGAGCAAGCCGCCCGCTGCCAGGAGTGGATCGGCAACAGCCGTCGCCTTGACCGCCTCGTGCAGGCACTCCAGGACGTCGGCCTGCGGGCCGCACGCGCCGTCACCCGCTCACGCTGACGTCCATGCCCGCGGGTAGGCAGGTAGGCCCAGCCGGCGGCATACCGGCGCTCACCGACGCATCAACCGTGCCAGCGATTTCTGCTCACGCTCTCAGGGCCCACGCAAGAATAACTTCCGCACGTTCGGCCGCCGAGGCATCCCGTCTGGCGGCGTTGTTCGTCGGTCGAATACTGCCTGTATGCTCCGTTCTCGCGCCTGGCCAGCCGGGCGCCTCGACGCCCCACAACCGGAACGTATGCTTGCGCGGACCCTGAGGGACCCGGCGGACAGCGTCACACCCAGCAACGGCGATCGCCGGTAGCGTAGCGCCATGTGGCCTCGCCTCTCCACCGGCCTCGCTCACTGTCATGTTCCAGTTCCAGCGCGACACCTATATTCGGCGCAGACGAGATCGCGGCGTATGAGAGTCAATAGAAGAATTTTAGAGGACAAAGAAGTTCATTAACATCGTCTCTATGATCTCATATGTCTTTTATGTCTTTATTTTTACCTTTACAACACCTGTTTTTATTTTGTTCAATAGGCGATTCAACCATGACGAAGCGTGCAAGTGTGCCACTTTCAACGATTTTAGATTCGACGAGGAAACCGAGGATACACATGCGAGCCTGCCCGCGGTGTAAAGTATCGGCGCCCAAGCGGTCGCGACTGCGGTGGTATGAGCGTGTGTCCCGGCTGCTGACCCGGGCACGGCCGTATCGGTGCTTAGCGTGTGGCCGCCGCTATTGGGCACGCCCCTCCTCCACCCGCACGACAGGGCCCATAACAACATGAGGACGGCGCCGTCTTCGCCGACCGTCGAGGCAAGGAGCGCGGACGACGAAAGGAAGATGCCGAGCGCACCATACCGACGGACTGGTTCGAGCTGCAGACGGACATCGATGACGAGGAGCCCGCGCGGGCGGTCACCTTCAAGGATGTCATCAAGCTGTCACGGGCAGGCATTGGCGAGGTCGTGCTGCTCGACCTGATCGAGACGGACGACATCGCGTGTCCGACCACGCCCTCCCGGCTCACAGCACTCAAGGGTGCCGGGGCCTCCGACCAAGTGCTGCTGGCGTTGGTCCGCAACGGGCGGTCCGCGGACGACGACAGGCCCGCCGCGGCACAGAGTCCCCGACCGTTGGAGGACGAGTCGATCGACCGGGTGTTGCCGCATGAGGGCGCGCGCAGCATGCGAGCCGCTCGTCACGCACAGCGTGCCGGTGCCGTGCTGGTGCCAAGCCAGCCGGCGGGAGCGCCCGCCCGCCCGGCCACGGATCGCCTTCGGGTTCGGGGGGAGTGAGCGGCCTCAGCTCCCTCTCCAGACGCGCACAACCGTGACATTCTGGGACCGTCGCCGTCACGCCTCGCGAGTCGACCTGCTGGGGCTGGGGCGGCAAGAAGCGGCCCGGTGTCGGGAGCGGACAGTGCGAGACGAACGGTCACGTTTCACCCTTTCTGGACATGCGATCCTCCATTTCATAGACGTGCGTTGACGCGCCGGCACGGTGGGCGTGCGCCGACTCGCGCAACGGATACGCGACCCGATTCAGGTGCGCACCGGCAGCGGCGGCGCCGTGCGATTCCTGTCTCACCGGGTGCCGGAGCGTGCATTCGTTGCACCAGAGACGTCAGGTGAGTGAGAGACCAGACGCCACCGTCGTGGGTGTCAGCACCCCGCACGAGTGGTGCCGGTGAGACGTGCTGACAGACCACGCCCGGTGATTCAGGCACGTCGTCGGACAGATCAGTGCGACAGACCGTGTCCCATACCATCTCGGAGCGTCGTCACCGATTCCGAGGCGACGGGAGCGACAACGCAGCTGTGACGTCCGGATCCCGCCACGGCCTCACACATTAATGCTTGACTTGGAACGCGCCGACATAGGAGATAGGAGGCTGAGAGGACTGCCTGTGTGGTACGACGTCTCCGCTGACATCCACAGCACCGTAGTGTCGGTCGGTCGCGACAGTTGATCGACGAGTGTGAAGTGCGCATAGAGCTTGCGAGGACGGTCGGAACCACGGCCTGCATACTGCTGCTGATCAGCCCGGCGGTGTCGTTGGCGCAGCACGAGGTGCCGAACCAGATTCGTGCGGCCCGGCGCACGGCGCTCCTGCTGTCGCGCTCCAACCTCCTCCCGGAAGCCCGATCCACCACCTCGGTGGTCGGCTCGGTCTGGTCACCGCGAGACGAAGGGGTGCCCGACATGACCGTCCGGTTGCGGGACTTCGTGCTCGGAGAGATCTCGGCGGTGACCTGGACGAACGAGGCAGGAGACTTCGCGTTCGAACAGGTGGCGAGCGGCACCTATATACTCGAAGTGGCGGAGCAGGAAGACGGCAACCCGGTAGCGCTGGGCGACATCTTCACCATCGGGCCAGACGAGACGGTCGCGATCTTCGTGAAGCTGCCGGCACCACTCGGCTGGACCTCGGCGCTCGCCGCCCTGCTCGGTGCGCCAAGTGGCGCGGCACGGTCCGGCGTCGGCGCCAGCGGCGCCGCGGAAGGCAGCACCTTCGGGACGGTCGGCAGCGGCCGCGCCGGCACGTTCGACAGCACGGTGGCCTCGGTCGTGTCCTCGGCGGCGAGCGCCGGCGTCACCGGTGTCGGCGGTGGCCGCGCCGCCAGCAACGACGACCAGTCGCGATAGACGCCACAACCACACGAACCAGACCGATGTTCGAGCCACGGGACTCTCGACGCCGATCGACCGGCCGGCCCGGGCAACAGGGCCGCCTCCCCGTGTCGACCGGCGGCGGTGACGAGGTCCACCTGCTCGATCGGCTCGCCGTCATCTACCGGCACCGGCGGCTCGTCGTCAGCGTCTTCACGATTGTCGTGACGCTGATGATGCTGCAGAGCTACTCGACGATTCCGCTGTACCGGGCGACGGCGCGCATGCTGATCGAAGACGAGCGCGTCGCGCTGGTCGCCGGGATGGACTCCAACGACCCGATCTACTGGGTCGATCCCGAACCGTACTTCGAGACCCAGTACCGCATCCTGCAGAGCCCCGGGCTCGCCCAGTACACCATCCAGCGGCTCGACCTCTCGCAGGTGCCCGAGCTCAGCGGCGAGGCGCTGATGGCGTTCGGACCCCTGGAGGCGATCAGGGCTGCCCGCACCTCGTTCGCCGGGTGGGCGCGAACGATCGGCACCGGCGTCCTCCGGTTCATCCGTCCCGACGCGGTGGTGGCGCCGGTGGCGGAAGACGAGATGCCCGCGCGCCCGGCCGAGACGAGCTCACGTGGCGCGAACTTCAACAGCCGGATTCAGGTGTCTCCTGTCACCGGCACGCGGCTCGTCGACATCAGTTTCACCTCGACCGACCCGGTCTTCGCGGCCGCGGCGATCAACGCGCACGTCGAGACGTACCTGCAGCGCAACCTCGATCACCGGCTCGAAGCCGTGCGGCAGACGCTGGGCTGGCTGAGCGACGAGGTCGCGAAGCAGCAAGCGGCCGTCGAGGCCAGCAACCGGGCGTTGGCCGAGTATCGCGAGTCGCAGGATGCGCTCTCGCTGAACAGCAGCACCGACATCGTCACGACGCGGCTCGCGTCGCTCAACGACTCGGTGCTGAGGGCCGAGGCGAACCGGCTGCAGTGGGAATCGTTGCACACCCAGGTCGCCGATCTCGACCCGGAGAGCGACGCTGCAGTGACGTTCCCGGCGGTGGCGCAGTCGCCCGGCGTGATACAGATCACCGCGCGTCTCGCCCAGCTCGAGACAGACAAGGTCCGGCTGTCCGGTCGTTACCTCGCGCGGCACCCCGAGATCGTCAAGATCACCTCGGAGATCGCGAGCGCGCGGCTGCAGGTCACCACCGAGGTCCGGCGCGCGATCCAGGCGATCCGGATCGAGTACCAGTCGGCACTCGACGAAGAGCAGCGGCTGCGGCGCGAGTTCGACCAGCAGCAGCTTCGGGCCGCGGACCTCAGTCGCAAGGAAGTGGGCTACGGGGTGCTGGAGCGCCAGGCCGAGAGCTACCTGCGCGTTTACGAGAGCCTGCTCCAGCAGCAGGCGGAGCTGCAGGTCGTCGTGAACAGCCGGGCCAACAACGTGCGGGTGATAGACCGTGCGCCGGTGCCGAGCACGCCGTTCACCCCCAACGCGCGCCGGGACTGGAGAACCGCGGTGGTGATCGGGCTGCTGTTCGCGGTGGGGTTGTTGTTCGTAGTCGAGTATCTGGACGATACGATCAAGACGCCTGACGATGTCGGCCGGCGGCTCCACCTGCCCATGCTCGGTCTCGTGCCTGTGGGACCCGGCGCGCACCCACCGGTGCTGTCGGCAGAGGTGTCAGACGAGTTCGGAGAAGCGTTCCGATCGCTGCGCACGTCGCTCGTCTTCACAGCTGGCGGCTCGTCGTCACGCATCATCGGCGTGACGAGCACGCAGCCGCGCGAAGGCAAGACCATATGTGCCGCCAACCTGGGGCTGGTGCTGGCGCTCGGTGGCGCCCGGGTGCTGTTGATCGACGCCGATATGCGCCTGCCGGCCCTGCACAAGTCACTGGGGCTGGCCAACTCCGTCGGTTTGTCGCACGTGCTGGTCGGGCAGGCGCGGATCCGCGAGGCGATCCAGCGTACCCACGATCCGAACCTGTTCGTCGTGACGGCGGGTCAGCCCCCGCCCAACCCGTCAGAGCTGCTCGCGTCGGACCGCATGCGGAATCTGCTTGCCAGTCTCGCGACCGGTCCGTTCGACTGGATCATCCTCGACACGCCGCCGGTGCTCGCCGTCACCGATTCCGTGATTCTCGCGCCGCTCCTCTCCGGCATGGTCTTCGTGGTCGGGGCCGAGATGACCCGCTCGGCGCACGCCTTGCGGGCGGTCGAGATGCTGAAGGCGGGCGGGAACGTGATCGGCGTTGTGCTGAACCGGGTGGACTTCGCACGCAACAGATACTATTACTCTCGCTATTACGGCTACACCTACAAGAACTACTACGGCAACACGTCGACCGCGGCCTGACCCTCCGCTCGTCGGCGTCGCTCGCGTCCTGCTGTTCCTGGCGCTGGCGTGGCCACTGGCCGCGTTCGGTGGTGTCTACCTCTGGGCGACCGTCCCCTATCTGGCCACCTGCGGGCTGCTGGCGCTGGCGCAGGCGGGCAGGATGCGGCAGACAGGCTCCGGGAACCGATGGCTCGACGTGTCGCTGGTCTGTCTGGTCGCTGGCGCCTGGCTGCAACTGTTGCCGCTCCCCGAATCCGTTCTCACGACGATCTCACCCGAGACACGCACGGTGATCGAGGCGGTACGACTGGTCGCCCGAGACACCACGTTGACCAGTGTCTCGGTAGAGCCACGGTCCACGGTGTGGGCGGCCGGCGTACTAACCGCGAACGTACTACTGTTCTGGTCGGTGTGCGCACTGTTCCAGCGGGGAGACATACGGTGGTCGGTCAGGGTGATCGCCTGGCTGGGCATCGTGTTCGCGACACTCGGTCTCGCCCAGGCGGCCTCCGGCAGCGGCGCCGTCTACTGGTGGTGGGCACCGTTCGGCGAAGGCGCCGAACCGTTTGGCACGTTCATCAACCGCAACCACTTCGCGACCTGGGTGATCATGGCCACCCCCGCCTGTGTCGGTTATGCCATCGCCCGGCTGTATGTGTCGGCGACCGACGACCCGACCCACCACTGGACCGCCCGTCTGGTCAGCGTGTTCGACGGCCGGGCCCTGTTCCTGCTGTTCGCGGGCATCCTGATGACGGTGGCCTTGCTCGTCACCCTGTCCCGCTCCGGTCTACTCGGCCTCACCGCCGCGACCGTGTTTGTCGTGCTGGTGGGCAGCCGGCAGATCGACCGCCGTAGGCGCCGCTGGCTCGGCGCCTACGTGACCGCGGCGGCGATCATTGTCGTCGCGTTCGCCGACACCGACGCGCTCGTCCAGCGATTCAACCAGACGGTCGCCACCAGCAGTGGTCGCATCGCGATCTGGCGTGAGACACTCCCGCTCATTGAAGACTTCTGGGCAACGGGTACTGGTGCGGGTACCTACCAGACGGCTATGCTGGTATATCAGGAGTCGGACCGGGTGGTGTATTTCAACCAGGCGCACAACCATTATCTGCAGATCGTCGCGGAGGGCGGTCTGCTGCTGTCGATCCCAGCGGCAGTCGCGCTGCTGTCGTTCCTGCGGCTGGCACGCCGGCGTGTCATGAGCGACCGCACCGCCGTGTTCTGGATCCGGATCGGCGCAGCGGGCGGGCTCGTGGCCGTGATGGTGCAGAACCTTTGGGAGACCGGGCTGCGGATGCCGGCCAACGCAGCGCTGGCCGCGGTGCTGGCCGCCCTCGTGGTCCACGCACGACGCCATCAGTCGCACCGAGACGAGCAGCCCGCGGTGAAAATCCCGCTGCCGTCGACTGGCGCTGCATCCCGGCTCACGGCGTTGCTTCTCGGTCGAATACCGCCGGTATGCCCCCTCGTCGCACCTTGCACAGGCCGAACACGGCGCTGAGTATGACGGCTCTCGGTGCGGTGCGGGACTGTCACGACGAACTGCCAGGAGACACATGGGATTACGTCTCGGCTTTGACATCGACGGCGTACTGGCGGACTTCCAGACGGCGCTCGGTAGCGCCTGCCAGGATCTGATCGGCATCGAGGCCGGGTTGGTGTCCGCCCGCGACCTGCCGACGGTCGAGCTGAAGCGGGCCTGGCGGCGAATCATCCGTACCCCGAACTGGTGGACGACGCTGTCGGCCTACGAGCCCGACCAGATCGCGCGGCTCTACGATCTCACGCGCCGGAACCGGTGGGAGGTGTTTTTCCTGACCAAGCGTCCCCCAACCGTGGGCGACACGGTCCAGGTCCAGACCCAGTGGTGGATCGAAAGCCAGGGCTTCTACTTGCCATCCGTGGCCACAGTGCCGAGCTCCAGGGGCGAGATCGCCCAGGCGCTCCGGCTCGATCTGGTCGTGGACGACCAGTTTGTCGAATGCGTCGACTGTATCGGGTCGTCCGCGGCGAAGGCCTTGCTGATGCTGCGCGACACCGCGGACCAAGCCACGCACGACCAGGCAACGTCCCAGGGCATCGGCATCGTGTCGACGCTGGCCGAGGCGCTCGACGTCATCGAGCAGCTCGACACGCTCGTCGGCTCGAAGAGTGGAGCCTTGGCGCGTCTCAAGAACTGGTTCTCGTTTGCCACCGAGGACAACCCCGTGTTGCCGATGAACCCTCGGGAGACACGCCCGCTGCCGACGCCCCGAAGCTAGTCGTGGATCTCGAGGCGCAGGGTGGCCCGAGCGCTGAGAGTTGAGGAGGCTCGAGGCGCAAGACCTGCGACAGAACTGACATCCGCGCAGTCATGGTTAAGGACGGTCACTACGCGCTGAAACAGCTGCGCTGTAGATCGCGGGTCATCGCCTGGGGGCACACCGCGCGATTCCGGACGGCGCTGGGGCTCGCCGGGACCCGGACCGGCAGCCTGCTCGACTATGGCTGTGGGGACGGCACCTTCCTGGGGATGGTGGCACACCGGTGGACACACTGTGTGGGCACCGATCTCGATGCCGAACAGCTGGAAAACTGCCGGCAGCGGTTCACCGATGTGCCCAACGTCCGATTCCTCACGACAGATGCGCTCGCCGCGCCCGAGCATCGGTACGCCTACGAGCTGGTCATCTGCATGGAGACCCTCGAGCACTGTCCGCCGCCGGCCGTCGAGATCGTCCTCGGCGACCTCGCGCGGTGCGTGCGCCCAGATGGCCGGGTCATCATCAGCGTGCCGGTCGAAACCGGTCCAGCGTTCATCCTGAAATATGTCGTGCGGACGCTCGCCGCCTGGCGGGGTCTGAGTGACTACCGCTCGTACGAGCGGTAGTCGCTGCGCGACGCCCTGCGTATGATCCTTGCCACCCGTAGGACCACGATCGGCCGGCCGATCTACGGCGCGTCGGACGTCCCGTTTCACTCCCACTACGGCTTCAACTGGCGCCTGCTGCGCGATCGGGTCGAGACGCAGTTCATCATCGACCGGGTCCTGTTCTCCCCGATCACCCTCCCGGGTGGCTGGCTCGCGAGCCAAGCCTGGCTGGTCTGCAGTCCGCGCGTGGAAGACGCCTGAGAGCGGTTCACACCGCGAGGCCGCAGGGCCAGACGACCAACGCCTCTGACAGCTTTCTCATGTCGCCGGAACGACTTGGCCACACCGGTGAGGATCCGGTATGTGTAGGCCAGGGGTAGGACGATCGGATGCGACACGGCGTACGCCTGTCGCATGTACGCGGCGGGCGGAAACAGGTGTTCGAGGACCAGCTGAGCCATCGCGCGCCAGCCGGGCAAGACCCGCGGGTCTTCACGCAGCATATCGACCATGGTGCGACCCGGTTCCAGGCACGACCAGGTCGCTGCCGCCCGGACGGACGGCGAATCGACCAGCGCGGGTAGCACCGGTACACCGAACCGCTCGCCGGCCGCGGTGATCGCGTCGACGGTGACCGCCAAGGTCCCCTGTGACGTCGCCCGCGCAGCCAGCTGTCGACGCGCGCCGCCATCCATCCCGCCGACCAGCAGATG
>JADFPE010000161.1 GCA_022562495.1 Acidobacteriota bacterium
CGCAAAGAACGACTCTAGCCATCGCGCCCGTTCGCTACCTATCACGCCGTCAGCCAGCACGTCGCTCAGGCGTGTATCTTCGACGGCGTGATCCCATTCATCAGACGGGACAGACCGACCAACCTGTTGGACTTGCTCACCAACGGCGTCCCAATACGCCCGCACACCGGCAGGATCGACTTGAGAATTGAATGCCGCGCACTCGTCTGGAGTCATACCCGTACCGCAGTCTCGGCGTGCGACGTTCATGCGCCGCAGCCAGTGTTCGTCAAGTACTTGTTCACTCTTCTCACCCACGACCCGCGTGGCGATGTCGTTCCAGCGGGAGACATGCCAGAGATACCACACCAGCGAGTTGAGTCCGGCCTCAGACGGGGTGCTCATCTGGTCGTCGCTGAGCTCGGTCAGGACCATGCTATTGATGATGGAGCGGACGTCGTCGTACTGCTGGAGAAAGAATTCAGATGCATCCACTGTTCGGCTCCTTAAGGTGGACCCCGTTCTCAAGACACATCGTCTCTCTGGGTCGATGACGCGCAGCTCATAGTCGCCGGGCACGAGGCCCGGGATGTAGAACTGCCCGTCCGGCGACACGGGGACGGTCTGGGTGGGGGCGAAGGTGTCTGGACGGTGAAAGTTGACGAGCTTCTGGTCCAGAGTCTCCCCTGTCGTGCCCACGACGGTCCCGGAAATGCTGACGGTCTCGACCGTCACCAGCGCGAAGTCGATGCCGAACAACTCCTGGCCGGCGTTGACGGCCAGCGGCTGGGCGTCCTCGACGCTCGTCGCGTTCGGAAAGTACGTGGCCGCATACACCTCGGCCGCACCGGTGTCTGATGGTGGAGGGGGGCTGTTCTGTGTGCGCGCGAACGTAGTACCTGCCCGGCGCTTGCCCGGTGGGTTCGCCTGGACGCTGGGCCGTCTGTTGGGCAAGGACGCCGGCCAAAAGGGTCATCACGAGGATCGTCGCCGCGAGACTGACCTGGCGTCGCATATTCCCTCCGGCAGAACGTGCGGAATGGCGCGATGACGAACCGGCGAGCGTCTGATCCGAGCATACACCCAGTGGCCTGTAGAGGTATGAGCGAGGCCGCTCCGGTGGCTCGGCTCCAGGGCCGATGTGCCCGGAACACACATCAGGTGAGTGATCGCCGGCTCACCAGGTCCAGCGTGCCCACGAAGGAGGCAAGCCGGGATCGTCGTCGGGTCATCCGCAACGGCGAGGCCAGCAGCGCGCCGAGCAACGGGGCGCTGCGCCCCTCCTGCATCTCGATCGTGGCGAAGAGTCCGTGGTGGTCGGAATAGGGGTCGTCGAGGCTCCGGTTCCGGAACAACTCGAAGTCCACGGTCGCCACGTACCCGCCCTCCGGCGGACGCACCAGGACGTAGTCGATCCACGCACCCGGCCGCCCGTCGGCGTTCATCTGCGTGCCGCATCGGCACTGTTCGCGAACATCACGCCCCAGGTCCAGCCAGTCGTGCAGGAACCCCTGGAACACCGCGTCTTCGTCCGGCCGGGTGTTGAGATCGCCCGCGAGGATGATCGGGGGCGCCCAGGGTAGCCGCTCGATGACGTCACCAAGCTCGCCCAGTTGCGCCGCCCGCACGTCGCCATATCGGTTGTCGCCGTACTCTGCCTGCAGGTGGGTGTTGACCAGCGTCACGTGTCGCCCGCCGCGTCCGACCCGGACCGACAGCACCCCCTTGCCGGCCAGTCCGTCCGCTTCCCAGACCCGCCAGCCTGGGGCGCTCATGGAGAAGCCGTGAAAGGTGGTCTGTTCGATGGTCCAGTCGGGCCGTCGGGGACGCGTCGGTGGGGCCGGACGGCAGCGTTGGAGGGCCCTAATATCTGCTATCGTCATCGAGGTCGCGTGGTCATGGACCTCTGGGACATCGAGCAGTGCTATCGGTGTGGCCGATGCGGGCCACTGCGACGAGAGCGCATGCACCGCATGAATCTGTCGCAGCGCACGGTCCCAGCCGTCCGCTGCGATTGCGAGGTGCACCGGTGATCGAGGTCGCCGCCGACATCGCGATCCTGGGATCCGGGTTCGCCGGCAGTCTCACGACCTTGATCGTCGACCGCATCGGCCTGACACCGGTGCTGATCGACAGGGCCAGACATCCACGGTTCGCCATCGGCGAGTCATCGACGCCGATCGCCAACCTCGTCCTCGACGATCTCGCCCGACGCTACGACCTGCCGCGACTGCTGCCCTTGACGGCATACGGCTCGTGGCACGCCACCTACCCGTCGGTCGTGTGCGGGGTGAAGCGCGGCTTCAGCTTCTTCACACACGAGGCCGGCCAGCCGTTCGTGCCGGATGCGGCACACGCCAACGAGCTGCTCGTGACCGCGAACAGCGATGACGAGCACAGCGACACACAGTGGCTGCGTTCAGACGTCGACCGGTTCCTCGTGCAGGAGGTCGAGCGTGCAGGTCTGCGGGTGCTGGACGAGACCGACATCACCGAGACAGACGTGCGGGACAGCGACGGCTGGATCCTCCGCGGCCATCGGGGCGCCACGCCCGTGTCGATCACGGCCCGCTTCCTCATCGATGCCACGGGCGAAGCCGGGTTCCTGCGGCGGTCGCTCGGCCTGACGGACGACGTGTCCTCGGTGCGCACCCGTTCTCGGGCCGTGTACAGCCATTTCGTCGGGGTCGAGCCGTGGCACGACCGACTGGCGGCGCTCGGCGGGCGTGTGGCCGACCATCCGTTTTGTTGCGACGACGCCGCGCAGCATCATGTGCTCGACGGGGCGTGGCTCTGGATCCTGCGCTTCAACAACGGCGTGACCAGTGCCGGTGTCGTGATCGACGAGGGTCGCCATCCAGACGACCCCTCCGTCTCACCGGAACGCGAGTGGCACGAATGGCTGGACCGATACCCGTCTGTCGCCAGTCTGTTTCGTCACGCCACAGTGGCGCAGACGCCCGGAGCCCTGCGTCGCACCGGACGTCTGCAACGCCGCGTCAACACCGTCGTCGGGCGACATTGGGCATTGCTGCCGCACACGGCCGGGTTCGTCGACCCGCTCCTCAGCACGGGGATCGCGCACACGCTGTGTGGCATTGAACGGCTCATGCGTGTCGTGGAACGCTGCTGGGAAGACGAGAGTTTCCCATCCGAGCTGAGACGCTACGAGGCGGCCGTGCTCGCGGAGCTGACGCTCATCGACGAGCTCGTGTCCGGCTGCTACGCCAGTTTCGGTCGATTCCGGCTGCTGACCGCCTACTCCATGCTGTACTTCGCGGCGGCGACCAGCTACGAACATCAACGACTCGCGACACACGACGAGTTTCACGGCCTGTTCCTCTGCGCAGACGACGGAGCATTTCGTCAGGTGGTCAGGGACGTGCGGAACCAGCTGACGCCCCTGGTGGACACGCATGCACCGTCGCCAGCACAGGCCGCTGACTTCGAGCGGATGGTCGAGCGGAGCATCGCGCCATTCAATCTGGTGGGTCTCTGCGACGCGAGTGCCGGCAACATGTACCGCTACACTGGCGCAGGCCGGAGACGTGACGGACCCCGCGTGTAACGAGCTGCTGCAGCACCACCTGCTGGCTTCAGGCTTTGGGTTTCAGGCTTTGGGTGCTCTGGGTCCGTCCACACCGGTAGCAAGACCCTTGAGGGCCGCTGGTGTCTATTGGCCGACCACGACGGGCCTGACGGTTCTTACTATGAGCGCTGGCCGCACTCGCGTTGACATATCAGTGGGGCAAGGCTTCCGCCGTGCCACGCAGGCCTGAAGGCCTGCGCCACATGGGCAACCCAGCCGGGCTTCGAGTTTAGTAGGATCCTCGACAGTCATGATGCGTGTCACACGCGGGTTCGGACTCCGTTTCAGCCCGTCAGGTCGCGTGCGCCCTCGCCCGGTCTTCGTCCTCGCCGCCCTCCTGCTGGTCGCCAGCGCCGGGTACCTGGTCGTGCGCCGCGACGGCGCCCTTCCGGGGCCAGGGTCGACCGCGTATCGAGACACGGTCTCCGCCTTTTACGTCGGCCTGGCCGCACTCGACATCGGGGTACTCGATGACGCCGAAACCGCGTTTCTTCGAGCGGGCGAGCTGATACCGGAAGAACCGGCCACCTGGGCCAATCTCGGCGTGCTGCATCTGAGACGCGGGGAGCTCGACGACGCGGCCCGGTATCTCGAACAGGCGCACTTCCTGGCACCCTCGAGCAGTGAGATCGCGGTGCTGCTGGGGATTCTCGACAGTCTTGAGGGTCGCCTCGATGCCGGCGTGACGCATCTGCGACGCGCGGTCGAGCTCGATCCACGGAACGCCCGAGCGCTCTACATGCTCGCCCAGGAGGTCGAGCGGGCAGGCGACGGCGACAGTGACGCCGAGGCCCAGGCGCTGCTCGACGCCATCCTCACCCTGGACCCCGACAATCTGGCCGTCCTCGTCGAGCGGGCACGGCTGAGCGTCAAGCGGGAGAACGTGGAGGTGCTCCGCGATGCGATCGCGCGGCTCGGCACGTTCAGGGACACGTGGCCGGAGCTGGCCACCCAGCAGTATCAGGCACTCGAGCGCGCCGCGGCGGAGACCGATTTCCCGCTGGCCGCGCGCAGCGTGGCCTTTCTTCGCAACGTGCTCCTCAGCGTGCCGGAGTTCAGGGCGGATCTGTTGGCGGTGGCGAGCGCATCGGAAGCGCTCGGTGAGCCGGTGGAGCAGTTTCTGACCCTCGTGCCGCCGCGCGCAGCTCCCTCGCCACGAGACGCAGGTCTCGAGTTTTCCGCCCAACCGATCGACGCCGACCGATCGGGCCCCTGGACCACGCTGCTCGCAGCGGTGCTCAATCCGCCGATGTCGCCGACCGTGTTCCTTGGCGACGATCAGACGGTCGAGGTGACGGGTACCGCTGCCGCCACGCTCTCGTTTCCATCCGGCCCGGACGCCGTCCCGCCGAGCGCGTACGCGATCCTGGCCATCGACTGGGACTACGACTTCCGGATGGATCTGGTGTTGGCCGGTGGCGGTGGCCTGCGACTGTTCCGTCAGACGGATGACGGGTCGTTTGCCGACGTCACTCTCGAGGCCGTCGATGCACCCGTCACGGACATGGATTGCTTCGGCGTCTGGGCGGCGGACATCGACATGGACGGTGATCTCGACGTGGTGGTGGGTCTGAGGCACCTCCCGAACGTGGTGCTGCGGAACAACGGCGACGGCACGTTTCTCGTCGTGCGGCCGTTCCCGAACGTGACCGGCGTGCGGGGCTTCGTGTGGGCCGACCTGGACCTGGATGGCGACCCCGATGCCGGGCTCCTGGACGGGGAAGGCAGGGTGCACGTGTTCAGGAACGAGCAGGGAGGTGCGTTCCGTCCCTGGCCCACGCCGGCGGAGCTTGGTGCGGTCGCGGGGATCACCGTCGGCGATCTGAACGCGGATGGGGTACTCGACCTCCTCGCCCTCGAAGCCGGCGGAACCGTCCAGCGCCTCTCGGCGACCGGGGACCAGCAGGCGTGGGATCTGCAGCCGGTGACCACCTGGGCGACGCTGCCAGCCGAGGCGCCGGCTGGAACCTATCGCCTGTTCCTCGCCGATCTCGACAACAACGGCGGGCTGGATCTGGTCGGCTCCGGTCCGACCGGCACACAGGTCTGGCTGTCCGACGCAGGGGGCCGACTGCGTCCGCATGCCACACCCGATCTCGAAACGTTCACCGTGGCCGACCTGTCGAGTGACGGCCTCCTCGATCTCGTCGGGCTGGCGGACGGCCGGCCGGTCGCCATGATCGGCCAGAGCCCACGCGCCTATCACTGGCAGGTGATCCGGGCGCGGGCCACGCAGGCGGCGGGGGACCAGCGGATCAACTCGTTCGGTGTGGGGGGCGAGATCGAGATTCGGACCGGCTTGCTCGTGCAGAAACAGATGCTGACCGGGGCACCCGTCCATTTCGGCCTCGGCACCAGGACCCGCATCGACGTGGCGCGTATCGTCTGGCCGAACGGGGTGATGCAGGCCGAGTTCGACCTCGCCGCGGACCAGGAGATCGTTGCCACACAACGCCTCAAGGGCTCCTGCCCGTGGGTGTTCGCCTACGACGGCACCGGGATGCACTTCGTGACCGACTTTCTGTGGCGTTCGCCGCTCGGCTTGCGTATCAACGCCCAGGACACCGCCGGCATCACGCAGACCGAGGACTGGGTGAAGATTCGAGCCGACCAGCTCACGCCGAAGGATGGCCTGTATGACATCCGGATCACGGGCGAGCTATGGGAGACGCACTTCATCGATCACCTCGCCTTGATGACGGTGGACCACCCCGCGGATCTGGACGTGTTCGTCGACGAGCGGTTCGCGGCGCACGCGCCGTCAGCGATGGCGATCCACGCCATGCAGCGGCCGCACCCGGTCGCGCGCGCCTGGGATGACCTGGGACACGATGTCACCGACATCGTGCGTGCCCGCGACGGTCGCTACCTGGGGACGTTCGGGCGTGGGGCGTATCAGGGCATCACACGGGATCACTTCGTGGAACTCGATCTCGGCGACGCCGCACCGGACGAGGCGCCGCTGTGGTTGCTGGCACAGGGCTGGGTATATCCGACCGACAGCAGTATCAATCTCGCCATCGCCCAGGGCACGCAGACGCAGCCCCGGGGCGTGGCCCTCGAGGTGCGCGATGCGACGGGCGACTGGGTGGTCGTCTACCCTGACCTGGGCTTCCCGGCGGGCAAGCACAAGACGATGGTGATCGACATCAGCGGTCTGTTCCACGCGGGCCAGGCCAGGCGACTGCGTCTGCGGACCAATCTGGAGGTGTACTGGGACTGGCTCGCGTACGGCGTGGGTGTGGAGCGTGGAGCCATCGTCACGCGTCGTCTGGCCCCCGCGACGGCCGAGCTCCGCTATCGGGGGTTTTCCCGGACCAGCCAGGCCGGGCCGCACGCACCTGAGGTCCCCCACTACGACACGATCGCGAACACGACACAACGCTGGCGCGACCTCACCGGCTACCATACGCGTTTCGGTGACGTGCGGCCGCTGCTCGCGCAGGTGGACGACCGGTATGTGATTATGAATGCGGGAGACGAGCTGCAGGTGCTGTTTCCGGCACCCGCGCCACCGCCAGAGGGCTGGACCCGCGACTTCGTGCTGCTGGGCGATGGCTGGGTGAAGGACGGCGATTACAACACGGCGTTCTCGAAGACCGTCCGTCCACTGCCGTCTCACGAAGCGCAGACGTACCAGCGGCCGGCAGGAGGCGTGGATCTCGACAACGATCCGGCGTATCGTCTGCACCCGGATGATTGGCAGACGTATCACACCCGCTTCGTGACCCCGCAGGAGTTCCTCGCGGGAGCGAGACCTCGTCGCGCCACGACCCGGGACGACTAGACGAGCGGAGCAGCCGCGATCCGCACGCGCTCCGTCTGAATCGTCCTGTTCAACAGGCTGGCACACGCATAGAGCGCGCGTAGGGTCGGCACCTCGACGCCGGTCATCTCGGCCAGCTCCACGACGACCCCCAGCATCCCATCGATCTCGAGCGGCTTGCCCACCTCGACGTCCTGGAGCATCGAGGTCTTGTGCTTGCCGACCCCCTCGGCTCCGGCGATCCGGCGCTCCATCGGCACCCGGAACCGGGCACCCAACCGCTCGCCAATCGCCTGCGCCTCGGTCATCATCGTCGCGGCCAGCTCGCGTGTCAGCGGAAACTGACAGATGTCGACCAGGGTCGAATGTGTGAGCGCGCTGATCGGGTTGAACGTCAGGTTCCCCCAGAGCTTCAGCCAGATCTCCGAGCGGATGTCATCGAGCACCCGCGACCGAAACCCGGCCTGCTCGAGCAGTCCGGAGACCATCCGAACCCGGTCCGAGTCGCTGCCGTCGAGCTCGCCGACCGGAAACTTGTTGCCCTCGATGTGTCGGATCACCCCCGGTTCGGCGATCGTGGCGGCCGGATAACCGATGCACCCGATGATCCGGTTCGGGTCGATGGCATTGAAGAGCACCCCGCCCGGGTCGACCGTCTCGACCACCCGGCCGGCATAGGGTCCCCCCAGCTTCTGGAAGTACCACCACGGGATGCCGTTCTGCAGGGTCACCAGGACCGTGTCAGGGCCCAACAGCACCGGCAGGTCGTCGACGACCGCCGTGATTTGATGCGCCTTGAGCGCCAGCAGGACGACGTCCTGCGTGTCGAGGTCGGCGATCCGGTCGGTGGCCTCGAGGTCGGTCGCAACCAGCTCCTGCTCTGCCTCGACCAGCGTCAGCCCATGGGCGCGCATCGCCGCCAGATGCGGACCACGCGCAATCGCCGACACCGCGTGCCCGGCGTGCGCCAGCCGCACGGCCACATAGCCCCCGATAGCGCCCGCACCGACCACGCAGATTTTCATGTGCTCCCGATGTCCCTGCTGGCAGGCCTCCGCAGGTCTGCAGACCCGCGGCTACGCATCTGTGCTGACTCCTGCCTCCTTGGAGCACACATCCTCACACCGCCCCATCGGCCTTCGCCGCGGCGATCGCCTGATCGTCCATCCCGAGCACCCCGCGCAGGACCTCGTCAGTGTGCTCGCCGAGCAGCGGGGACCGCCTGACATCGGCCGGCGAGTCCGACAGCTTGATCGGGTTCCCCACCGACAGATACTTGCCCCGCGTCGGATGGTCGACCTCCACCACGGTGCCGGTTGCCCGCAGCGACGGCTCCTCAGCCAGCTCCTTCATCGAGAGCACCGGCCCGCACGGGATGTTCAACGGGTTCAGGATCTTCATCACCTCGAACTTCGCCTTGGTCAGGGTCCACTTTTCGATCTCGTCGAACATCCGCTCGATCTTGTCCAGACGCGCCGCCGGCGTATTCCACTCGGGGTCCTCCAACCAGTCCGCGTGCCCGATCACCTTCGCCAACCCCTCGAACGCAGCCGCCTGCGCGATGACGTAGATGTAGGCGTCGGGGTCGGTCTCCCAGCCCTTGCACTTGACGATCCACCCGGGCTGGCCGCCGCCGGACGCGTTGCCCGCCCGCGGTGTCGCCTCACCGAACGTGCCGTCCGGATACTGGGGATATTCCGTCAGGGGCCCATGGGCCAGACGCTGCTGGTCCCGCAACTTGACCCGGCACAGGTTGAGCACGGTGTCCTGCATGGCGCAGACGACCCGCTGCCCGCGGCCCGTCGTCTCGCGCTGGAAGAGCGCCGTCACGATGCCGAGGGCGAGATTCACCCCGGTGCCGGAGTCGCCGATCTGCGCGCCGGCGACCACGGGCGGCCCCTCGGGGAACCCGGTCGTACTGGCGCCGCCGCCGGTGCACTGGGCGACGTTTTCGTAGACCTTGAGGTCCTCGTAGGGGCCGGGGCCGAAGCCCTTCACCGACGCGTAGATAATCCGGGGGTTGATCTCCTGAATGCGCTCCCAGGAGAAGCCCATCCGGTCGAGCGCTCCCGGCGCGAAATTCTCCGCCAGCACGTCGCACACCTCGATCAGCCGTGTGAAGATCGCCTTGCCGTTCTCGTGCTTGGTGTTCAAGGTGATGCTGCGCTTGTTGTGGTTCAGCATCGTGAAATACAGGCTGTCGACATCCGGGATGTCCCGCAGCTGAGCGCGGGTGGGATCCCCCGTCCCCGGACGTTCGACCTTGATGACGTCGGCGCCGAACCAGGCCAGCAACTGTGTGCAGGTCGGGCCAGACTGGACGTGGGTCATGTCCAGAATCCGTACTCCCTCCAGGGCTTTCATTCGCTCTCCGTCTGCTGTGCTCTCAGCCCCGCTGTGCGGGGGCTCGACCGACTGTTGCAACGGCGGGCCGTGGGTGACGCCGCCGCGCCCACATTATGGCATTGGACCACCACGCACACATCTCGACGTCCGGTCGCGTGTCCCGTCACTCAGCCGCCCGGAGGCGCTACCGCTGCATGTCGGCCGCGACGCGTTCGACGTCGCGCAGGACCCGCAGCAGATTCCCGCCCCAGAGCTTGGCGACCTCCGCCTCGGTGTAGCCGCGCCGCACCAGCTCGAGCGTCACGTTGAAGGTCTCGCTGGCGTCGTTCCACCCCTCGACCCCGCCACCGCCGTCGAAGTCGGAGCTGATACCGACATGGTCGATGCCGATCAGCTCGACCGCATGGTCGATGTGGTCGACGAACATCGCGACGTCAACCGGTGGCCACTCGAGCCCGATCTCGGCCATGCGATGCTCGTACGCACTCCGCTGCGATTCGGTCAGATCGGTCAGGGCGACACCACCGCGCGGCGCGAGTCCGAGGTCGGTCCGCACCGCCTGGATCTCAGCATTGCGCGCCCCGGCGGTGTCGCTGACGAAGGCGGCCAGTGCCACCGTCTGAATCACACCACCGGTGTCGCCGATCGCCCGCAACTGCTCGTCATCCATGTTGCGCGGGTGATCCACCAGCGCGCGGGTGCTCGAGTGCGATGCGATGACCGGCGCGCGTGACACCCGGACCGCATCGAGCATCGCCGCCTTCGAGATGTGCGACACGTCGACCATGATGCCGAGCCGGTTCATCTCGGCGATGACCTCCTCGCCGTACGCGCTGATGCCGTCGTGCTCAGACGGCGCGTCCCCGAGGTTCTCGCGCGGGTTCGCCGAGTCGGCGATGTCGTTGTGCCCGTTGTGCGCCAGCGTGATATAGCGGGCGCCCAGCTCGTGGTAGGTCTCGAGCAGCGAGAGATCCCGGCCGATGACATACCCGTTCTCGATCCCGATCGCCGCCACCAGCTTGCCGCTGGCCGCGATCCGCTCGAAGTCGTCCGCCGTGTAGGCGATCTCGATCCGGTCCGGATACATCTCCTCCGCCATCCGGTGGATCGCGTCGAACTTGGTCATCGCGTCCGCCTTCGCCTGCGCGTAGTTCTCCGGGGTCCGCTCGGTCTGGCCCACGTAGACGACGAAGAACGCCGCATCGAGCCCGCCCGCCTCCATCTTCGGCAGATCGACCTGCCGATCCCCCCGGATGCCCGGGTCGACCTCCGGCGTGGCGAAGTCGAACGGGATGTCGTCGTGGGAATCGATGGTCAGCGCCCGGTCGTGGATGCCGCGGGCCCGCTCGATGAGCGATGCCGCCGACTCGGCCGCGGGGGCCGCTGCGGGCTCCCCCGCCGGTCCGGACCCGCCGCACCCCGACGCCAGCAACCCGGCGAGCGCAAGCCCGACCCCCCCGACCCGTCCCCATATCCGTTCACGCATCAGTGTCTCTCCCTTGTCCGCCAGCACAATGGTCCCGTCACATTCTAGTGCCCCGCGTCAGGAGGTCGTCACCTCGCAGGCGGTGGTAAAAGCCCCGCGTCGCACCGGGACCGGCGAGGCGCCCGACTGGCAAGGCGCGACGTATACTGGCCAGCGAGGCTCCACCTCAGACCATCCGGACCCGGTTGGCTCCGCCTCGCTAGCCGAGCTTTTCTCACAGCCCCGCTACGCGGGGCCGAGACGCCTTGAACGGGGGCAGTCGTGGTAAGCGCAAACAGACACGCGCACCGCTCGACTCACTTGTCACGATAAACGTTGTTCAAGGACTCTACTCGACAGGTCACGGCCATGCTCTCTTGTCAAAAGTCCCGGTTCACGTTGCCCGATGGGCTGCACTATCTGAACTGCGCGTTCATGGCGCCGCTGGCCCACGCCGTGCGCGCCGCGGGCATCGAGGGCATCGACCGGCGCGCGACGCCGCACCTGATCAGCCCACCCGACTTCTTCAAGGAGAGCGACCTGGTCCGGTCTCTCTTCGCCCG
>JADFPE010000162.1 GCA_022562495.1 Acidobacteriota bacterium
TGCTGAAGACCGACCCTGACTGGGACGCGCTCCCCGGCGATGTCCCCGCTTCCATCCGGAAGCTGCTGCGTCGCTGCCTAACAAGAGACCGTAAGCAACGGATCCCGGACATCGGGATCGCGCGGATCGAGATCGACGATGCGCTCGCCCCGCCACCCGCGAGCGACGCACCGCCGGCCCGGTCTGGTGCGTCAGCAGTTCGATGGTTGATCCCCACAGCGGCAGCGCTGGCTCTCGCGGCGCTCGTCACGACGGTCGTTCTATGGATCGTGCGTGAACCATCGCTGACCACCCCTGTGACGTTCGTGGTCTCGGCCCCTCCGAATCCGACACCCAGCGGGAGGAGGGGAGTCGGTCGGGGTGTCGACATCTCCCGGGACGGCAGCAGGATCCTCTATTTTGCGGAGCTGAATGGCGAGTCCAGTCTCTATGTGCGGTCGGTCGACCGCCTTGACGGTGAGTATCTGAGCGGCACCCGGACGGTTCGATCCGCCACCCTGTCACCGGATGGGTCGTGGGTGGCGTTCACGACTCTTTATGACCAAATCCTGTCGAAGATGCAGGTGGCGGGCGGCCCGGTCATACCGATTGCCCCGCTCGATTCTCACCCGGCGGGGACGAGCTGGGGAGCCGACGACACGATCGTCTTCGGGACGACCCTTCCCAGCGGCTTGTGGCAGGTTGACGCCGGAGGCGGTGAACCAAAACAGATCACGACACCAGGAACAGAGTCGGGGGTGGTCGTCGAGAATCACACCCTTCCCGAGATACTTCCCGGCGGGGCCGCGGTGCTGTTCACGATTGTCGATGCGGGCACCGTCCCCTCGGGCTCGCAACCGAATGGACGGATCGCGGTGGTCGATCTCGAGTCTGGCGACGAGCAGGTCCTGCTGCAGAGTGGCACGCGCCCTCGCTACGTATCTTCCGGGCATCTGCTCTACATGGAGTCCGGCTCCTTGTGGGCTGTCCGCTTCGACGCCGTCCGGCTTGCGGTCGATGGCAATCCCATTCCAATCCTCGACGAGGTTGTTCCAGGCAGTCATGCCGTGGCTGTTTCAGAGAACGGAACGCTTGTGTATACGCGACGTGCCGACGATCACGTTGCTGTCACGCAGCACACGCTGGTCTGGGTGGATCGAGACGGGCGCGAGACATCTTTGGCGGCGGAGCCTGGCCCCTATGTCGCGCTGCAACTCTCACCGGACCAGGAGCGACTGGTCGCCGAGGTTGCGTTTGCCGGCAACGTCGACCTGGTGATCTTCGACGATCTCGAGCAACGCAGCGGAAGACGCCTCACGTTCCACCCGGCACGCGACTCGTTCCCGGTGTGGTCGCTGGATGGAGAGCGGATCGCGTTCTCGTCTATGCGTGATGACGGGTTGCTCAACTTGTACTCGACGCCGGCCGACGGCACTGGTGACGTCATACGGCTCAGAGCAGAGAGCCAGCAAGCGCCAAACGCGTTCTTGCCAGGTGGGATTCCTTGTTTTTCTCGCAGATTCGGCCCGGACACCGTTCCGATGTGGGCATCCTCTCGCTGGAGGGTCAGGGCTCGGTCGACTGGGTGCTCGACGGCGACGCGCACGAGAGTAATATTGACCTCTCGCCAGATGGCCGCTGGGTGGCGTACTCTTCCGATGAATCGGGCCAGGTTGAGATCTGGGTCCGACCGTTCCCGATCGTCGGCGAGACACGCTGGCAGATTTCGCGTGGCGGCGGCCGCACACCTAAGTGGGGACCTGACAGCCGCGAAGTGTTCTATCAGACCGCAGACCCAGGCGCCCCAACCATTGACGCTCCCTTGGCCCTGGTTGCGGGATCCACACTGATGGTTGTGATGAACGAGTCTGACCAGACGTTCAGCCCTGGTTCCCCTGTTCCCCTGTTCGACGGACCCTATCTCATTGGAATCGGTTCTTGGTCGACCCCATACGATGTATCCGCCGACGGGCAGCGGTTTCTGATGATCAAAGAAGACCCAGCCCCCGTCGCGGCCACCGATCAGCTCGCCGTCGTCGCCGTCTTGAACTGGGTCGACGAGCTGCGGCGTCTCCTGCCGAACGATTGATGCCCTCCAGTCCGGGCGCTCGCCGGTCTGACTCGACGTCTCGCTAGGGCGCCAGCGGATCGGGATTCAGCGCCGGTCGAATGCAGCGGGACTCTTACCACGGGCTGCTAGTCTAGAACGCTGATCGAACACCAGGTGAAATTGCGGGTCAACTGGTCTTGCTAGAAACGGTGATCCCACATGACTGCCAAAGAGACCGTCCGAGCAGTGCTGGACAAACTGCCAGAGGATTGCAGCTTGGATGAGGTCCTGTACCACCTGTATGTGGCCCAAGCCGCACAGCGGGGCCTGGCTGACGCCGATGCCGGACGGACGATCCCGCACGAACGAGTCGAGGCGGAGATGCGCCGCACATGGCTGCTCGGCGACGTCGGGTAGTTTGGGCTGAGTCTGCGAGCGCCGCGCTCGACGAACAGCGGGGCTGAGGCCGCACGGGCTCCAGCACCACCGAGTGAAGACCCTCACGCAATCCCAGCGCCGACACCCCCGAGTCGTGTCCACCTCACGTCGTTCCCTCACTCGGCGAGCGGGTGCGGGCGGATCTGGAACCGGACGATCTCGCTCGTCATCCCCTTGCCGCCTTCGTTGTGCCAGTTGGCGATGGTGTCGTTGCTCGCCCACAGGCCGCGCCCCTTCCACCCGGCGTCAGGATCATCGATCCGACCGTCGAGGCCGCGCGTGTAGAACCCCAGGGGATACGGCACCCGCAGGACGACCATCTCGTCGGTGTCCGGCAGCAGGGCGATCAACGAGTCGGACGTCGTGCCGTTCGCGATCGGCACACCGGCACCCAGTCCGAGGATGTCGAACTGATCCACCCAGAGGTAATAGTGGAAGTCGGCACTACCCGCCGCATCCACCCCTTTCATCTGCGGACCCGGGGTCGGGTACAGCCGCCACCCGTCCGCGCAGTGTTTGCCGGTGGCGGTTGGACCATTGAGCACGGTGCACTTGCTGCGATCGAAGCTCGCGATATGGCCGCTCCCGGCGAGTGCGACCCAGATGAGCCCATTCCGATCCACGTCGATCCCACGCGGTCCATGCCCCCACTGGGTGGACGCCACCGCCGGGTCCTCCCACGGCGGCTCGTACACCTCCGAGAGGCACGTCTCCGGGTCCAGCCGCACGAGATGCCCCGGCAGCGGCAGCCGCCGCGCGATCCAGATCGACCCGTCGGACGGGTGCGGGACGATGCCGTAGGCGAACCCGGAGATCCGCCGGTCCTTCGCCGGATCCATCGGCTCGTTCGGCTCGACGTATTCGCCGAGCGTGCCGTCGCCGTTGGTGTCGAGCACGGTCGGGCACCACCCCTGCGACGCGCGCTCGTCGCCGGTCTCGTCGAACATCTTCGTGTTGAGCCAGCCGACCACATTGGTGTCACCACTCGTCCAAAGTGTGTCGTTGGCGTCGGTGGCGAACTGCAGGTGATGCGTCGCGTAGCATGTGTCGATCAAGACGAACTTCTCGCTGTCGGTGTCGTAGTAGGACAGATGGCGGCTCGCCCGCCGCAGCGGGTACCGCTGCGCCGAAGGATGCTCCGAGTCCATGCACCAGTCCGGGTTCTGACTGGGACGAATCGTGGAGGTCATCCACACGCGCCCCTTCTGGTCCATCATCGGGTTGTGTGGATTCGCGTACCCGGCGCGCGGGTTCGGGTCGAGTCCCCAGTATGGAGACGGCACCGGCTCGGCCACCGCGGCGCCGTACTCGGCCGACCGCCGCACGATCGGCACCCGCGTCGGGATCTCGAGCTGGAACGACTGATGCGCGACCGGGTCGGCCACAACGAGCGATCCCCGCATGTCCACGCCGTACACCGGACCGTTCGGATATAGCGTCGGGTTCCGCTTGTCGGTGGCGACCTCGTCATGGATGAACCCGCGCGGCGTGGACCATCCCCACTGCGTCAGCACGAGGTTGCGCTCGATGCCGGACGGCCGCGGCGGCATCTCCGGCACTTCGCCGGCCATGATCCGATCGGTCCAGCCCGCGTACATCTGGACGGCCCGCTCGCGGCCCATGCGGTCGAGCGTGTTCGTCATGCTGGCACCGCTGCCGCCGATCTGCACCCGCTTGTGCCACGCATCGAGCGTCGAATCGTAGTCCGCCAGGTTCGGCACTTCGCGGGTGGCCTTCTGGCCCATCTGATGGCACAGCTGACATCCATCCTTCAGGCGATCGATCCAGTGCGCCTGTGTTCGCATGTTCGGACTGATGCCGTTCCCGGACGGGCCGGTCCCGGGGAACTCGTCAGTTCCCGGAATCTCCAACAAGGAGTACCAGTAGTTGGCCGGATACACCGCCGCCGCCTCGCGCGGCGTGGAGGCGGCGACCACATCCAACGCCAGGTCGTCGCCGGCATGGGCCGGCGCCTTCGCCGAATCGACGAGGCCGTACCCGCGCACCCACACCGTGTACGCCGCCTCGGGTAGATCGGGAATCAGGAACCGGCCGTCATCGTTGGTGACGACGATCTTCCGGAACAACGTCTCGAGCTCATCCGTCTCGGCGATGACCCACACGCCCGCCTCGGCGCCGGACGCGCTCCGCACCACGCCGGTGATGCTGTCCTCGCCCGCCGCATTCGTGGAGACGGCAAGCCAGAGCGCACCGCCAGCCGCGAGGGCGACCACGCACAGAAGTTTCACGAGCCGATGTGAGCGACCCATATTCTGCTCCTCTGTTCTGTCAGGTGGCTGCTGTCGACATCGACAGCGCCATCCCCCTGATCCGCTGATATGTGCACGCCTATCCTAGCGTACGAACGACGCGAAAGATGCCTCGAGGTGTCGCGCGCCTGTGGCAGACAGGGGGGCACTCGGTCTCACCAGAAAGCCTCGCGTGCTCGTCGTCGAGCACGCGGACACCGATGCGGCGATCCACCCGGCCGTGGGAGACGAACACAGCCGAACTGACCGGCCATTGGCGGCGGCACAGCCACGATGCGGCGAGCGTGGCGGAGCACCTGTGCGTCCGACCATCCCCGGGCGGCCGACTACCACGTGGAGAGAGCCCGTCAGCCCAGGGACCCCGTTGACTCGGCCCACGCCCGCTCGGTGACGCGGCAGTAGGCCCCCGTCACAACGACTCGGCAGATTCGGCGAGCAGGTGCTCGATCTGCGATGTGATCTCGTGCTGCGCCTCGGTGTAGAAGCTCCCGCTGGCCGGGCTCGGGAAGCCGGCGTGCACCGCCCGCACTCGCCCATCACGACCGAGCATGAACGTTGTCGGAAACGCGTTCAGGTTCACGGCCTGAGGCACCATCTCGCTGAGCTGGTCAGGCACACCGGCCAGGAGGAACGTGTAGCCGAGGTCGTACTTCTCGATGAAGGCTCTCAACCGCGTGGGGTTGGCGAGCTGCTCTTCCTCCTCGAACGACAAGGCGACGATCTCGAGCCCCTTGTCACGATAGGTCTTGTAGAGATTCGCAAGAAACGGCGCCTCGTCGTGACAGTTGGGGCACCAGCTGCCGGTAATGCTCACCAGCACGACCTTGCCGGCGAATCGCGGGTCCGCGTTCGTCACGATCTGTCCATCCAGGTCGGGAAAGCTGAACCGAAACGGTTCGCTGGGATCCGCGACGCGCGTGTGACGCGATGGATCCGTTGGCTCGTCGAGCTCGGCCGCTCGCGCGCTGTCCGACCGAACGGCCACGAGCTCCCTCTGCCGATTCTGCAGGAGGCGCAACGAGCCGTCTTCTTCGAGCGTCACTTCGAGGAGCAGCGGCCGCGCGCCGGAAAAGTGGCTCATAACGAACGTGCCATCCCGATACGAGCCGGTGAGCGTGCCGGTGTCGCCGTCCACTCGGAGAATCCCGCCCTCCACCTCGGCACCGGTTTGCCGGACGATGAAGCGCCAGGCCTTCTCGCCCTTGCTGCTCTCGGTCGGAATGATCCAGACGCCGGCGATGGACGGGGCCTCCAAGCTCGCCGCAACGGACTCCGCCGCCCGAACCGCCCGGAAGGGATACGGGCGGCGCGACCCGCGCACGTATTGCCCCTCGAGCCGTCCGTTGGCATACGTCGCTTCGATCGTCGACGCGTACTGGGCGAAGGCCAGCTCGAGCATGCCGTTCTCGAACGTGCCCCCTGTCGAGGTGATCGCCAGATCGCCATTGAAGAACGACCCGGTCACCACGCGACCGTCCTCGGCAATCTCGAACGGGAAGGGAATCTCGAGGTCGTTGACGACGACCGTGGCGTCCCACCGCCCGGCGAGGGACGGGCGCTCTTGCGGGGTGGCACAGGCGGCCGCGAGCAGCACAAGGGCCACGACGATGCGATCCCATCGGACGATCCGCTCGAATCTCACCCGCGTGCCTCCTACCTCGACCCGTTTGTCGCGCCCTCTTGGGCCGCCTTTTCCTGGGCGCGAGCGCCAATGAGCACGTTGGCCATCGCGTAATTCCCCTCGTGACACGCGTACTCATACAGCACGTAGCCGGGGGGGGTTGTCAGGGGAAGATCGACGGTCCACGGTCGCGTATACGTCGTCGGGTCGTAGATGGTGAACTGGTAATCGATCGTGTCGGCATCGACGCGCGTGAAGCGCTCGACCGCACGCAGGGTGCGGCCAGCCCCCGGAAATCCTCTCCAGGTCGTCTTGTCGCTGTAGTGTGTGGTCTCGACGACCAGCGTCTCGTTCTCCCAATGGCCACGCGAGTCTCCGTTCCACTGACGGATGTGCTGGCCGACATGCGGACGTCCGTCGAGCGGGATGAAGCGCACATCGTGGACCATCTCGTTGAGGATGGCCACCTGCCCTGGAGTCTGGAGGATGTGATACGTGTTGTTGTAGCCCGACGGAACCGGCGGCACGCGCTGATACGTCATGCAGCGCTCCTGGAGGGGTCGGTCTTCCCATGAGTCAAACTGGTGCGCGCGCCTGTAAGCCTGTCCGTCCGCCCGTCGCTGCTCGGCCTCGGGTGTCAAGGGAGGCAGTCTCCCGTCAGCCGGATCCACGATCAGCGACGTCCGCCCGGTCGATGTGCCCCGGTCCCACCAGACCTGGTTATACGCGAGGCCGAGGTCGCGTTCGGGCGTCAGCTCGGCGCGGCGTTCCGAGGAGGCACGGGTTGCCGCGTCCTGGTTCTGTTGGGCCACCTCCTCGTCCGTCAGATACTGTCTGCCGGCCAGCGCAGTGGGCCGTTGCAACGGTGTGATGGTGGCGTACGACCAGATGCCCTGCAGGTCCGGATCACCCCACGGTGTCCGGAACGCCGCAGGGTCCGCCGCGGCCGTCGGGTCCTGGCCGGCGACAGGGGCCGGCGCCAGCAACACGACCGCGAGCATCGCCGCCAACGGCCCGATAAACTTTTTTGGACGGCTCATCTCACTCGCCTCCCTCCGTTCGTCAGCACCCAACGTGCGACGCAGAGCGGCCAGATCCTTGACACGGAGATTGGTCGCCCCCTGCCAGCCTGACCGCTTCCAGGGCGCGGCGCACTGTGTCTGAGACGTGGGTCTGGGCCTAGCAGCCCGTGGTGAAAGTCCCGCTGCATTCGGCCGGCGCTGCATCCGCCCTGCCTGCGTTGTTTCTCGGTCGAATACTGCCGGTATGCTCCCTCGTCTCGCCTTGCAGGGGCCCGGCGCGGCGTCGATCTCGACGACCCTCGGTGCGACGCGCGACTTTCACCACGGACTGCTAGTCCCCGCGTCGCGGGGCTGTGAGAACAGCTTCTGCTAGCGAGGCTACGATTCACTTGCTCGTCAGTCTTGGGCGCCGCTTCGCTAGCAACCCGCGGCCCGCTCGTCCTCACCGGCCACCGGCCGGCTCGGCGTCGGCCCACGCCCCTCCGGGGCCGAGACCGCGACCGGTTCCGTTCCGCGCCCGCTGGCCCTCCCACCCGAGGTCGCCAGGTCCACCGCGCTTCGGAACGTCAACCCTTCGCGCGCCATCCAGACGATCCCGAGCAGCGTCACCGGCCCGAACGACAGTGCATGCAGCACCAGCGCCGCGCCGACCGCCGCATCGACCGGTGCGCCGTAGACGCCGGTCAGGCCGACCTGGAAGGCTGCGTGGAATCCGCCGACTCCGGCGGGTGTCGGCACCGACACCCCCAACACCATCAGCATCATCAACAGCAGCGAGCCGGCCGGTGGCAGCGCGATCCCGAATGCCTGGCACACGCACCATGCCGAGACGCACACACACAACCACAAGGGAAACGACCAGGCAAAGGCGCGCATGAATCGGCCCGGCTGCCGGGCGATGCCAAGACCGGCGCTGAACTTCATGACGAACCGACTCGCCGCCGCTCCGAACCGTTGCGGCAACCGGCGCTCGACCTGCGCCACCACGCCAGCGACCCGGTCCGGCGCACGCGCCGCGACCACGAGCAGCGCCAGCATCGTCCCGGCACCGACTGCCGCGACGAGCCCGACCACCTTGAGCACGGTCAGCACCTGCGGGTCGGTCTGCGGCAGGTCTCCACTGAAGAACAGCAGGAAGACACCGAACAGCAGCACCACCGCAATCAGGTCCAACAAACGCTCCAAGACGATCGTCGCCAGCGCCGCGCTCGCGCTCAATCGCTCGTGACGCGCCAGCAGATACGGTCGCAGGAGCTCGCCCAACCGCCCCGGCAGCACCGCCGTCGTGGCAAACCCGATGACCGTCGCTCGCGCCGCCGGGGCAAACCCCACCTGACCGATCGGGGCGAGCAGGCGCTGCCACCGTCGCACCCGCACCACGTAGGACACCGCGATGGCCCCGAACGCGGCGATGATCAGGTCGAGTCTCGCGTGGCGGATGTGCGACCACACTGACGCCAGGTCCGCGCTGCGGAGAAAGAACGCCATGAGCGCGATAGTGCACACGATGACGATCGCGGTGCGAAAGTGGCCACGCATGCGATGTTTCCGGTTCGGGACCGACCCGGACTGGCAGCCCGTGGTGAAAGTCCAGCCGCATTCGACCGGCGCGATAGTCCTGGTGCCGGGGCTGTGTCCGACGGACAGATCGATCACCGCCTGCCGACATCGTGACGGGGAGCCATGCCCCCCAGACACGACCGAGCCATCAGCCGCGGCGTGACGGTCACCCCGTTCGAAGACACGACCGAGCAAGCCGTTCGACTGTACTACACGGCAACCTGGGCGACGTGCGTGTCCCACGGTTTTCTCCCTTGCCGCACACGCATGTCTTCTGTAAGCTAGGCGCTCCTGTCGCTCGTGATGAGGCACGCCGTGACGTCCGCTCCCCCGCTCTTCGCCACCACCCTCGAAGGTCTCACCCCACAACGGCGCGGCAAGGTTCGAGATCTCTACATCGTGGACGAACATCTGTTGATCGTGGCGACCGATCGCATCTCCGCCTATGACTTGGTGCTCGGATCGGTGATCCCAGACAAGGGCAAGGTTCTGACGCAACTCTCGGCCTTCTGGTTCGCACGCACGGGCGACATCGTACCGAACCACGTGGTCTCGACGACACCGGAAGAGTACCCGGACGTCTGTCGCCCGCATGCGGACATGCTGCGGGGTCGGTCGATGCTGGTGCGACGAACCGAACCGATACCTGTCGAGTGTGTCGCCCGTGGATACCTCGCCGGCTCCGGGTGGGCCGACTACCAGCGAACGGGCGCGATCTGCGGCGTTGCGCTCCCACCCGGGTTGCGGCAGTCGGATCGGTTGCCTGAGCCGATCTTTACGCCAGCCACCAAGGCCTCCACCGGTCACGACCAGAACATCACCGAAACAGAGGCGGCCGCGATCGTCGGCCCGCGCCTGCTGGCCCGGCTGCGTGAGCTGACGATCGCACTCTACGCGCATGGCGCGGCGCACGCGGAGTCGCGCGGCATCATCGTCGCCGACACCAAGTTCGAGTTCGGGCTCGTGCGCGCCTCTGGAGACACGGCTGACGCCGGCGCGGACCTCGCGGACGGCGCCGAGATCGTGCTGATCGATGAGCTGCTCACACCGGACTCGTCTCGCTTCTGGCCACAGGACACCTACCGTCCCGGCATCGCGCAACCGAGCTTCGACAAGCAGTTCGTGCGCGACCATCTGGACGCCGCGAACTGGAATCGACAGCCGCCCGCGCCGGCGTTGCCAGACAGCGTCGTGGCCCGCACCCGAGAGAAGTATCTCGAGGCTCACCGTCTGCTGACCGGCCGCGAGCTCGACTAGCGCGGACGAGGGAACGAGAGTGCGTGATCAGCTGAACCGGTTGGTGGATGAGATGGTGTCCAAGGGCATCTTGTACGAGGACGCGCGCCAGGAATTCGAGCGCCGGTTCATCAGCCGCGCGCTGGCGCATTCCAAGGGCAACTTCGGCCGTGCCGCGAAGATGCTCGGCATCCATCGGAACACCCTCAGCCGCAAGGTCGCCGAATACCGCCTGAAGCGCACCGGGTAGACATCTCCTGAGAGCAACACGCATGACGCGTGCATCTAAGGATGCGAGGTACGGGAGATGTGTCGCCCCCGCATAACAGGGCCGTGAGAACAGCGTCGGCTGCCGAAGCGGCGGTCCGTCTGCTCTTGTCGGTCTGAGGCGCAGCGCCGCTAGCAGCCCGTGGTGACTCGCGTCGCACCGAGGCCGGCGGCGCGCCCGCAGGACACGACGCGCCGAGAGACCCTCGGCTGTACGCGACCGAGGACGCACCGCCGCCAGACGGGAGACAGCGCCGGGGGCATGCCGTTGGGGCACCACGGGCTGGCCGGCCGGACCCGCCTGTTGACACCGGAACGCGACCTCGCTAGAATTAGCAGTCGCATATCGAGAGTGCTAGCTCTCCTCGTGCAAACCCTGTTTTTGCAGGGTTCTTTTATCACTTTCAAGGGAGTCGGACACACCATGGCAATCAAGGTACGACCACTTCACGACCGCATCATCGTCCAGCGTCTGGAGGAAGAAGACGAGCAGCAGGTCGGCGGCATCATCATCCCGGATACGGCCAAGGAGAAGCCGCAGCAGGGCAAAGTCATTGCCGTCGGGAAGGGCAAGGTCAAGGAGGATGGCGGCATCCTGCCGATGGACGTCAAGGATGGCGACACGATCCTGTTCGGGAAGTACTCGGGACAGGAGATCAAGCTCGACGGTGACGACTACCTGATCATGCGCGAGGACGAGGTCCTGGGCGTCGTGCAATAGACCCGCAGTAGTGACACACGATACGACACCGGCGGCCGCTCTCGCCCGAGGACACGGGACGGGGCCACGCCGGCCGGACTGATTTTCTGACTGGAGCACATCAACATGGCAAAGCAGATTGTTTACAGTGAAAAGGCGAGACAGAACATCCTCGCCGGCATCGACCAACTGGCCAACTGCGTCAAGGTGACGCTGGGACCAAAGGGTCGTAACGTCATCCTCGACAAGAAGTTCGGTTCCCCGACGATCACCAAGGACGGCGTGACGGTCGCCAAGGAGATCGAGCTCAAGGACAACCTCGAAAACATGGGCGCCCAGATGGTGCGCGAGGTGGCGAGCAAGACCTCCGATATCGCCGGTGACGGCACGACGACGGCGACCGTGCTCGCCCAGGCCATCTACCGCGAGGGGGTCAAGAACGTGGTGGCGGGAGCGAACCCGATGGCGATCAAGCGCGGCATCG
>JADFPE010000163.1 GCA_022562495.1 Acidobacteriota bacterium
CGATCACCTCCCTCGTTCTGCCGAAGTCCTCGAAGGCCGAATCAGCTAGTCGACCCACTGTGCCGAATGCCAAACACTATCACGGATGAAATGATTTGTCTCCGATCAACTGCGGAAATTTTTCGCGGCTCGGCGCGTGTCGCAGAGGAATCGACCCGTGCGCTCCAGAGCGGCCGTGCTCTCAGTCTGAGCCGCTTTGGGCGGGAGACGGAGGCCGCGGCGCGTTGTTGCGGCCGATGCGCGCCGCCGTAGTCATCGGACGTACAATCGGCGCACTCTCTACCGACCCGGCCCGCTATTTTCTCCGTCGGACTCGGGCATGGGCGAGCCACCTGCCGCCCGGCCGCTGTACGTCCGATACGTAGGTCTGAGAATGGTCGCGCAAGACGATGGACAGGTTGCTCGGACACGGGCGGCGGCGTGGTTCCGGGTGGAGGGTGCCGTCGTCGGCCGGCTCGCGCTGCTGCTGCTCGTGGTCTACGTCTGTTTCTTCCACGGTCTGACCGCGTTCGGTCTGGTCGGGCCCGACGAGCCTCGATACGCCAGCATTGCCCGCGACATGGCGGTCAGCGGCGACTGGGTCACGCCCCGCCTCCACGGGGAGCCCTGGCTCGAGAAACCGATCCTCTACTACTGGGTCGCCGCCGTTGGCTACCGGATATTCAGCGATGGCGAGCTGGCGGCGCGGCTTCCATCGGTGCTGGGCGCCCTGACGACGCTGCTCGCACTGGGCTGGGTCGCCTGGCGGTTCTACGGCCCGACGACCGCCACCCTGTTCGCGCTGGTCTTCCCGTCGAGTGTCGGCGTGCTCGCGTTCGCGCGCGCCGCCACACCCGACATGCTGTTCACGGCCACGCTGGCGCTGGCGCTCGCCGCTGCCGCGCCGCTTGTACTCCTGAACCAGCGCCGCCGGTCCGTGTCGGCCTCTCAGATCGCCTTCGGCGCCGCGCTCGGTCTGGCCGTCCTTGCAAAGGGCCCGGCCGGCGTCGTGCTCGCCGGCGCCAGCACGGTGATCGGCGCGCTGCTGATCAAGCGGGGCGGGCGCGTGTGGCGGCTGGCCGGCCCCTGGGCACTCGCTAGCTTCGCCGTCGTCGCGCTGCCGTGGTACGTCCTGTGCGTCGTGCGCAACCCGGAGTTCGTCCAGGTCTTCTTCGTGTCCCACAACGTCCGGCGATTTCTGGCACCCGTCTTCCAGCATGAACAGCCGTTCTGGTATTTCGGGCCGGTATTGCTGGTGGGTCTCGCCCCGTGGACCGCCGCAATCGTCGCGACCGTCCAGGAGGCGGCGACGAGGCTGACACGCCGAGCGTGGGCCGGGTCGCCCTCAATCTTCTTTGCCAGCTGGGTGTTGTTTCCGGTGCTCTTTTTCAGCTTCTCGCAGTCGAAGCTTCCCGGCTACGTGCTGCCGGCCGTCCCGGTTGCCGCGCTGTTGCTGGCCCGCGTGCTGGCCCGAGCAGCCCATCGTAACGAGTCCGCGGCTTGTCTCAGGACCGGTCTCGGTGCGATGCAGGACTGTCACACCCGATTGCACGTTTCGACGCGCGCCCGGGCCCTCGGCCTCGGTACGGCGGCGGCGCTCGGTGCGATGAGTGTCGCGTTCATCATCGCGCCGGCGGTCGAGAGCGCCGGTATCGAGGCGGGCGCGGTCCGGCCGCTGGCTGCCCTCCTCGGCGTCGCCGCCCTCGCCGCCGGGTACGTCGGCAACCGCGGCCGGCTCCAGGCCACTGTCGCCGTCGCGGCGCTGGGGGTGGCGCTCACGCTCTGGCAGCTGAACGCCATGCTGCTGCCTCGGCTGGACCCGCTGATCAGCACACGCGTCGCGGCGCAGGATGCCGCGGACCTGGCCGACGGCATGCCGGTCCAGGCCTTCGAGTTGCACCGTGCCTGGCACTATGGCCTCGAGTACTACCTGGGCCGGCAGGTGCCCGAGTGGAACGGGGAGGATCCGGTCGGGTCGGTCGTCATGACCACCGATCACGGTGTGCGGACGATGCAGATGGACGGTGCCAGTCTCCGTGTGCTGCGACGAGTCTCGGCCGACGCGGTACTGGTGCTGACAGGCGTCGGGGAGGACCGAGTCGCCCGGCGCTGACCACGTCCAAGACCAACAACGGGTGTCGCGACTGGTTCGAGATGTCGATGGCCGAGTGGTCGCAGCGTCTGCACTACCGTCGGCTGCGCGCCAGCTTCATCGCGGAGTCGACACCCATGTCGTCGGTCGGGCGCTGGTCCTGCACACCATACAGACGCGGGTTGTCGCGAGCAGACTCGATCGCGACGAGCATGTCACGTCGACTCACCTGCCCGATCACGCGGCCGTCCCGATCCACGACCGGCAGCTTGCGATAGGACCGCGTGAGGAAGATGTGCGCGATGTCAAACAGGGTGGCGGTTGGCGTGATCGACTGGGCCGGGGTGGTCATGTAGTCGCTGACCTTCCCGGTTGGCAGACCATCGAGCGCTCCGCCGACCAGGACCTTGAGACAGTCCCGTTCCGTCAACATCCCGAGCAGCATCCCGTCGCCATCCACGACGGGAGCGCCCGTCAGCCGGCTCTTGAGCAACCGTGCCATCGCATCGTAGATGTCGGTCTCCGGATTTAGCGTGGCCTCCGACCGGGCCATGATGTCGGTTGCCGTGAGGCTGTCCATAGGCACCTCCAGCGGGCGTGGGCGAGGCACGATACACGACGCGGGCGGCTGCGGGCGACTAGCGCGGGGTGGTCACGGCGCCACCGAAGAACTTCCCGTCGACGCACTGATCCGAGCGGCAGTTGTTCTGGAAAGACGAACCGAGCCCGACCAGGAGATCGGCCGTGTCCGGCTTCGGGATGAAGAAGCGCGAGGGGCCGAACGCCATGTCGGCCGGCGAGTTGCCCGCCTCGTTGATGGCGTCTACCGCGGCGCCCCGCGCCACCAGGAACTCCACCATCTCATCGTTGCCGAGCGCTGCGGCGCCGTGGAGCGCCGTATAGCCGTTGGTATCCACCGCGTTCACGTCGGCGCCGATCTCCATGAGGAAGTGCACCGCCGTCATCCAGGAGTCGGGCGCGGTCTGACTGAAGTTGCCGCGCCAGCCGATGCCGGCGGAGACCATCAGCGGCGTGGTCCCATCAAACGTCGCCAGATCGGGGTCGGCGCCGGCCGCCAGCAGCAACCGCATCGACTCGACGTCGCTCGCCTGGGCCGCCCGCCAGAACGGGGTGGCACCGGCCGGGTTGATCCAGAGCCTGTTGTGCGACGTCGGGCTGAACCACAGGCGGCGCGCGACCCGCGCGTTCGGGTCGGCCCCGGCGTCGAGCAGCGCCGCCAGCAACTGCACCGCGTCGATCTCCTCCTGGTCGGTCCGGGGATTGGGCGCCCATGACACCGGCGCGAACCGCATGTTGATGGTGGCGTATGTCGGTGCCAGCCCGTCGATGTTGGCCAGGTTCGGGTCGGCGCCGACGTCGAGCAGATACTTCGCCAGGGTGTAGTGCCCGTTGGCGATCGCGATGACCATCAGGCTCGAGCCATCGCCGCCGGCCACCTGATCGATGTTGGCGCCGCTCTCCACGAGCGCCCGCACCGCCTCCAGGTGTCCGTCCCGCGCCGCGAACAGCAGGGCGGTCATCCCCCCCATCACCGTGTTGGCGCCCGGGGCGCGGGGTCGTCTCGGGGGCACGGGGTTGCCGTCGTCGTCGAGCCTCGGCTCGATCATCGACACGACCCACGACGTCAGTCCGGTGTGGGCGCCACGCTCGACGAGCAGCCTGATCACGTCGGCCCGGTTCTCCCAGGCGGCGAACATCAGCGCCGTCTGCCCGTTCGCCGTCTCGCGGGCGTTCACGAACGCGTCGTGGTCGAGCAACAGCCGGACCGCCTCGACGCTTCCCGATGTGGCCGCCGCCATCAGCGGCGTGGCGCCGGTCGTCGTCGGCATGTTGACGCTGGCTTTTGCGGCCACGAGCGCCTCGATCATGGCGGCGCTGCCGTTGCTCGCTGCCATCGAGAGCGGCGTGATCGCGCCCACACGTGTCGCGGCGGCGACATCGGCCTCCGCCTCGAGAAGTAGCTGCGCCAGCGTGTGGTGGTCGTGGAACGCCGCCCAGTGTAGCGCGGTCATGCCGTCGCCCTGCGCCGCATTCACCTCCGCGCCACCGGCGAGCAGCGCGCGGACCGTCTCCACCTCGCCGTTCATCGCCGCATCGGCCACCGGCGCGTCGGCGGCGTACGCCGCCGACGCCAGCAGCCCTAGCGCGGCGGCGACGGCGCCGAGCCCGAAGCGATGCATGACCCTCATGGTGCGGCTGTCTCGCTCATCGGCGGCCCTGAAGGGCCGTGCTACCGTTCACTCCTGACTCCTTGGAGTCTTCATCAGATGTCGACCTCGCCGGTGCTGTCGCCGAAGCTCTCGATGTCGACCCCTAGCCTGTGCAGCATGGTCAGCAACAGGTTCGCCATCGGCGTGCCGTCCTCGCACTGCACATGCAGATTGCCCTTGAGCTGCCCGTTCGCGTGACCCGCGAGAAACAGCGGCACGCGCAGGTGGTTGTGCACGCTGCCATCGCCCATCGGGCTGCCGTAGAGCACCATCGAGTGGTCGAGCAGATTGCCGTCGCCGTCCGGCGTGTTCTTCAGCCGGTCGAGGAAGTAGGCGACCTGGTCGACGTGGAACTCGTTGAGCGTGGCGAACTCGGCCAGTTTGTCCGACTTGTTGCCGTGGTGCGACAACGAGTGAAACGGCTTGTTGATCTCGCTCTCGGTGTACACCCGCGAGCTGACGTCCCGGCCCATCTTGAACGCCGAGACACGCGTCACGTCGGTCGTGAACGCCAGCACCTGCAGATCGAACATCATCCGGACGTGCTCGGTCCACGAGTCCGGCACGCCGATCGGCGCCGCGGGGAGATCGATGCCCCGCCGGGTCGTGTTCTGCCGCTCGACCATCTGGATCCGCCGCTCGATCTCCCGTACGTCCTGCAGGTAGTCGTCGAGCCGCACGCGGTCGGCGGCGCCCAGGTCCCGCTCGAGATCGGCGACTTTCCCCAGGATCGCATCGAGGATGCTGGCGTTGGCGCGCCGCCGGCTCAGCCGCTGCTCGGGTGTCGCGCCGTCGCCGAAGAGCCGCTCGAACGCCACACGCGGGTCCCGCTCCATCGGGAGCGGGGTCGTCGGAGAGGCCCAGGAGATGGTATTGGCATATACACAGCTGTAGCCGTAGCCACAGGCCCCGGTGAGCGACCCGACGTCCTCGACACACAGCTGGATCGACGGCAACGGTGTGTCCTGCCCGAACGCCCGCGCGTAGAGCTGGTCGATTGACGTGCCGTTGTTGATGTCGGCCCCCTCGGTCATCTTCGCGTGCGCCGAGGTGAGGAACGCCGCCGACGACCGGGTGTGGTCGGCGCCCGCTTCCGCCTCGGTCTGCGCGCTGGCCGGCGCAATGTCGGTATGGCTGACGATGGTCACGTAGTCGCGGTGCGGCTCGAGCGACCGCAGGATTGGCGTCGTCTCGAACTTCCGGCCGACCGTCTTCGGGGACCAGTAGTGCAGCCGGGTGCCCTCCGCGGTGCTCCCGGCCGACCCGTGCACCATCTCCAGCGCCACGAACCGCGTGTGCGGCTGCGCCGCCGAGCCGCGTATCGGTGTCTGCGCCGGCATCATCGCCTCGAGCCACGGCAGCGCCAACGTGACACCCACACCGCGCAACGCGGTCCGTCTCGAGATGTGCTTCCTGGTGATATACATCGCCTAGTTCTCCCTACACCCAGACCTCTGTCGCGGCGGCATCCGTGGGGCCAGGCTTCAGCCGTGCCGCGCAGGCCTGAAGGCCTGCGCCACAGAACCAACCCGAGCACGCTCCGGCTCGCGGTGCCCCGTTGCGCAAGACGGGACCACTATTGCTGCCCGACACTCTCCGTCCCCGTCGCGGCGCCCGCCCGCCGCATCTGGAACGGTATGCTAGTGACGACACCCATCACGTACGCCGAGAATCGATGTTCCTGCGGCACCGCGTCCCGCACGATCGTGCGCACGGCCGGCATGTCGTAGGGCTGGAACACTCGCCCGGTGGCAAACATCAGCAGGTTCCGCGTGAAGTTGGTCAGGAACAGATCCTCGTTGGCCAGCAGGAACCGCCGCAGGCTGACCGGCCCGTCCACACGTGTCCCGTCATACAGCGTCCCGGACGGATCGATCGGGAATCCGCTGTCCTTGGTGCGCCACGCGCCCACCGCGTCGAAGCTCTCGAGCGCGAATCCGATCGGGTCGATGATGTTGTGACACGCCGCGCAGAACGGGCTCGCGCGGTGCGCGACCGTTCGCTCGCGGACCGAGAGGTGCGCGGTCCCGGTCTCGTTCTCCTGGAGCGGGGGCACGTTGGCCGGCGGCGTGGGCGGGGGCGTGCCGAGCAGCACGTCGAGAATCCAGGCGCCGCGGATGACCGGCGACGTGCGGTTCGAGACCGACGTCAGTGTCAGGATGCCGGCGTGCCCCAACAGCCCGCGCCGATGCTCGTCGGCGAGCCTCACGCGCCGGAACCGGGGTCCCATGATGTTCGGGATCTGGTAGTGGGTCGCCAGTCGCTGGTCCACGAACGTGTAGTCGGCCGTCAGCAGGTCGAGCAAACTGCGGTCCTCCCGCACGATGCTGTCGAAGAAGAGCTCCGTTTCCCGTCGCATCGACCGGTTCAGGTTCTCGTCCCAGTCGGGGAACAGATAGACGTCGGGATGCGCGTCCCGCAGGTTCTGCAGGCGCAGCCAGTGGGACGCGAAGCTGGTCGACAGCGTCTCGGATCGCGGGTCGGCGAGCATGCGTCGCACCTGACGCTCGAGCTCGGCCGGGTCGGACAGCCGCCCCTGCTCGGCCGCCGCGAGCAGCGTCTCGTCAGGGATGCTGCTCCAGAGGAAGAACGACAGCCGCGACGCCAGCTCGAGGTCGCTGACCCGGTGACTCGCGCCGGCCGCCACCCCAGGGGGGGTGCGCTCGAAGCGGAACATGAACTCCGGGTCGGCAAGAATCGCCTGCAGCGCCATCCGGATCCCCGACTCGAAGTCGCCCGCGGCGCGGCCGGTGTCATAGAGGGCCGAGAGATGCGACAGGTCCGTGTCGGTGATCGGCCGCCGGAAGGCCCGCCGCGCCAGCCGCGCGATGATCTCGCGTGCGCAGGGTCGCTCGTCGTCGTCAGTGGCCGTCGCGGGGCGGCACGAGAAGATGAGGCGCCGGCTGGCCGTCTCGCTCACCCCGGTGACGTTGTAGGGGCCGTCGATCCCGAGATTGCGCAGGTGCGGCAACCCGGTCAGACCGGGGAAATGCCCGGTCGAGAGGTCGGCCAGTGCCCGCTCGAACGGCATGACGAAGTCCTGCACCGGACCGGCGGCCCGCTGGATGAAGGCGGCCGAGATCGTCTGCGGTCCGGCCGCAATCCGGATCGGCGGCGTCCGCAGGTCATCGGTCGTCTTCATCTTCCGGTCGAAGTCGAGCAGCGCCACCCGCTCGCCGTTCACCGCGATCTCGATCTGCTCGCCCGCGGCCGGAATGTTGTCGCCGAACACCGGGCCGATGCTCGAGTAGTAGAACGACAGCCGGAAGACGTACTCGCCGTCGGCCGGGAAATTGTGTGTGACGACGGTCCCGCCGCGCGTGCCGAACGGCGTACCCGGCACGTGATGCGTCTGCGAGACCGCCTGCGGCACCAGATAGGTGTCGACGAGCGGCGTCGCCCCCGGGTCCCCGACCGCCAACCGGCTGATCTTGCCGGCCGCCGAGATGTAGCCCTCGAGCAGGGCGGGCGACACGGTCAGCACGTCGGACATGTTGTCGTAGCCCTGGCTCATGTCGTCAGCCGGCAACAGCGACTCGACGTTCACCTCGAGCCCGAGCAGGTCTCGGACCGCGTTGCCGTACTCGGTCCGGTTCAGGCGGTGCAGGACGGGACGTCCGGGGTTCGGGTCGGCGGCCGCCGCGCGGTCGATCTCGCGCTCGAGCCCTTCGACGAACGCGGCCACGGTGACCTCGTCCGGCCGGGGGCGGCGGGCGGGCGGCATCAGCCCGGCGCGCAGTTTCCGGATCACCTTCTCCAGGGTCGCGGCGTGCGCGGCAGGGTGCGCGGGGTCGACGTCGGCCAGCGACAGGTCGCCCTGCCGGGTCCGGTCGTTGTGGCACGCAACGCAGTACTGGTCGAACAACGCGCGGGTCGGCACCGCAGGCAGCTCGGCCGGCGTGGTGCGTGCGGCGACCAACGACGCCGGGGCAGGTGTCTGGGCCGCGACGACCGCGGCCGAAGCGCCCACCACAGCGGCGACGAGAAGCACCCGAAGCTGCATGACGTCAGACCCTCGTGCCCTGGCCGACGCACGGCTCGCTGCAGTGCGCAGACCACAACCAGTGTGCCTCACAATGTAGTCGATCCGGGAAGGATCCCGAAGGGATTTGTGAAGGGGCGATTACACCCAGAAGTCAGAAGTCAGAAGCCAGAAGGCAGAAGGCAAACGCCGTCGGAAGGCTTCGCCAGCTTCTGGTTCAGTTGCTAGAATCTCGGAAGAGTGACGCTGAAGCCGGTATTGCTGGTTGGTCTCGTCGCGTTCGGGGTGACGGTCCTTGCCGCGATCGCGACCGCCCAACGCGATCAGCCGTACCGGGACACTCTGCCGGCCGACCACCCGGCGATCGAGTACGACGCCGGCCCATTCGCGGATCCGATCGCCCGGCTCGCTGAGGCGGTCGCCTCGGGGGCCGCCACGCTCGACTACGACGACCGGTTCGGCTACCTGCCGAGCCTGCTGGACCGTCTCGACATCCGGGTCGACTCGCAGGTGCTGGTCTTCTCGAAGACGAGTTTCCAGGCGGAGAAGATCTCGCCGCGCCACCCTCGCGCGATCTACTTCAACGACGACGTCGCCGTCGGCATCGTCCATGACGCCGATGTCATCGAACTGACGGCCTTCGACGCTCGCCACGGCGGCGTCTTCTACACACTTGACGCAGATCACTCCGGCCAACCTCGGTTCGCTCGCCCGACCGGTTGTCTGCGGTGCCACCAGGGACCCGCCACGCTCGGCGTACCGGGCCCCTACGTCGGCTCGGTCTCGACCAGCGCCAGCGGGCGCCCCGACTTCCGGCTGGGGACCGTCGTGACGGACCACCGCACCCCCTTCGAGGAGCGATGGGGCGGCTGGTATGTCACCGGCACACACGGCGCCCTGCGCCACCGCGGGAACGTCGTGGCCCGTGACCCGACCAGCGGGGCCGGGCTGGTGGACGCGGCGAACCGGAACCTCACCACGCTGGTGAGATTCATCGACCCGGGCGACTACCTCGCCCCCACCAGCGACCTCATTGCGTTGATGACGCTCGAGCACCAGACCCACATGATCAACCTGTTCACGCGCGTGGCGTGGGAGGCCCGGATCGCCGAGCACGACGGACTGCTGCATGAGACCGAGGCGGGCGCGCGCCGCCGCAGTGTCGAAGAGATTGTCCGCTACATGCTGTTTGCCGACGAGGCACCGCTCACCGACCAGGTCCACGGGGTCTCCACCTTCACCGACACGTTCCCGGCGCGCGGCCCGCGCGACGGGCGCGGTCGGTCATTGCGCGACTTCGATCTGCAGACCCGGCTGTTCCGCTATCCGCTCAGCTACATGGTCTACAGCCACCTCTTCGACGGCCTGCCGGACCCGGTGCGAGCGTCGATCTACGAACGGCTGTTCGAGGTGTTGACCGGTGACGCCCCGACCGATCGGTTCGACCGGCTGTCGGCCCAGAACCGGCAGGCCATTCTCGAGATCCTGCGCGAGACGAAGCCGGGGGTGCCGGAGTATTGGCAGGCGAAGTGAGCCCGGTTCGCGATCACGTCGACACGGTCCGCTCTCCATCGATTGCGGGACCGAGGCTTGGCTCATTGCCGGGGCCATGGGGTTGGCGGGCATCACTCCCGAGAGCGAGGTTCCCTTCGACTACATGCGGTTGCCAGGGACCCACAACGCCGCTTATTGCATCCAGTCGATCGGCCACAACATGTCGGTCCAGCGCGAGGTGGTGATCGTGGTGTGGTTCCACGTGCCCTGCAGATCCAGCTGCCCGTCGGCGGTGCGTGACGGCTCCCAGTCGTCCGCGGTCGCCTCGCCGATCTGTTCGGTCGCGAGCGGCGCCGCAAGGATTGAGAGCACAACCAAGAGCGAGACCGTCACACCCAGCTGTCGCATCAGTGCCTCGCTTCCACTATCGCCGTATCGTGCACCCCAGCCTGCAGCGTGGGTGTCACACTGTTCATCGCAAATGACCGCCACCTGAGGCTGGCGGTCTCACCTCGCATCCGGTATCGGGTGGCCGGCGGGGGCCGGAACCGTTCCTGACGACGCGCCTACTTCAGGCCCAACCGTTTCTTGTAGACCGGCCACTCGGTCCGGAGCCGCAGAAAGGCGTCCACGTCGGGGCACAGCAGGAACGGATTTGTGTGGCGCTCGAGACCGATGGTGGAGCTGGGGCGCGCCCCGTAGTCGTGACCGGGCCAAACGGTGGTCTCATCGGGCACCGTGTCGAGCACGCGTTGGAGACTCGCCCACTCGGTTCGCGCGTCCTCCTCGGTCTTCGTGCCGCCCACCTTCCCGATGAACAGGAGGTCTCCAGTGATGAGCAGGTGCTGGGACGGCTCGTACAGCACCAGGTGATCGTCGCAGTGCCCCGGGGTGTGCAGACACCGGAGCCGAAACGCACCGACCGTCAACTCCTGCCCGTCGGCCAGCGCGACGTCCGGCGCGTTCGGCGCGTCCGGGTGCGCCGCGATCGGCGCCCCGGTCAGCTCGACCGCCGCGGAGTTCCCCTCCGTGTGGTCAGGATGCCCGTGCGTGTTGACGATGTGGGTGATGGTCAACCCCTGGTCGGTGGCACGCGTGACGAGCACGTCCGGCGAGTACGACGGGTCGATCAGGACCCCGTGCCCCGCCTCACGGTCGCCGACCAGATACCCGAAATTGCGGTCGCCCCCGGTCCGAACCTGTTCGAAAATCAGCTGCATGGTTTCAGGAATGTGCTGAGGAGGCAGGAGGAAACCGGGGGGCTTCGCCGTGGACCATTCAATCCAGTTGTCTGTGGTTCGACACGGGGACACGATGGCGAGGAACGGGCATTTCTGGACGCTGCGTCAGCCACCGATTTTCTCCTGTCTCCTGGGAGCGCTCGTCCCGTGATCATCTACGGAATCAACCCCGTCCTCGAGGCCTTGCGTGCGGGTCGCGTTCGGGCCATCCGTCTTGGCACGGCCTCGTCGCCGAGAACGGCCCAGGTGCGTCGTCTGGCCGCGGCGGCCGGAACGCCGGTCACACGCGTGCCCACGGAGGTCCTCGAGCATGCAAAGACGACGCTGCTCCGGGATGCGCCCATGGGCAGGGAGTACCTGGAAGGGTCCGACATCGATCTGAGCAGGGGGCTCTTGCAGTTCCACATCCTTCTCGGATCCTGGTCCGCCACCGGTTCACCCAAGGGGGTTATCATCAATGAGCGGTGCGAGTCGTCGGTGAAAGGACTGTTCGTGGCGGGTGACCTGGCAACACCAAGCGACGCCTGCTCGGGGGCCCTGACCACCGGGTATGTAGCCGGGCTCGAAGCAGCCAGGCAGGCGGCACGC
>JADFPE010000164.1 GCA_022562495.1 Acidobacteriota bacterium
CCGACGATCGGTCCGTTGGTCCCGGCGACCGCCACGTAGAAGATCCCGCGGGTGGGGAAGTGGTGTATGAAGTCGCGCTCGGCCTCAATGGAGAACGGGGTGTCGAGCGCCGTGAACGAGCGCGCCTCGATGATCGGGTTCAGGATTCCGGCCACACCCTCGGCGTCGTCCGGGTGCACCGGTCTGACGGTGACCTGCGCGCGCTCGTGCACCGACCGGTCCACTTCGCGTTCGCCCATGCTTCACGCCTCAGTCAGTATCCCCCGGCAGAGCCGGGCGATGCTCACTCGCCCAGTTGCTTCGTCATGACGATCCTGTCTACCCCCGACGCGGCCTCGTAGTACGTGCGCACGGCTGTGTAGCCGCGCGACTCGTAGAACGCGAGGCTCGCGCGGTTCGGCGCGAAGCACTCGATCTCTGCCACGTTGTGGTCCGCCGCCAGCATCGATTCCGCCTGGTCCATCAGCAGCGAGCCGATGCCCCGACGCCGGAGGTCGGCCCGGATCCACAGCAGATCGATGACATGACCGTCGAGCGCGACCACGCCGAGGACCTGCGCATCGTCCACGGCCACGATCATGCGTGACCACATCCGTGCGACGTACTCCTCCACTTCTCGACCATCGACCCAGGGGCGCATCCGTTCCGGGTCCATGAAGACGCCGTAGGTCGTCGTGATGGACCTCTTGCAGATGTCGACGATTGCCGACTGGTCCGCCTCGGTCGCCGGTCGTAGCGCTGGGGGTTCCGCGCGGTGTTTCTGCATCGCCACGGTGCGTCTCGGCATCTGTGACTCGTGGCCGGTTGGCGCTGGACGGCGCTTCTCCGCGACGTCGTCGGCGGTGACGCCGCGCAATCGGCGATGTCGGTCCGCTCGCACCGCGTCCGGGTCGCCGATCGCCGTCACGCTGGCCAGGGCAGTGACGTACGGATCGGGCAGCCCGCTCTCTCGCGCGCCGGCCACCACGAGGTCACGATACCAGTCAAACGGCGCCAGCGTAGCGTCCACCGCGTCCGGCGTGGCGACATACGCAAAGGCGGTCAGCATGCCGTGCGCCGTTTCGATACCTACCTGCGTGTCGCGATAGCCCCGACCGAGACCCTCGGCGGCGTCGAGCTGGGCGCGCTCGATGTCCGCGATCTCGAACAGTGCGCCCCAGACCAGATCCGCGGCGTCACCGGTCAGAAAGGCATCGCACTTGCCCGATCCATCCAGGGCGCCGCGCGTGTGCCAGCAGAGCCGATGCGCCGACAGCTTGCCGCGTTCGATCCGTCTGGCTGACGGGGTCCGTTCGCGCAGACGCGCCAGCAGCAGGTTCGACCCGTACGCGAAGTATCGCACTGGAATCCCTGATTCCCGATCCCCGAATCCTGCTAGGTGCGCACCGCGGCCGCGAGATCGCGCGCAAATGATCCCCGCCGCTCGACCCGCACCGTGTCCAGTCCGAGCCAGCCAGCCATGACGCGTAGCTCGCCGGCCAGCGCGTCGGCGACCACGGCCGCGTCGGTGTCCGGTTCGCGATAGGCGGCACGCACCAGCAGTCGGTGACCGGGCCGGTCCGCCTTGAGGTCAACCCGTGCAACGAGGCGGTCTCCGAGGAGGAACGGCAGCACGTAGTATCCCCATCTTCGTTTCTGCGCCGGCACAAAGATCTCGATGCGGTATTCGAACCCGAACAAGCGCGCGGTGCGGGGGCGGTGCCAGATCACCGGGTCGAACGGGGAGAGCAGCGCCGCTGCTGCGACCTGCCGGGGACAGCGCGCGGACGGGTCGAGGAATGCCGGTTCGGGCCAGCCTTCCACCCGCACCTCACGCAGTTCGCCGCTTGTCACCAGTTCCCTCAGACGTGGGCGAACCATGCCGAGCGGCATCCGGTAGTAGTCGGCGAGGTCGCCGGCGGTCGCGACCCCGTGCGCTCTGGCGGCGAGCCGCAGCAGGGCGCGATGGGCCTCGGCGGTCGGAACCCGCCGGCAGCGGATCTCGACGGGGACGACCCGCTCGCTCAGGTCGTAGACGCGGGTGAAATCCGGTCGCCGGTCGGCGATCGCCAGCGTGCCACGGCCGAAGTGCGCTTCGCACACGGCGCGTGGCACGGTGCCCACCCAGGCGCCAGGTAGCCGGCGGTCGGCTCCCGGAGGCGAGGGGAGCGCCGCCGCCGTGAGCGGACCACGTGCTCGGATCTCGCGTACCACCCGACGCGCGTAGCTCGGGTCCCGCCGCAGGAAATGTTCGAAGCCGTGCGGGCGAACGCGGTGCGCCAGGCGCCGGTAGCGCAGCAGTGGCCAGGCCGTCATCGGCACGATCGAGGCCTCGTGCGCCCAGTGCTCGGTGAACTCGCGCCGGCGATAAACCAGGTCGTCGAGGCGCGCCCGGTCGTAGGGCCCCAGACGGGAGAACGGCACCTGATACTGCGCCGGCACCAGAACGTTGACGTAGTCGATCTGGAGCAGCCCGAGCTGGTGGATGACCCGTCGCAGATGACGCATGTCGACCGGTCCCCGTGGTCGCGGCCGGTCGAACCCTTGTGCTGCGAGGGCGAGCCGGCGCGCCTCGCTCGCGGACAGGTCGGCCGTGGTCACGTGAACCAGACTCTCAGGGTTTGGACGCACCGCGCGGCCCATCCGAACGCGGCGACCGATCTCGGGACGCCGAGCTGCCGTGGGCCCGTCTCGAGACGGCGCAACACGTGCTCGGCCGCCCGGGCGTGCGTCAGCATCAGTGCTTTCTCGATCGCCGTGGCCGTTTCAGGGCCCGGTTCCGTCTGCGGGCCGTTGCAGGATCAGATAGCAGCTGGTGGCCAGTCCGGCCGACCCGAAGATCATGCACATGACCAGAATCTGATACCGGACGGCGATGAGCGGCATCACCCCCGACAGGATCTGACCGGTCATCATGCCGGGGAGCGAGACAAGCCCGACAGCGAGCAGCGAGTTCGTCATCGGGATCAACGCCGTGTTCATCGCGGTGTCACGCGCGGCGCGATACTCGGCGCCGCGTCGGCGCTCGGCCCGGAACCGTTCCGCCGCCAGACTGACGGTGTTCATCGAGTTGGCGAGCACGATGCCGGCCAGCGGGATCACGACGCTGGCGTCGTGCCAGATACCGAGGTCGAGGACGCCCTGGGTCGCGATCACGACCACCGCCACCGCCCCGACGCTGATCGCGAGCAGGACCTTGGGATAGAGCGTGCGGCGTTCGTCCCCGAGCGGGCGTAGCGCAATCCAGCCGGCGGTGGCCAGCATCACGCTCACGATCGACAGTACCACCGCGGCGCTGTTCGACTCGAAGATGAAGGTCAGCACGTAGCCCACCAGCAGCAGCTGTGTGACCATGCGCAGGACCGCGACCAGACCGGCCCGGGTGCCGAGCGACCACCGGTGAATGATGACCAGCACGGCGCACACCGGAATGAACGCCAGCGCGAGTCTGGTCAGCGGAATGAACTGGACTGTCTCGTTCATGGATCGCGTTGGGGAATCGGGCGTCACCATGCGCCACGCCGTCCGAGGCAGTATCAGCTGGCGACCGTGGTCCTGTGGCGGCGGCTCGCGGGAAGGCCCATCAGCCACCGCCGGCGACACGGCGAGGCGTCTCACTCGGTGACGTCGCCCGTGTCGGTGGTGTCGTCGATGACGAGCTCACCCCGTTCGGCCTGGGCGAGCAGATCGCGGGCCGTGTCGGCCAGCGCGGCCGGCACGAGTACCTCGGCGGCCCCGATGCCGTCGATCGAGATGGCATGGGTGAAGCGTAGCGACTCTCCGCGGAGCTGACAGGGGATGTCGTGGGCTTCGAGGAATGCCTTGATCTGCGCTTCGACGAATTGGCCCTGCACGGTCGAGATGACGACATACCCGTCCTGGTCGCTCACCCGTCTTCTCCCCCCTGACCTGGATGCGCGACGACGCCGAGCTGCAGCATCAGGCCCAGCAGGTCCATCTGTTCCCAGCGTTCCACGAACCGTCCGTCGCGGAGGCGAACGATGACCATCGACGCGATCTGCACCGGCTTCCCGGTCGGCGGCGCCCCCATCAGCGGGCCCCGGCTCGTTCCCGCAAACGTGGCCCGGACGACCACGAGGTCGTCCTCCGCCACCAGATCGTGGATCTCCACACGGAGATCCGGGAACGCGGTCCGGTACATCTCGTATATCTGCCGGGTGCCTGCCGCGCCAGGGGCCTGACCGGATGTTGCGCTGTGGTCGACGTAGTCGTCGGCAATCAGCTCGTCGATCACCTCTGGCCGGGCGTTGTTGTACAGCTGGTCGAGGAATCGCCGCACCAGCGTCTTGTTCTGCTCGGGCATCAGGTCATCCTGTGCGGGCCGATCGCCCGACCCGCGATCGCTGGCGGGCGGCGAGGGTCGTGGCTCGCCCCCCGCCCGTCCGCCGAGCATGACCCTTCGGGCCCGGTCCTCTCTCTTGGCGCCCCGAGCCTCGCTCGGGGCAGGCACAGGGAGAGGGATGCATCCGGAGCGTTCCGCGCTTGCGGGCTTACCGCCGGGGCGCCGTCCCCTCGATCGGGGCGACACCGGACGCCGCCTCGAGCGACGCGCGCGCCCCGCTACGGATGAGCGACGTGGTGCCCGGGCCCTGGAAGAACAGGAACCCGTCCCGGTTGCGCCAGGCGGACGGTCCACCGAGCATCTTTCCGGCAGCCAACGTGTCGTCGTGAATCGTCGTGACCAGCGCCTCATACTCGGGATCCCCCTGGCGCTTGCCAGAGAAGCTGCCGAGGTCGCTGCTGGCGACGAACACGACGTCGACCCCAGGGACGCCCGCAATCTCGGCCGCCCGCGCGACACCGTCCGGCTGCTCGATCATCGCGATGATCATGATGTTGTCGTTCGCGGTCGCCCGGTAGTCGTTGCCCCAGAGGGCCCGATACTGACCGCCACCCTGGCTTCGGATGCCTTCGGGGGGGTACTTCGCGTATTTGACGGCGTCCTGCATTTCCTCGGGGGTGATGACCATCGGCACGATGACGCCCAGCGCCCCGATGTCGACCGCCTTCTGGATGTCCCCCTCGGTCGCGTCAGGGACGCGGATGAACGGGATGGCCGGCGCATCCTTGCAGGCCCAGATCATCCGGGCGACATCCTGGTAGCTCAGCGGGCTGTGCTGCATCTCGATCCAGATGAAGTCGAACCCGGCGTTGGCCATCGCGCAGTAGATCTGCGGGTCAGGTGTATCGACGGTGCCGCCGACGATCTGTTGCCCCTCCATCAGCTTCTGCTTCGCGGTGTTGTAGAGACGACTCTGCGCGTCGGCGGCCGCGACGGCCACCAGACCCACCAATGCGAAAACGACGCCCGTCAGGACGATTCGTGTCGTGCGCATGTGTCCTCCTCTCGTTCTCTTGTCCCCGGCTTCGTGGCCCCGGTCATAATTACGATAGCATTCGGCTGGCGATGCATCCCGCCTGGACGGCGTTGCTCCTCGGTCACACATCCCCCAATTTGCTCCCTCGTCGCGCCTTGCCAGCCGGGCGCCTCGCCACCCTCGGTGCGTTACCGTAATAATTATGACCGGGACCACTTAGTTCAGGCCCGAGAAGTCGGTCGCTTCCATGAAGACCGACACGGGTGCACTGGCGAGGATCCGGCCGTCCACCTGGGACGCCCGGCTCACTTCTGTCCATTCGGGGTCGGCGATGAAGTTCTTCCAACTCTCGGTCGCCGCGTCCCGACTGTCGTGCGCGATGATGTAGATCAGCGTGTTGTCTGATTCCGGCGCGTCTTGCGGCACCCAATACCCGACGTTCGTGATGCCGTGCTTTTCGAAAATCCGCCTGGTGTGGTCGCGGAAACGGGCCAGCAGGTTGGGCAGCTTGCCCTCCAGCGTCGTATAGGTTCGGAGCTCGAACACCTTGCCGTTCGACTGTGCCTGGACGGCGGTGTCCGGCTGCCACAGGGTGCCGGCGGTGAAGCCGGCGACAAAGACCGCGACGGCGAACACGACGAGATAGCGCTTGCTGGTTGTCATGGCGTGCTCCTTCATGGGGTGCGCTGTGTCACAGGTCTCTGACGACGGCCTAGCAGCCTGTCATAGTATCCCGAGTCGTCACCGGATGTGCGGGTCACAGGACCGCCAACGATCCGTCCACGGACGGGTTGTCGTCATGCCGGTCCCGCGCTCGCGCCATCGTCGATGCGGGCGGAGAGCCACAGGATCGCCAGACCGAAGAGGCATACGAACGGTCCCTCCCCGAGCACCCAGGACAACGGCAGCCCCTCCAGCCAGTCCACCGCGAGCAGGACCACCCCGAACACCGCCGTCGTCGCCCCGAGATACCGCACGACGGGGCGATAGCGGACCAGGTCGAACGAGATCACCCAGAACAGGCCCCCCTCGATGGCGTAGAACGCCGAGGTCGAGCGCGCCAGATACCCGACGATCGGCGCATCGGGCAGCCGGCCGAGTCCCAGTTCGGTATGTATTGCGACCATCCAGGCCTCCGGCGCCACGACGAAGATAAGGGCGAACAGCGCCGAGCTTCCGACCACCCTCAGAAGCAGCTTCAGCGCGGTGGCGGTCGGTGGCTCGGTCTGCATCGCGCCTCATTGTAGCCGCTGCGCGTCAGCTTCAGCGCGCCACCTCGACGCGGTCGCCCAGCCGACGGGTCACGGCGGCACGGGTCGTGGCGGTCGGGTTGACCAGCACGAGGGTCTCACCACCTTCGAGCAGTGGTAGGTCCGAGGCGGTGTCGGAGTAGACCCGCGACCAGGGTGACGACAGGAACATGTGTCCCCGGGCGCTACCGCTGTGAGGGCAGCGTCCGGGGGCAGGGCGTCAGGGCGTGTGTGTCGCGAAGAGCTGCATCTGGCCGTCGTCGTCGAACGAGATGACCGCGAACTCCTGCGGGTTCGGGCCTTCCATGCCTGGTGCGCCGACCGGCATGCCGGGGACCGAGATGCCCGTGATGTCCGGCCGCTCTTCGAGCAACCGCTCGATGTCCTCGGCGGGGACGTGACCCTCGATGACGTAGCCGTCGACCAGCGCCGTGTGGCAGGAGGTCAGTCGCCCCGGGACGTCGTGCTCAGCCTTGAACGTGCTGATGTCAGGCACGTCGGTCGTCCGTACTGTGAAACCGTTGTCTTGGAGATGTGAGACCCATCCCATGCAACACCCTCAACCGGGTGACGTGAACACCTCGATCACGGGCTTCTGGGTCTGGGCGGTCATCGGCGAACCGACACCGACCAGCAGCAGGACCATCGCTGTCAGCAGGGTGCGCATGTAAGCTCCTTCACCTACGGAGAAAACGCTGTGGCGCCGGGACCGAGTCGCCCCAGCCGTATCAGGCTACTCGTTGCCCGGCGGATTGGCAACCCACCGGTGCGGGCTACCGTTTCTTGGCGCCTTGCCGCCCGCGGGTCTTCGCCGGGGTCGTCTTCGCATGTGTCGTGCGCGCCGACGTGGTCTGACGGACCCGCTCCACCAGCGCCGCGACCGGCACCGACGCGATCGTCTCACCGATGAGCGGCAGCGGCAGGTCGTCCAGCGTTCTGAACCGGACACACGACTGACCGACGTCGAACCGTTTTCCGGTGGCCCGGTATGCGCCTTCGAACGCGGCGCGCGACCCCTCCGAGATGTAGATCCCGGTGAGGTAGACCGCCATGTGGTTCTTCTGCGACGCCAGTGCCGCATACATCAGCGGCTGGCCGTTGTAGGTGTCCGGGTAGGTGGCCAGCGGGACCTGGTAGGTGATCATCCCCCAGTTCATCGCCTCGTCGTAGCCGTCCGGCAGATTCTCCCGGATGACCTTCCGGACCGCCGAGATCGCCTTGCGCCGATCCGCCGGCAACTCCGCGAGGTACTCCCGTACCGTGCGCGCCGCTGACCGCATCGTCTCCCCCTTGGTTGTTCGCTGTGTCTCGACCGGTCATCCGATACGCTGCGAGCGCACCGCCCGTTCGATGATCGCCAGTCCCTGCTCGATGACCCGTGCCCGCCAGCGGTCGCTGCGTGGGCAGAAGCACTCCAGCAGCTCGGCCTTCGCACGTTGGTGGGCGCCGCTGCCCGGTCGGCCAAAGACGTGCGCCCGGTTCTCGGCGCGCAAGGCCCCAAGCACGCGGAGGATCGAATGGGTCCCGACTTCAGCGCAGACGAAACGATACCGGGTGTCGCCGAGGTGCGTCAGGGCCCAGCCGCCGAGCGTGCCCGTTGCGGCGTACGAGGTGCCGCCGGCAGTGGCCAACGGCTCGACGACGTCCGACCCGAAGGTGTCACGATACCATTCGACGTTGGGCGAGGGTGCCGACTCCTCGAGCAGCAGCCGGTAGCGGCCGTGTGCCCCCAGACCGCTATGCAGATCGACGTGCATCGCCCGCGGCGCGCCGCCAAGCCAACCGGCCAGATGCTGCCGCATGATCCGGGTCGAGGACGCTGGGCCGTGTCCCCCGAAAAACAATCCTCGCGGAAAGCGGTACTGCCCCCCGGCGACGGCGTCCTTCAGGGCCGGCAGCCCGTGCCGTCGAATATGCCAGAGCGCCTTCAGCCGAAACGGCTCGAACGGGGAGGGTGGCGACGCCGGGTTCAGGAACGGGTCCAGCGTCTCGTAGCCGTCGGGTGCGCCGGTATACGCGTCGGCGGTGTCGAGGAAGTTGCGGTTCAGGTCGACGTTCTGCTCGTTGGTCCGACGGAGCCTCGCGAAGCCGTATGGGTTCACGGCATGGATCAGCACGACGGCGCCATCACCCGGTGGAGGCTCGCCGGCGGTCTGGCCCGACAGCCAGGCGAGCTGGATTGCCGAGCCGAAGAACCCCTCGACCCCATGGACACCCGACGACACGACGACGGCCCAGCTCGGCTCGCGACCGCCCACGGTGGCGACATCGATGGTGAGATCGCCGCCAGCCTCGCCGGTGTCGACCGGATGCTGCTCGAGGGTGGCGCCTGCCGCGCGCGCAGCGTCGCGGAAACGTCGGCGTGCAACCTCGTAGCTGGGGGAGAACAGGTCGAGTGGGTTCAGCACAAGCGGCGTGGGATGGTACCGGACATCTCCAGGAGCTTGAGGGTTGTTCGCCAGTTCCGGATGGTGGTCACCGTCTGGAGCGTCGCGTCGAAGTAGGTGTTGGTGAACTTGGTGCGCGCCAGGCCGTTCGGGCACCGCAGATAGAGCTCGCGCTCGTGCAGGGTGCACTCGTCTGGCGGCGATCGATGGGGGTCGAGGGTGGCGACCCGGGCGGCGTTCGGATGGTCGGCCAGGAACCCGACGTAGAGCACGCCGAGGTCGGTGCCGGGTGTCACGAACGGGTTGGCGCTGACGATCCGTGCGAGCTCGGTCGCCCTGCGCGTCACGATCGGGATGTCGAGCCCGAGCTCGGTGGCGATCGCCGCCGTGACGGCGCCTGGAACCAGACGGGCCCGCGCGATGGATGCTTCGAAGACCACGTTGCCGCTCTGGATGTAGGTGCGCACGCGCTCACACCCGGCGTCCTCGAACAGTCTGACGAGGCGTGTCATCGGCAGCGTGTTCCGGCCGCCGACGTTGATGCCGCGTAGCAGCGCGACGTGGGTCTCCGCCGTCGTCCGCCGCCCAGGTCGTGATGATGGCATGTCCTCTGTTCATGTGTTCATGCCCCGGTGGGGCTCGTGCCGGCGAGTGTGCGGCGGATCACCTCTTTCGTGCGTTCGATGAGCTCTGGCAACCGCGTTTCGTCGTAGTCCCGTGTCTCGATCGGCTCGCCCAGGATGACCTCGATCCGCCCTGGTCTCGGCGCAAGCGTGGTGCTTGGCAGCAGCCTGAAGGTGCCGCGGATGGTCACCGGCACGATCGGCACTCCAGCCCTGAGGGCGATCTTGAAGGGGCCCGGCTTGAACTCCTGGAGACGGCCATCGCGGGTGCGGGTGCCCTCGGGGAACACGGCGAGCGACTTGCCGCCACGGACACCGTCGATGACGCGCCGCAGACTCCGGACCGTCTTGCGGCGGTCGCGGCGATCGATCGGGAAATGTCCGGCGGTCCACAGGTGCCAGCCCATGAATGGCACGAAGAACAGCTCGCGCTTGGCCATGATGCGGAACGGGTACGGCAGATACGCGAACAGCGCCGGGGTGTCGATCAGGCTCGAGTGGTTCGCCATGTAGACGTAGGGTTGCCCGGCGCGGACGCGCTCAACCCCGTGGACCCGGATGCGGGCGAAGATCGACCACGCGATCAGCCGGCACCACCAGCGCGCGCACCAGAACTGCAACGCGCCTGTACGGTCGAACGGCCACAGCAGCAACGACAGGCTGCCCATGACCACGGTGTGCGTGTACCACAGCAGATTGGCGAACGGCGCCCACAGATAGACAAGCAGGGTCTTCAGCACGGGTGGCGGTCCGGCGCCCCCGCCGGCGGGTCGGAGCGGGGATCGACGGGCGCCGCCCTGCGTAGGTGGCCCAGCACCGCGTGTCCCCGCGGGGACCGGGTGTGTCCGGGGTGATGGCTGACGGTCAGACCGAGGGTCTTCAGCTGTCGCACCTGCAGAGTCAGCCAGTCCTTCTCGCCGCCCAGCCGCGTGGCCAGTCCCCGGGCGGCCAGGTGGGGACACCCCTCGATGTCGCCGCGCGTGATCCGGTCCAGCGCCGAGCGTGCTCGCAGCATGGTGTCACCGATCCACAGGGACCGCTCAGCGTCGGAGGGCCGAGCGGATGTACAGCAGTTCGATGAGCGCCTGGGCGCGCGCGAGCGGGCCAGGCTGTTCGAGCAGTCCCAGCCGGTCGAGTGGGTCGAGCTGCATGACCTGGGCGATCCCGTTGACGAAATCTTCGTCCCGCACACCGGCCGGCACGTCGAGACCGGGCATGCCGGACGGCAGCAGCACCGACAGCTCCTCACGTAGGTCGCCCAGCGCCACCCGCTCGGTGTCGGTCAGCTCTTCCGGGAGCGCCTCCACCTGAGCCAGCCGGTAGGAGCGGCTCTGGTCTTCGCCGGTGATGCGGAACTTGGTCAGTCCGCGCAGCAGGATGTTGTAGCGTCCGTCCGGCAGTTCCTCGACCTCGGCGATGATGCCGGCGCACCCGACCGGGTAGACCGGTGGTCGTCCCTCGTACTCCGCCTCGTGTCCCGGTTGGAGCAACACCATCCCGATGATCCGGTTTCCCTCCAGGGCGTCGGCCACCATATCGCGGTAGCGCTGCTCGAAGATGTGCAGCGGTCGGGTCGCGTGCGGGAAGAGCATGACGTCCTGCAGCGGAAAGATCGGGATCGTCGGGGGCAGGACGTCGGCCTCGAACGCCCGGGTCTGCGGCCCGGCCCGAGCGTAGATCAACATCGGCGCGCACAGCACGCCCGCGACCCCTAACAGGCAGACGAGTCGAGTGGCCTTCATGCCGGTCTCCACAGCATTCTGGCATGACGGTCGGGAAAAGCGTAGATAGATGTCATCGACGAGATCCGCACGCTGGCCGACTTAGTGGCCCCGGTCATAATTACGGTAGCATTCGGCTGGCGATGCATCCCGCCTGGACGGCGTTGCTCCTCGGTCACAAATCCCCCAATTTGC
>JADFPE010000165.1 GCA_022562495.1 Acidobacteriota bacterium
GCCGCAGCGCTCACCCCGCCCCTCTCCCAGACTGAGAGGGAGAGGCTGGCGCGCCCTGCTGACCACCCTCTCTTGCGCGCATGAGGGGAAACAGGATCACGTCGCGAATCGAGGGGCTGTCGGTCAACACCATCACGAGCCGATCGATCCCGAGGCCTGCACCCGCGGTGGGCGGCAGTCCATACTCGAGCGCGCGGATGTAGTCCTCGTCCATCTCGTGGGCCTCGAGATCGCCCCCCTGACGCGCGCGCAGCTGGGTCTCGAACCGGCGGCGCTGCTCGACCGGATCGTTGAGCTCGCTGAAGGCATTGACCAACTCCATGCCGGCCACGAACAGCTCGAATCGCTCCACGGTGTCGGGGTCGTCGTCACGCTGCTTGGACAACGGCGACACCTCGGTCGGAAAGTCGTGAATGAACGTGGGCTGGACCAACGAGCCTTCACACAGCGCCTCGAAGAGTTCCATGGTGATCTTGCCGGCGCCCTGGTCCTGGGTCGGCTCGCGCCCGAGCCGGACGGCCAGGGCCGCCACGGTCTCCCGGTTCCGGAGGTCCTCCTCGGAGACCGGCTCACCCAGCCTCGCGCTCACGGCCTCGCGGACCGCGTGTCGGAGCGACACCCGCGGATACGGTGGCCGGAACGACACGCTCTGGCCGCCGACCTTCACTTCGTCGCCCCCGGTCGCCTCGCGCGCGACCCTCGCCAGCAGCTGCTCCATCATGGTCATCAGGTCCTGATAGTCGCTGTAGGCCTGATAGAACTCCAGCGTCGTGAACTCCGGGTTGTGCTGGGTCGAGACCCCCTCATTCCTGAAGTTGCGGTTGATTTCGAAGACCCGTTCGATACCGCCCACGACCAGCCGCTTGAGATACAGCTCGGGCGCGATCCGCAGATAGAGCCGCATGCCCAGCGCGTTGTGATGCGTGACGAACGGCCGCGCCAGCGCGCCACCCGCAACCGGCTGCATCATCGGCGTCTCGACCTCGAGATAGCCCCGGTCGAGGAGAAAGGCCCGGATCGACGTCAGCACCCGCGCGCGGACCTCGAACACGCGACGCGAGGCCGGGTTGACGATCAGATCCACATACCGCTGGCGATACCGTGTCTCGACGTCGGTCAGCCCATGCCACTTTTCGGGCAACGGCACGAAGCACTTGGCGAGCAACTCGACCCGCGCGGCCCAGATGGTCAACTCGTTCGTCCGGGTCCTGAAGAGACGCCCGTCCACCCCGATGAGATCGCCGATGTCGAGCAACGCCGCGATCTTGAAGTCCCGCTCCGAGAGGGTGTCCTGGCGCACATACACCTGCAGCCGCGATATCCCGTCGGAGATGACGAGGAAGCGGGCCTTGCCGAAGCTACGGACGATCAAGACCCGACCGGCCGTCACCGTCTGAATCTGCGCGGTGTCGAGGTCCTCACCGCTGGTCTCTCCATGCGCCGTCACGATTGCCGACGGGGTGTCGGTGCAACCGAACCGGTGCGGATAGGCCGGCACGCCGAGCTCGACCAGCGCCGCTAGGTTGGCGCGCCGCTGAACGAACTGGTTGTTCTCTCGAGGTTCGGACATGGATCACGTTGTAGATAAGTGCCCCAGGCTTCGGGCTTCAGGGGTTGGACTTGGGGCTCTGGGGTCTGGGCTTCACGTCTCGGGCCTCGAGCCGCGGCGGATCCGAAGACTCCTCCAGGGCACGTTTGACGGCGTCGAGCACGCCATTGACGAAGCGGGCAGACTGCTCACCGCTGAACGTCTTCGCCAACTCCAGCGCCTCGTCGATCACGACCGCCGGGGGCGTGACGGCCGCCAGCAGCTCGTAGACCGCGAGTCGCAGAATCGTCCGATCCACCACCGCCATGCGCGAGAGACGCCAGTTGTCAGCCGCAGTCTCGATAAGCGGGTCGATCCGATCCTGCGCTTCGATGGCACCCTGCAGCAACGTGGTCGCGAACAGCCGCCGGGCCTCCGGCGCCGGATGATCGACCCAGTAGCCACGCACCGCCTCGTCGAGCTCGGCCCCGGTCGCACCGCCGACCTCCCGCTGGTACAGCAACTGGAGCGCCGCTATCCGGCCGCGATGCCGATCGTCGCGTGCGGACCTGGCCGCGCTCACCCCCCGCGCTCCGGGTCGACCGGAACCATCAGTTGCCGGAACAGCCGGGCCATCGCCAGCGCCGCCTCGGCCGCCTCCCACCCCTTGTTCGAGGCGCCGGTCCCGGCGCGGGCCAACGCCTCCTCGGCCGAGTTGGTCGTGAGCACCCCGAACGTCATCGGCATCCCGCTGTCCAACGCCGCCCCTGTGATCCCGTGCGCCACGGCCGACGCGATGACGTCGAAGTGCGGGGTCTCGCCGCGGATCAGGCACCCCAGGCCGATGACCGCGTCCACCCGGCCGACTGCCGCCAGCCGACGCGCCGCCTGGGGTATCTCGAAGGCCCCCGGCACCGTCGCCACCACGATCGCGTCGTCGGCGACGCCGGCGGCCCGCAACGCGTCGATGGCTCCGTCTCGCAACCGGTTGGTAACGAAGTCGTGATAGGTCGACACGACGATGCCGACCCGGAAGTCCCGCGCGTCGCCCGTGCCGGTCAAGGTTTCCATGCCAGACACTCGCGGCCCGTCTAACAGCCCGTGAACCGAGGCTTCCGCTTCTCGAGGAACGCGGTGGTGCCCTCGCGTGCGTCCTTGGTTCCGTACACGAGGCCAAACGTCGACGCCTCGAACACCGCCGCCTCGGCGAGCGACATATCGAGACCGTGATGCACCACTTCGAGGATGTGGCGCACCGCCACCGGCGCCTGGGTCGCCAGCATCCCGGCGAGCCGGCTCGTCTCGTCGGCCAGCGCCGCCGGTGGTACGACCCGGTTGACCAGCCCGATCCGCCAGGCCTCCTCAGCGTCGATCGGTGCCCCGGTCAGCAGCATCTCGAGCGCGCGGCCCCGACCGACCAGACGCGGCAGACGCTGCGTGCCGCCGAACCCGGGGATGAGCCCCAAAGCAATCTCCGGCTGCCCGAGCTTCGCCGTCGTCGCGGCGATCCGGAGCGTGCAGGCCATGGCGATCTCACAGCCGCCGCCGAGCGCAAACCCGTTGATCGCGGCGATGACCGGCTTGCCCAGGCCCTCGATGAGGGCGCACAACCGGTGCCCGGCGTCCGCCACCGCCCGGGCGCTGGTCGGTGTCAACCGCGCCAGTTCGGTGATGTCCGCACCGGCGATAAAGGCACGGTCACCGGCGCCAGTGAGCACCACGCAGCGGATCTCGTCATCCTGCCCCAGCTCGGTCATCACCGACGTCAGTGTCCGGACCGTCTGCGCGTCGAGCGCGTTCAACACCGTGGGGCGGTTGACCGTCACCGTCGCGACGGCGCCGTCCCGCGCGGTCAGGACCTCGTCGGTACTCATGCGCGTCTCACTATACTCCAGGCCCAAATCAGAACGGCGGCGACGGCCGCCCCGGCGGCGTCGGCGGTCAGATCGGCGATCTCGGCCGTGCGCCCGGGCACGAACCGCTGATGCACTTCGTCGGTGACCCCGTAAAGGGTCGCCAGCAGGACGGCACGCCAGACGGCCCCGACCCCCATCCGCCGCCAGCGCGCGCCGGTGAACCCTCGCAGCAATAACGCGGCGAACACGGCGTACTCCAGCGCATGCGCCACGCTGTCGTCGATACCGCCGGGGGCAGGCGGAAGCCCCGACATCGATGACAGAACGAAGATGAGCACCATCATCGCCCATGCCGGACCCCAGACCCGCACCCGACGCGTCATGTCTCGCGTCGCAGACCGCGTGAACACCGCGGCTGCTCCTCGGGCTTCAGGCTATCCGCCTCCGCTCGCCGGTAGCCGTGGAACGCCGAGCGATGGCGGATCCGCCAAAGCGTTGGCACAGGCGGACGGGGCGTTCCTGGCCGTCGGTCATCAGCGACGTGCCGCTCGGCTGCATCTCGAGACCTGTCAGCTTCTCGCGTGCGGGTCACAGCGGAAACGGAAAGAAGACCCAGCCGAGCACGACGGCTGTGGCCACGAAGCTCGCGAACAGGATGCCGCCCAGCTTCACCTGGTCTGCAGGCTCGTCGTTCATGAGCACCGCGAAGATCAGCGACACGAAGCCGGCGAAGAGCAGCAGCGAGAAGAAGTGACTCGGCATCATCGTCTAGACGGGGCTACGCCCCGAACCCCCCGGCGGGCGCTCCGCGGGGACCCCACGGCCCCACGCCCCGCCCGCCGGGCGCGCACGTGCGCGCCGTGGCCGTCGGCCATATCTAGACCGGGCTGCGCCCCGAACGCCACGCGGGCGCGCCGCGGGGACCCCAAGGCCCCACGCCCCGCCCGCCGGGCGCGCACGTGCGCGCCGTGGCCGTCGGCTCGAACGCGTACACCGATCCCGTTAGGGATCGCAACACAACGGTCCAAGCTCGCAGTCCCTCTTCGGCGAATCGCTCCGGAGGGCGCCCGGCGCCGACTTCGCCGGGACGCCTTTGGTCACTTTCGACCGAGCGCCACGTCGTAGGCGTCGAGACAGACCAGCATGTTCAGCAGACCGGACACGATGGTGAACGTGTTGCCGTACTCGAACGTCGCAGCCACGACGCGACCCTCGCCGAGCCCGGCAACGGTGGCGATCAGATACGGCAGCCCATTCCCGAGATCCGCGAACGCCGCCAGCAGATCGAGTGGCCGACCCGGGTCGAACGGAAACAGGCGTCCCTCGAGCCACAATCCGATGGCGAACATCACGGGCAGCGCGACCAGGAAGATCAGGCCCTTCTGGCGCCGGCCGAGCCAGAGATGTCCGCCGCCGGGAATCACCCAGGCGAGCGCGGCGGCGGCCAATGCCCGACCGGCATCCGGAGCGGGTGCCGGTCGGGGCGGCGTCGCCGCTACGCGAGATCGCCGCGAATCACGAGACTTGCGACCCATGTCACCGCCGCTCCCAGCGGCACCGCTGCCGCGGCCCGCACACCCCCCGCGAACACCAGCCACCCGACCGCCTCACCCAGCCAGGTGACGCCGGTCGGCACTGCCGCCGCCAGCACCATCACGCGGAGCGTCTGCGACGCCATCCGGGCAGTCCCGCGGCCCCCGCGACGCCGCACACCGGCCAGCACCGCGCCGACCATCGCCCCCAGATACAACCCGGCACAGCGTGTGCAGACCGGCATCTGCACCCCCCAGAGCCGGAACGACCGATCCGGCCGCTGGTGACAGATGACGCTCCCAACCAGATACGTGCCGGCGGACGCGACCCTCACCGCACGTCCCCCGGTCTCGTGAGCCAGCAGGAATGGCACCATCACGAGCATCAGCATCCAGACCAAGGTGGCAACCAGGAACCCGCGCGCCAGCCACGTGCGCGGGGACCGACACACGGCTCCCGTTGGCATCGTCATAGCGCGTCGAAATGGGTGAGCCGCTTGAACTCGGCGAACCGGTCGCGCAGCTCATCCGGTGTCAACCGCAGGAGTCGATCCAGCCCGAAGTCCTCGACCGAAAATGACGCCAGCGCGCTCCCCGCGATGATTGCGCGGGTAATGACCGTGTCGGTGATCTCCGCGGCGGAGGCCAGAAACCCCATGAACCCGCCGGCAAAGGTGTCGCCGGCGCCGGTCGGGTCCGACACTTTCTCCAGCGGCATCGCCGGCGCGGCGAAGAATCCTCGGTCGCGTGTCACCAGGACGCCGTGTTCGCCCCGCTTGATGACCAGCAGCGCCGGTCCCATCCGCTGAATGGCGCGCGCGGCCTTCACGAGATTCGACTCACCGCTCAGCTCGCGGGCCTCCGTGTCGTTGATCACCAGCGCATCGACCCGCCCGATGACCTGTCCCAACTCGTCCGGCGTGCCCTCAATCCAGTAGTTCATCGTATCGGCGGCGACGAACCGCGGCGCGCGCACCTGGTCGAGCACCTCCAACTGCAACGCTGGGTGGATGTTGGCGAGGAACACGAACGGCGTGGACCGGTAGCTCTCCGGCAACACCGGACGGAACTGGTCGAAGACGTTGAGGTGGGTATAGATCGTCTCGCGGCTGTTGCAATCGACACTGTACTCGCCCTTCCATCGGAAGGTCTCGCCAGACACACGCTGCAGCCCGGTCAGATCGATTCGACGGCCGGAGAAGACCCGCATCTGCTCCTCCGTGAAGTCGTCGCCGACGACCGCCACCATGCGCACGTCGGTAAAGAAAGATGCCGCGACACTGAAATAGGTGGCGGCGCCGCCGACGACACGCGACGCTTCGCCACACGGTGTCTTGATGGAATCGAACGCGACGGAACCGACAGTGAGAATTGGATACAAGGTGCTGTTCTTTCGACGTTGGGCTTCATCCTCGGCTGCCGAACGCCGGACTGTCGTCTGGCTTCCGACACCCTGCCAGCTGTCTCCAGATCGCGGCGGAGCCCTCCGGCGCCTCCTGCCTCCCGCCTCCTGCCTCCTGACTTCTTGGGAGCACTCTACACCTTCACGTACTTGCCGATGATCGGCGTCAGATCGCGCTTGACGTCCGACGGAATCAGATCCGGATTGGTAATGATAGCCGAGCCGAGCGCCGTGGCGCACTCGCACCCGCGGTCGACCGGCAGCCGGGCGACGGCGCTGGCCACGACCAGTTGCGCCGTCACGGCGTTCTCCCTCAGCGTGGTGATGATCATGTCAACGGTCACGGCGTCGTGCCCTTCGTGCCAGCAGTCGTAGTCGGTCACCAGCGCCAGCGTCGTGTAGCAGATCTCGGCTTCCCGCGCGAGCTTCGCCTCCTGCAGATTGGTCATCCCGATGACGTCCATCCCCCACGCGCGATACAACCGGGACTCGGCCAGCGTCGAGAACTGCGGACCCTCCATGCACACGTAGGTGCCGCCGCGATGGACGCGCGCCCCGACGCCGGTGGCCGCGTCGAAGGCGACGCCACTGAGCACCGGACAGAACGGGTGGGCGAACCCGACGTGCGCCACGATGCCGCCGCCGAAGAAGGTGCTGATCCGCCCCCGGGTGCGGTCCAGGAACTGGTCCGGAATGACGATGTCGAGCGGTCGATACTCTTCCCGCAGGCTGCCGACGGCGCTGGCCGAGAGGATCCACTCGACGCCGAGCGTCTTGAAGCCGAAGATGTTAGCGCGGAAATTCAGCTCCGACGGCATCAACCGATGGCCCTGACCGTGGCGGGCGAGAAACGCCACGCGCCGATCCTCGAGCGTGCCCACGATGTAGGCAGCCGAGGGGTCACCGAACGGCGTGGTCACCCGCACCTCCTCGCGGTCCGTCAACGCGTCCATCTCGTACAGGCCGCTGCCGCCGATCACCCCAATCCGGATGTCCGTCTGCTCGTCGGTCACGGGCCCCTATCCTCTGTACGGTCCGGGCGCTCCGTGATCTCCACCAGGACACCGTGTGCGGCGGACGGATGCACGAACGCCACCAGACTCCCGGCGGCGCCCGGGCGGGGCGCCTCGTCGATGAGGCGAACACCGCGAGCCTTGAGCCTCGCGAGGACCGCCGCGATGTCGTCGACCCGGAAGGTCAGGTGGTGCAGCCCGGGACCTCGCTTCTCGATCGAGCGCGCGATCGCCGACTGCGGGGATGTCGCCTCGAGCAGCTCCAGCGTGGCTCCGCCCACCGGCACGAACTGCGCGCGCACGTGCTGTGAGGCCACCTCCTCCACACCCTCGACCTCCAACCCCAGCGCATCCCGGTAGAACGCCAGTGCCGTGTCCAGATCGCGAACCGCGACGCCGACGTGATCGAGGACCGCTGTCGTTGGAGGCGCGTCGTCCGTTCGGTGCAGAGCACACCCGGATCGGAGCGCCTGGTCCAGGACCTCTTCGGCGGCCGTGTACGGGTCCATCTCGGCACCGGCGACCCGGTCGACCAACCGGTCGAAGGCGCCGGGCTCGTGGACCCGGTGCTCTGCATGCTCGAGGAAGCGGTCCGACACCAACTGCCGGATCCGGCCATGGACACGCGCCCGTCGTCGTCGCCCGGCCTCATCACCGCCGCGGGCACGAAACCGGTCCACCGTGTCCAGGACGTCGTCGACGCCGACGCCATCCGTCGCGCACGTCTGGAGCACCGGAGGCCGCCAGTCGTTGGCGCCGTACTCGTTGAGCCCCAGCATCATCTCGAACTGGGCGACCGCGCGGTCGGCACCGTCGTGGTCCGCCTTGTTCACGACGAACAGGTCGGCGATTTCCATGACACCCGCCTTCAGCGCCTGGACACCGTCCCCGGATCCGGGCATGGTCACGACGATCGACATGTCAGCCGTGCGCGAAACCTCAATCTCGGCCTGCCCGACACCGACCGTTTCGATGACGATCACGTCGAAGCCGGCGGCGTCCAAGATCACCGCCGCGTTACCGGTCGCGCGCGACAGACCGCCCAGCTGGCCGCGCGTCGCCATGCTCCGCACGAACACGCCGGGGTCGCCGGCATGCGTCTGCATCCGCACCCGGTCGCCCAGTATCGCGCCACCGCTGAACGGGCTGGTCGGGTCCACCGCCAGCACACCAACCGTGCGACCACGCGAGCGTAGCACCGCCAGGATCCGATCGACTAGGGTGCTCTTCCCCACGCCCGGAGCGCCGGTCACCCCGACCAGATACGCCCGGCCGCTGCGGTGGTAGACCCCCTTGATGATCGCCGCCGCTGATGGACCCTCGGCCTCCACCAGCGTGATGGCCCTGGCGATCGCGCGCCGGTCGCCATCGAGAACCGCCTGGGTCAGCGGGTGTGCGTCGACGGTCATGCCCCTGGGTCCAGATACGGGCGAGCGAGGCTCCGCCTCGCTCGCCGAGCTTTGCTCACAGCCCCGCTACGCGGGGGCCTCGACTCCGTGAACGGAGGCTGCCGCGGTGAGAGCGAACAGACACGAGCACAACGTGAGTCCATTGTCACGACACACGTTGTTGAAGGAGTCGAGCGATGACCAGCCGCTGGATCTCGCTCGTGCCCTCGCCGATCGTCGTCAGCTTCACATCGCGGAAGAACTTCTCGGCAGGGTAATCCTTGACGAACCCGTAGCCACCGTGAATCTGGACCCCGTCCTCCGCGGCACGCACCGCCATTTCGCTGGAGAAAAGCTTGGCCATCGCCGACTCGCAGGTGGTCGCGCGGCCCTGGTCCTTGAGATAGGCGGCGCGGTAGGTCAACCATCGCGCCGCCTCGATCCGCGTCGCCATGTCGGCCAGCTTGAACTGTATCGCCTGAAACGACGCGATTGGCTGTCCAAACTGCTCGCGCTGGATCGCGTAGCGTCGCGCGGCCTCGTACGCGCCTTGCGCGAGCCCGACGGCCAGCGCGGCAATACCGATGCGACCGGCGTCGAGCACCCGCAGCGCCTCCACGAACCCTTCCCCGACTGCCCCGAGCAGCTGGTCATCCGGAACCGGGCAGTCGGTCAGGGACACCTCGGCCGTATCGCTGGCACGCATCCCCAGCTTGTTTTCTTTGCGCCCGGACACGAGCCCCGGCGTGCCGCGCTCGAGGATGAACGCCGAGATCCCATGGGGCCCCCGCGCGGCGTCGGTCACCGCCATCACGACGAAGGTCCCGGCCAGGCTGCCGTGCGTCGTGAAGGTCTTCGTGCCGTTGAGCCGCCAGCCGCGCGTGTCCCGGTCGGCGGTGGTCCGCATACCTCCGGCATCACTCCCGGCGTGCGGCTCGGTCAGGGCCCAGGCGCCGAGATACCGGCCCTGCGCCAGCGGCGTGAGATAGCGGTCGTGCTGGGCGTCGGAGCCGAACAGATGAATATGCGCGGCCGCCAACCCATTGTGCGCCGCGACCGACAACGCGATCGAGGGGTCGACACGGGCCAACTCCTCGACACAGATGCAGTAGTCGACCGCCGTCATGGCGGCCCCGCCGTAGCGTTCAGGAAACTGGATGCCCATCAGCCCGAGATCGGCGAGCTTGGGCAGCAACTCGAGCGGGAAGCGCTGGGCCTCGTCCCACTCCATGGTGTGAGGCGCCATCTCGGCTTCGGCGAACTCGCGAACGGTGTGGCGAAGGAGGCGCTGCTCCTCGGTGGGCCGCAGGTCCATCGGATGCGGCCACTCTATCACACGGCTTGGTAGTCCCGTTCGCAACAACGGTGAGGCACCGAGCGCGGCGAGGCGCCCGGCTGGCAAGGCGCGACGACCGAGCATATCGGGCAGTATTCGAGGGAGGCGCAACGTCGCCAGCCGGGATGCATCGCCGGCCGCATGCCATCGTAGTTGCGAACGGGGCCACCTGGCACGCACCTTCCGAGGAGGCAGGAGACAGGAGCGATGGGAGGGCTACGCCAGCTTCTGCTCAGAAACGCCGCAACCGCCGGAGCGGGCTACCGTCGCTGAGCAGGCTGCTAGACTGGTGTCATGCGAGCTGTCTTCGTCACCGTGTCCGTGCTGGCCATGATGCTATACGCCGCGCCGCCCGCCGACGCGGACGTGACCGCCTTCGTGGGCGCCAACGCGATCCCGTCCAACCGCCCGGTCTGGGGGTTCGCTGCCGGGCTCTCGTTGCTGGTGATCGGTTTCGAGTTCGAGTTCTCCGATACGGCGGCAGACGAGATGGCCGGCGCGCCTGGACTCCGAACCGGCATGTTCAATCTCCTCCTCCAGACGCCGTTCGGGGTCTCCGGTCTGCAGTTCTACGGCACGGTCGGTGGGGGAATCTACCAGGAAGGCGGAGGCGGCCTCGAGGAGATCAACGCCGGCAGCAATGCCGGGGTCGGCGTCAAGATTGCGGTCGCCGGGCCGCTCCGGATCAGATTGGACTACCGCGTCTTCACGCTCCGAGGCTCACCCCAAGTCGCACGGCACCAGCGGCTCTACGCCGGGCTCAACCTGGGATTCTAGGGTGTGAGGCTGTCAGAATTAACGATACGGTAACGGTCTGCCGGGTCGGCCAATCTGTCCAGGAACAATTACTAGTCAAGGACTTGCGAAACTGAGCGAGGGCTACCGCCAGCAGATGGCCACAAGGTTGATGCCGTACGTCCCGGTCTCGTAACGGTTGACCGCCCATTGACCGAAGGCGGCAAACAATTACGAGAAACTGGTCGTGCGTGCGCCGGCCGGGCTGTCTTCTTCGTGCGCAGCGAGCACGTACAGCCGAACGCCCAGGGCAGTCGCCCCCATCATCGACCACTCGGGCGATGGGGTGGCAGGCATGGGGCAGTGGCAGGAGTCGGACCGGCCGTCACCACGAGCTTGCGCCAACTAGCGGGGCCTCGCGCCACAGCCTATCCAGCGGCCCACAATGCGAGTCTCTAGCCCGAGTTTACCGAGTTCGTTGTAGGATTTGCCATAACCCAATTCGTCACAGCGACTTAGATCGGCACACGCCTGTGACCTAACTCGGGAGATAGCGCCCCAAGTTCAGGAC
>JADFPE010000166.1 GCA_022562495.1 Acidobacteriota bacterium
GATCGCGGTCGTACCAGGCCCAGACGACCGACCCCGATGCACCGTCGTCCTTCGTTACGTACGCCTCGTAACTCATGTTACTCCTAGCGGGCGCCCAGAGCCGTCTTCCGGGTATGTATTCGTGGATGATGACGACGCCCTGAAAAAAATCATCGCCGCCCGAATCCAACTCCCGGATGGACATGGTGATCTTGAACTGCTTGCCGCTTTCTCGAGGGAGTTTGAACGCGTGGGTAAGGCCCGCCAGGAAAGACTTTTCGCCACTGTGCAGGGCCACGTCTTTCTCGCCGAAATCCTTGAGCAGCGTCCAGGTGGGACTGTCGTTCGTTCCGTCGTTCCGGTGGATCTTGAACCTGTACCGGAAGTCACCGGCGCCCTTTGCCCCGGTGTCGCAGTCCCATTGCGCGTAGACGCTCCTGAAGTCGATCGTGATCTGATCGATGGCAGGAGTGGGTGGCTCGTCGTCGATCTTCGGTGCCATGGGGCTATCGTCACTGCACCCCACTGCAAGTAGGAGCAGCGACGACAGGAGAACGAGAGCCCATCGGGAAAGGTTACTGCCGGATTCGTATGCGCGTTTCATGATCGAACCTCCTTGTGAAAAGCATCGTTCCAGGCATTTCTTGGCCTCCATCCGTAGACGCAGGAAAAAAGGGCGGAGGTGGCCACAAAATTTTCTCGCCAACACCAAAATTCCACTCTGGAGGGTTTTATCATCAGTCAAAGGCTTAACTTGTTATTAATTATAGGTCAAAATTTTCTCGAGCCGCCGCCGCCGCATAGTATAATCGGACCATGACTCGCGCCGAGCGGATGCCGGTGCCGGAGACACACTTTGTCAACGCCGCCCGTCTCAGTCCACCGTTCCCCGACGGGCTCGAGCGAGCGGTTTTCGCGATGGGCTGTTTCTGGGGCGCCGAGCAGGGGTTCTGGCAACTGCCGGGCGTCTACACCTCGGCTGTCGGCTATGCGGGCGGGCTCACGGTGAACCCAATCTACCAGGAGGTGTGCGGCGGGCTGACCGGTCATACCGAAGTCGTGCTCGTCGTGTTCGACCCGTCGAGCATCAGCTACGGGGACCTGCTCACACAGTTCTGGGAAGGGCACGACCCCACGCAGGGGATGCGGCAGGGGAACGACGTCGGCACCCAGTATCGGTCCGCCATCCACTACGTTGGCGCTTCGCAGCGCGAGCAGGCCGAGACGACGCAACGCGCCTACCAGGACGCGTTGCGGGCCGCCGGCCACGACCCGATCACGACCGAGATCGTCGCCGCGCCCGAGTTCTACTACGCCGAGGCCTATCACCAGCAATATCTGGCCAAGAACCCACAAGGCTACTGCGGGCTCGGCGGCACGGGCGTGTCTTGCCCTGTCGGGCTATCGGTGTAGCGCAGAACCCGAAGGAGATGGGAGACAGGAGAAGCCTGAGCGCTTCGCCCGCTGTCTTCATGTCCCCCGCGCCGTCCCGAACTGCGGCCTCCGCGTGACATGCGAGGGGCTCCCAGACACGCATGCTGGGCCCCGGCTGGCGGCCGTGCTCTGGGCGTTCTGCGTGGCACGGGGACGCCCGTTCTGGCCGGGCCCGGCGCGGGCGACTCTCCGTGTGTCGTGTCCCGATGGTTCGACTTCGTGGAGCGGTTTCCGAGTTGTAACATTGTACCGAGGGGTCTCTGGGTGTAGATCGTAGGGCTGCGAGGACTCGAGACCTCACGCACGAACCAAGATCTGAGTGGCAGGCTGGGTTATGTCACAGCCTGCTCCCGTCATGCCGACATCCACGAAGGCGAGACCCACGACCGACCCGCCCGGGTCCGCCGTCGGTCAGGCGTCGCGCGAGCTGGCCGACGCGGAGCCGACGCCGCGCGCGGCGGGGTTCCGGCGAGTGCTCGAGGCGACGCGGATCGTGCAGTGGGAGGCAGACGCTCGCACCTGGGCCTTCACGTATGTCGGGCCGCAGGCGGTCCGGATGCTGGGATACCCCGTCGAACGGTGGTATGAGCCGGGCTTCTGGGCGGCGCACGTCCACGCGGACGATCGAGAGCGGGTCGTACGCTTCCGCGAGCAGGCCGCGCGCGAACGGGAAGCCTACGAGTTCGAATACCGGATGATCGCCGCCAGCGGTCAGAGTGTCTGGGTGCACGATGTCGTGGCGGTCGACCGTGTCGACGGTGCGCCCGCCGTGATTCGAGGCTTCCTGATCGATGTGTCTCAGCGCAAGCGGGCCGAAGCGATTGCCCGCGCGAGCGAGGCACGGCTCCGGCAGTTGATCGAGCAGGCTCCCGACGCCATCATCGCGGTGCGGTCCGAAGGGCAGATCGCGTTCGTCAACCGTCAGGCCGAACGGATGTTCGGATATCGGCGTGGAGAGCTGGTCGGACGCGGGTTCGAGCAGCTGGTGCCCGGACAGCCTGACGTCCAGTGTCTGATGGCGACCGTGGGTCAAGGACGGTCTCCCGAGGCCGGCGGGACAGGCGACGATACGGCGCCGATCACCGGGCGGTGCCGGGACGGCCGTACGTTCCCCGCCGAGATCAACTTCAGCCCGCTCGACACAGACGAAGGGCTCGTCATCGTCAGCACCATCCGCGATATCTCGGAGCGGCTGACGGCGGAAACGGCACTGCGCCAGAGCGAGGAGCGGTTTCGCATCGCCGCGACCCTGGGCGCCGACATCATTGCCGAGGTCGATATCAAGACGGGCGCCGTGGAGTGGTTCGGTCAGGTGGACGAAGCACTCGGCTATGAGCGCGGCGAGTTCCCGCGCACGTTCGACGGCTGGGCGGGGCAGCTGCACCCGGAGGATCGGGAGCGCGTGATGGCGGAGGTCGCGCGCGAGGTCGTCGAGTTGCGCCGCGGGTTGTCCGCCGAGTTTCGGATCAGGGCGAAGGACGGCTCATACCGGCACTGGTCGGTGCGTGTGGCGCCCCGGCTGGAAGGGCAAGGGCGCCCGACGAGATTCGTGGTCGTCTGTTCCGACGTGACCGAGCAGATCGTGGCGCGGGCCGAAGCGCTGCAACATCGGGACGCCCTGGCCCACGTCGCGCGTGTCAGTTCGCTTGGTGAGCTGACCGGTACGCTGGCGCACGAGCTGAACCAGCCGCTGGCGGCGATTCTCAGTGACGCTCAGGCCGCCATACGGCTCCTCGACCGGGACCAGCCGGACGTGCCGCAAATCCGGGAAGTGATCCGCGACATCGTGGCGGACGATCGCCGGGCCAGTGCGATCATCCAACGGCTCCGGGACATGATGCGACGCGGTACCGTCGTGCGGGAGCCCGTCGATCTGTGTCAGGTGGTGCGCGAGGTCCGGGAGATCATGCGCAGTGGGCTGGTCACGCGCGGGATCACGGTCGTGCCCGACTTTGCCGGCGACCTGCCGCCGGTGGTGGCGGACCGGATCCAGATTCAGCAGGTGGTCGTGAACCTGGTCACCAACGCGATGCAGGCGATGGACGGGCTGACCAACGCGCGTCTCACACTCGGGGTGCGGGGGCGCGAGGACGCGTGGCAAGTGGTGTCGGTCGCCGACACCGGGCCGGGCATCGCGGCGTCGGCCGTCGACACGATGTTCGAGCCGTTCTCCAGCTCCCGGCCTGGCGGGCTCGGCATGGGGCTCTCGATCTCACGCAGCATCATCGAAGCGCACGGCGGCAAAATCTGGGCCGAGAACCGGCTTGACGGCGGTGCGACCGTCTGCTTCGGGCTGCCGCCTGACGGGACCACCGGTGGATGACCGACGAGCCCGCAGTCTTCGTCGTCGACGACGATCCTTCGGTCCGTCGCAGCGTCGTGCGGCTGCTGGAGACGGCAGGTCTGCGGGTCGAAGGGTTTGGGTCGGCCGAGGCGTTTCTGGAGCGTGAGCCCCCTGACGGTCCCGGCTGTGTCGTCCTCGACGTGCGGCTGTCCGGGATGAGCGGCCTCGATCTGCAGCGGCGTCTCATGGCGGTCGGTCGGCCGATGGCGATCGTGTTCATCACCGGACACGGCGACGTGCCGATGACTGTCGAGGCGATGAAGGCGGGCGCGGTCGATTTCCTGCTCAAGCCGTTCGACGACGAGGCGTTGTTGGCAGCGATCGACCGCGCGATCGAGCGCGACCGCGTCCGGCTCCGCGAGCATCAGGCGCTCGAGGGTCTGCGCGCACGGTATGACCGCCTCACGCCGCGTCAGCAGCAGGTCTTCGGGTGGGTCGCCACCGGTCTGCCGAACAAGCAGATCGCCGCCCAGCTGGGCACCGGCGAGAAGAACATCAAGGTCCACCGCGCCCGGGTCATGGCCACGATGCAGGCAGGGTCGCTGGCGGACCTCGTCCGTCAGGCCGAACGCCTCCAGCTCCGCCCTGGCGGCAGCACGCCACACGGCTGACCCGCGCGGTGACGCGGGACGCATCGGCGGCCGAAGGCCGGCGTACCGATGACACGGGCCACGTGGCCGTGCGCAGCCGGATACCCGTCATTGGACCAAGGTCCAATTGCGCCGCCCCGCCCAAGGCGTTACAGTAACGGGACTGAGAACAAAGGGTGTTCGGTCTGGTCGGGGCTTGCGGCTAAGACGACCGCCCGGGTGGGCGGTTCACGTCAGCGGACCCGGTACTCAGAGTGTCCGGGTTCCATCACCACGCAGCACCAAACTTTCGTAGCACTCGGCTACACACGCCCTTCCTCGGGTTACATCTCTTTTCTTCCCAGCCGCGACCAGACCAACTCCTGAGGGGGCCCGGGAGGGCCCCGCCCCGCAGGCAACCGTCGCCGCGCCAGTGTCGCAGGTGGCGTCGAGCGGCATTGCCTTGGGACCCGGTGATGAAGACGCTCTCCGGATCGTGACGGCACCGAGGTGATCCACGGCTTCCGTCCTCGACGGGGGGCATGCGGCTCGCCCGACGGCAGCGTCGGCTCGACGCCATCGTCTCCGACGTCTGCCAGTGGGACATTGCCTCCCCGTTCAGACGCACCCTGGCTGCGCATGTCCCACAGCCCGATCATCGCGAGGCACGCGAGATCGACGAAGAGCAAGGGCGCGAATACCGGGGCACCGTGGATGAAGTTCTCGAACAGGCTGGACGACAGGCCGTTGATGTCCGCGACGAGGTGGAGGTAGAAACCGACGACCCCGACCACGACTTGCAGCGCCAGGACAGCGACGGAGACCCGGAAAAACCCCTCGTGCTGTTCGACGAGTGCCACCCCGAGGAACCCGATCGCCATGGCACTCGCGAAGACCGGCAGCCACTCGGTCGCGTGGAAGAATCCGTTCATCGCGTGGTCGCACAGCGCGAGCCCGAAGTTTCCCACAAAGCCGCCCAACGCGAAGAAGACCACCCACTGGCCCCACTCGACGTCGCGGGACGGCACCATCCGGTTCACCAGCAGCAGGAACCCGAGCCCGGCGTAGGCGACCGGTGCCGCGAACGGTGCGGTGTAGACCAGGCTCCGGACCGTCCACTGCGAGAAGAACTGGCTGTCCAGGTGGTAGAGCACACCGGCGAGACCGACGGCGACCGACGCGTACCCGACGACCAGCCCGGCGTGGTGCGCGAATGAGGGGCCCCGCCCGCGGAGGCGCAAGACGAGCGCCGGGGCGAGCACCAGCACCGCCGCGGCCGAGAACCCGACAGGAATCCACTCGGCCCCATGCCGAAAGCGGTTGACCAGGTGCGCGAGATAGACGTCGAGGATGAGGAACGCGTAGTTCCCGAGGACGAACGTGTCCAGCACCGCGGCCTTGTCGGCCCCACCAGCGAGATGCCCTGTGCGGGCCACTAGACTTCTCAAATAACGCTTATCGTGACACTTGCGTCAAGTTTTCTTTGGTTTTTTTCGCGCTCACCACAATTGCCTCCGTTCAAGGAGTCTAGCCCCGGCGTCGCGGGGCTGTCAGAAATGCTCGACGAGCGAGGCGGAGCCTGGCTCGTCGCGTCCACCGGTTCTTCGCAACGCGGCGGCCATCTCCTCGAGCTCCGTGCGCTTCAGCAGCAGCTCGTAGTTGCCGTGCCACTGCACGAAATCGGCGCCGCCCATGAACGCGCCGTGCTTGGCCGTGCGTCCGAAGTAGTGCCAGAAATCGAAATAGAGAAACTCAATCGCTTCGTCGAAGGGCTCGGGCGTCAGCAATCCCTCGGACCGCAGGTCCGCCATCAGCTCCTCGACCTCCCGCACAACGTCGTTGGTCGCCGACACCACCGCCTCGGCCTCGGCGTAGAACCGGTTCACGTTCGACGACGCGTGGCACTTCAGGCAGGTTTCCTGCATCTCGGTCTGACCCGAGAGGTACCCCGGTCTCTGCTCGGACACTTCTGCGAACAAGAAGTACGACAGTCGCTCCGTCGTGTCGTGCGTCACCTTCAGCCCGTCGAGTCCGCTCATGTGACACGTCGCGCAGGTCGGAATCGGCATGTCCGCCGTTGTCAGCAGCTTGGGGTCGGCGCTCAGGTTCATTGATGCCCGCTGTGCGTTGAAGAGCACGCCGTGCTTCGACGCGTTGTAGATCTCGAGTTGCGCATGGTCCGGGCCCATGTGGCACTGCCCGCACGTCTGTGGCTCACGCGCCAGCGCGATGGAGGTCGAATGGCGGGAGTGGCATTCTGTGCAACTCCCGATCGAACCGTCTGGATTGGGCCGCCCGATGTCGTGGCACCCGAGACATCCCGTCTGGATCGCAGCGGGTCCTTCGAGCAGGGCGAGTGCATTTGGGGGGCGATCGACGGCGCCGGGATGGTACCGCTCGCCGAACGCGATCTGGTCAGCGGACAGCCGTGCCGTCCCGCGCACGGCCGCCCAGGCCGGCAACGCATGCCGACTCCGCGCGAACTGCTCGTACTCGGTACGGTGGCACGCCTGACAGTTCAGCGATGTGACCTCGCGTGCCAGCACGAAGGTGTAGTGCTCGAGATCGTCCTGACCGTCGAGCGCCTGGTGACAGTCGTAGCAGGTGATGTTGGCCTGGCTGTGCTGGCTGCGTTCGAACTGGTGGACGATTGCCGCGGTTTCTTCCCGGTGGCATTGCGCGCACCGGCCGGTGGCCCGCGTGAAAGCCGGGAGTGGGTGGCTCGTGTCACCCGCCGGTCTGGCGCGGTTGACCATCAACGCCGCCACGATCAGGCTGCTCCCGATCACGAACGCAATGAAAATCGACCTGAACGGCATGTGGTACCGGCTGCACGCAGCGAAGCCGGCGCGCCCGTAAGACGAGGCGGATCGGCGACGCGATGTCTCATCAGCAGTCTAGCAGTCCGTGGTACGAGACGAGACGTTTTGGCCCCGACCGTCATGTGAATGCGCCCGACTGGCCTGCCGGGTGGCGCTAGACTCCTCAAACAATGCTTATCGTGACAGTCGCGTCAAGTTTCGGTCGTCTGTTTTCGCTCTCACCACAAGTGCCTCCGTTCAAGGAGTCTGGCCCGCGCGCAACGGGGCTCTGAGAAAAGCTCGGCTCGCGAGGCGGATCGGGACGCTCTGAGGCGGAGCCTCGCCAGCTGCTATCATCGCGATCTCGTTCATCGAGCCGCAGGGCGATGTGTCTGGGCGCATCAGGGGATCGTGGGCTGTGGCGGCCGAGCGCGTGCTCGACGAGGCGAACGGGAGGCGCACCGTCGGTTGCCAACCCGCCAGGGCTGTCGACACGGTCGGAGAGGTTGCATGAACGAGGATCGCGTCATTACGAACGTGGTTGCCCTGGAGATTCTCGACAGCCGGGGGAACCCGACGGTGGAAGTCGAGGTGTCGCTGGGTGGTGGAGCATCCGGGCGCGCGGCGGTGCCGTCGGGGGCGTCGACGGGCGAGCTGGAGGCGGTCGAGCTGCGAGACGGCGACGCGGCGCGCTATCTCGGGAAGGGCGTGACCAGGGCGGTCCACAACGTGAACACGGAGATCCGCGACGCGCTGGTCGGTCTCGACTCAGCCACCCAGGGGAAGATTGATGAGACGCTGATCGCGCTCGACGGTACCGACAACAAGGGGCGGCTTGGCGCGAACGCGATCCTCGGCGCGTCGCTCGCCGTCGCGAAGGCGGCCGCCGCTGCCGCCCATCTGCCGCTCTACGCCTATCTGGGGGGTGACGAGGCGCGCGACCTGCCGGTGCCGATGATGAACGTGCTCAACGGCGGGGTCCACGCCGACAACAACGTCGATATCCAGGAGTTCATGGTGATACCGGTCGGTGCTCCCAGCTTCTCGGAAGCGCTGCGGATGGGGGTCGAGATCTTCCACCACCTGCGCGCGGTGCTGCGGGACGCCGGGCATCAGACAGCGGTTGGGGACGAGGGCGGCTTCGCGCCGAACCTCGAGTCGAACGAGGCCGCGCTGGACGTGCTGATGCTGGCGATCGAGCGGGCCGGCTACCGACCCGGTGACGACGTGTATCTCGGGCTCGATGTGGCGGCCAGCGAGCTCTACCAGGATGGTCGCTACCGGCTCTCGACAGACGGGGACGCCGAACGCAGCTCGTCCGACATGGTCGACTGGTGCCGCCGGCTCGTCGACGCCTACCCGATCCTGTCGATCGAGGACGGGCTTGCGGAGAACGACTGGGAGGGCTGGTCGGCCTTGACCGCCGCCCTCGGCACGCGCGTGCAGCTGGTTGGCGACGACGTGTTCGTCACCAACACGACGATCTTCGAACGGGGCATTCGCGAGTCGGTCGGCAACGCGATACTGATCAAGTTGAACCAGATCGGCACGCTGACCGAGACCCTGGCCGCGATCGAGATGGCGAAGCGGGCCTCCTATACGGCCGTCATCTCGCACCGGTCGGGCGAGACCGAGGACACGACCATCGCCGACGTGGCCGTCGCGACCAACGTGGGGCAGATCAAGACGGGGTCGCTCTGTCGCACCGATCGCACCGCCAAGTACAACCAGCTGCTGCGTATCGAGCGTGCGCTCGGCACCCGGGCGCGATACCCCGGCGCGGAGGCGTTCTATAATCTGCCAGGCCTGCCCGACTAGCTCGACGTCGAATCCTGTGCAGCCCGAGGATTACCCCAGCTTCTCGACCAGCCTGGTAGCGTGCTCTGGACAGAGAGCGCCCGGACGCGGAGCCGTCGCGACGCCATGACCCGACCGTCCCGTCACACCGTCGCCGCCGTCCTGCTGGCTGTGCTCTGCGCCCCACCGGTGGCCGCCCGTGCCCAGACCGCCCCCGGCGCGCTCGACACGCCGCAGGTCGATCCCCCCAGGACCCGCCAGGAGATCCTGCAGCGGCGGCGCGAAGAGAAGCAGGGAACGTTGACGCCATACGTCGTGTCGGACGCCGAGGACCGGGTCAGCCGTCTGGAGACCTTCCGTCTGCCGCGGCGGATCTTCGCGAAGGGGTTTGGCGGGTTCCGTCCGGTGATGGGCGGTATGCCGTCCGGGTCCGGGTTCGTCTTCGGAGGCGGCTACATCGCCGGGTACAACCACGAGCTCATCCAGTTCACCGCGAACGCACGCTATTCCACGCGTGGCTACCGCACCTTCGATACGGGGATCATCTTTCCCACCCCGGCACGTCGCCTGCCGGTGCAGGCGCACGTCAAGGCCGAGGTACGAGACCTCACGTCGCTGAGGTTCTATGGTCTGGGTCCGGAGAGCAGCGCGTCCGGCCGGTCGACCTACGGTCTCGAGGACCAGTCAATCGAGGCGGGAGTCACCGCGACCGCTAGCCGGTTCGTGGAGATGGGCGTCACCGCGCGCTGGATGAACGTCGACGTGGGCCCCGGAGCGGCGGGCTCGAGCCTGGAAGAGCGTTTTGATCCGTTCCAGACACCCGGGTTCGACACCAAGACCGACTACCTGGTGTATGGCGGGCATCTGGTATTGCATCTCCGCGATGCGCATGTCATTCCCTCGGCGGGAGTGTCGATTCGCGTCGAGGCGGCGCGTTACGACGATCGGAACAGCGATCTCTATGATTTCACCCGCGTCGTCGCGGACGTGCAGGTGCAGATCCCGCTGGGGTTCCGCAATCGGATCCTGGCGCTGCGGGTCCGCAACTCGAACTCGGTGGGCGAGAATGGGGGCGTGGTCCCGTTCTACCTCATGGAGACGATCGGTGGAGCCAACTCGATCCGCGGGTTCCGGGAGTACCGATTCCGGGACGGCCGGAACCTCCTGCTGAACGCCGAGTATCGCTGGGAGGTCTGGACCTACGTCGACTTTGCGTTCTTCTACGATGCAGGGAAGGTGTTCTCCGATGCCGACGATTTCAACTTCTCGGATATGCAGTCCGGCTATGGGTTCGGGATTCGCGGGCACGCTCCGGGGGGCACGGTGTTCCGCTTCGATTTCGCTCGCAGCACCGAGGGGTTCAAGTTGCACATCGGGGGTGGACCGAGCTTCTGACGATATCCAGACGTCAGCAGTCAGCAGTCAGGAGGCAGGAGCAGGGGGAGGGCTTCGCCGTCTGCCTGTGACATACGACGGACTGTCGCGATGATGAGACGCACGATCACATTGGTCGTGGGGCTGATGCTGCTGCAGGTCGCACCCTGGGCCCAGGAACGGAAGTTCTACCCCGACGACCCGTTGCGCGTCGACAACGACAGGCTCGACGTGCCGGACGAGCCGGCCGAGATTGCGCTCAGCGACATGTTCGACCGCTTCGGGCACATCATGACCGACCTCGGCGATGCGACTCGGGGAGAGGCGCAGAACGTGAACACGCTCGACGAGGTGCCTGACAGCTCGTGGTTCACGAATCGACATGGCGTGCGGCGGATGTCGAGGGAGGAGCTCGTCCGTGGCCCCGACACGATCGCAGGACCGGACATGAGCGCTCCATGGCGGGTGTTCAGGAGCAAGATCGGCGGGTTGACCCCCGGGTTTCAAATCCTCGACGGCCGCGGCGACCGCTACGTCATCAAGTTCGACCCGGTGAATATCCCCGAGCTCAGCTCCGCCGCCGAGGTGATCGCCACCAAGCTCTTTTACGCGATTGGATACAGCGTTCCCGAGAATTACATCGTGGCGATCGACCCTGAGGCGGGTCTGACGATCGAACCGGGGACGGTGCTCGAAGACGAGTTCGGGGATGAGTCCACGCTGACGCGCGGGCGATTGCGCCGGCGGTTGCGGGCGGTGCCTCGGCTGGACGACGGCCGCGTGCGCGTGACCGCCAGTCGGTATCTCGCCGGGCGGCCCATCGGTCCGTTCCGCTACTACGGGACCCGCAGCGACGATCCGAACGACGTCATCCCGCACGAGAACCGGCGGGAGCTGCGGGGCCTGCGGTTGTTCGCGGCCTGGACGAACCACGACGACACGCGCGCCCACAACACCCAGGACAGCTGGGTCGGGGAGGACGGAGGCCACTACATCCTCCATCACCTGCTCGACTTCGGGTCGACCTTCGGGAGCGGT
>JADFPE010000167.1 GCA_022562495.1 Acidobacteriota bacterium
ACGAGGGAAAATACCGGCAGTATGTGACCGAGGAGCAACGCAGCCAGGCGGGATGCAGCGCCGGTCGAATGCAGGGGGACTTTCACCACGGGCTGCTAGCCCCAGGCCTGCTGTGCAAGCCCGGCGCGGTCCAGCGTCCGCGTCACCAGCACGGTCCAGCCGGCGCGTCGCACCCGACGCGCCGCGCCGACCGCGCTCGCCCGGCGCGTGAACAGACCGAACACGGCCGACCCACTCCCCGTCATGGCGGCCGTCAGCGCCCCGGCGCGAGCCAGCATCCGTGTGGCCACGCGGATCTCGGGCCGACGCCGGGCAACCGGCCGTTCCAGATCGTTGGTCAGCGCGGTGAGGTCGAGGGTCGAGCCGGCAACCGGCGGGCGTCGTCGCGTACCGCCGATACGGCGCCGCCCGTGGCGAGCCGACGTCGCCACGTCACGGTCCAGCCAGCCGTAGGCGGTGGCCGTCGATACCCGACGCGGTGGCACCGCGATCACGGTCCAGTGGCGCGGCAGCTCCGCGAGCGGGTAGACCTCGTCCCCACGCCCCACCCCGAGCGCGGTACCACCCACAAGAAAGAAGGGACCGTCTGCGCCCATCTCGGCAGCGACCTCGTGGAGGCGGATTGGCTCGAGTGATGCGTCCCACAGCCGGCACAACCCGCGAAGCGCCGCAATCGCATCGGCGGTCCCGCCCCCCAGACCCGCCGCGACCGGTATCCGCTTGGTGATCGTGATCGCCACGCCGCGGGGTTCGCCACGCCGGCCCAGCGCGCCCCACAGCCGGTGCGCGGCCCGCCAGACCAGGTTGGCCTCGCCCGCGGGCACACCGGCCGCAGCACATCGCACCCGGCACGGTCCCTCGACCGCACGGAGCGTGACGGTGTCGTGCAGCGCGATCGACTGCAGGATGGTTGTCAGATCGTGGAAACCATCCGCGCACCGGACACCGACACGCAGGTCCAAGTTGATCTTCGCGTACGCCCGCACCCTGAGTACTGGTATTCGCAAATACGGTGGCATTCGGCTGGCGATGCATCCCGCCTGGCGGCGTGGCTCCTCCGTCACATATTGCCCGTTATTCGTGGTCGTCGCGCCTTGCCAGCCGGGCGCCTCGCCACCCTCGGTGCATCATCGTGTGTGGGCACACCGGTACTGAGGTGCCCTGCCCGCAGCCGGGTCGAGGGGAAAGCCGGAGCGCGGAATTCCAGCACCGTGGCAGCTCTCAATCGAACGATGACGAGCCGGACGGCGCTTCCAGCGGTCACCGGCGCTGGAACTCCTCCCACGTCATCGGGACGACGTCGGCCGGCACCTCCAGAAAGAACACGTCGTCAGGGAGCTCGATGCCGCGATTGTACTGGGACAGCGTTACCGTGAGATCGATCAGTGGCCGCGCCCGGTTCTTCGCATCGGCGGCGACCGAGCGCAGCCGTATCCGTCGAGGGATCTGACGGCGAAACTCGAACTCGTCGTACTCGATCGTCAGCCCGTCCCGAATTCCGACCCTCAGGTGATACTCGCCGTCGACCGGTTGCAGATATGCGACCGCACCCCCGACCAGATCCACGACGACCCATTCGCCGATGCGCCGTCCAGCGGTCGGCTGGGGGTCGGGCACCAGACAGCCGGTCAGCACCGCCCGGAGATCCTCGGGCCCGAACGGTACACCGATCAGGCTCTGGAGCATGTCGGCGGCGGGCACGCCCCGCAGCACACGCGCCTCACGGGTCAGCCACAGCGTTGCCTCACCGGGTCTGGCCACCAGATAGAACCCGGGCGCACCGAACGGGGCCAGCCCCTCGAGACGCACCGAGCCGGGAGCCGCCAGCGCGGCCCGAACCCTGCCATTGAGCGTGGCGCCGCTGCTGCGTCCGCGGAGCCGGATCATGACGTCCAGTGTCCGGACACGCCGGCAGTCGGACACGGCCGTTTCGAAGAGGGGTGCGTAATCCGGCAACGGCGTCCCGGGACCCTCCGGCAACGAGAGCCGCGCAGCCGCACAACCCGCGAACACGGAGAGGAGACAACAAATTGAGAGGAGACGGACGGAGATCATCGGTGCCGCGGCTGTCTTGGCGCCCAGCGACACGCTACCGTGGCAGGCGCGCCTTCGAGTCGCGGACCTTGCTCTCGATCACCGACAGGTCGACCCCATCGCCGTCACCGGCCAGCGCGCCCTCCCAGGCGGAGATCGCCTCGGCGTATCGTTCGAGCCGGAACAACAGGTCCCCCAGATGGTCCTGCACGACCGAATTGTGCCGCAGCTGGTCGCTGGCACGACGCAGCGGAGGTTCGGCCAACTCTAACCGGTTCTGTTTGAAGTACGCCCAGCCGAGACTGTCGAGATAGGACCCGTTGTTGGGATCCAACACCAGCGCACGCTGGATCAGATCGACCGACTCGTCGAGCCGCTCCCCGCGTTCGGCCAGCATGTACCCGAGGTAGTTGAGGGTGGCAGCGTCCTCCGGGTCCCGGTCGAGCGCGCGCCGAAACGCCCCCTCCGCCTCGCGGTATCGCTGCCCACGCTCGAAGACGGCGCCGAGCTGGAAGACAAGGGTCATGTTGTCCGGGAACCGGGCTTCAGCCGCCTCGAGCACACGCACCGCGTCGTCGACCCGGTCATGCTTGCTGTACATGTCGGCCAACGCGACATGGGCCCCCGGTTGGTCCTCGTGCTGGGAGAGTGCGCGCTCGAGGACGGCCACGGCGTCGCCGACCTCTCCACGCGCCGACAGGGTCTGCGCCTCGATCCGCAAGAGCGCCAGATCGCCCGGGTGCTCCTGCTGGGCCCGGCTGACGACGGCCACCGCCTCGTCCAGACGGCCGGCATCGAGATACACCTGGGCGAGCTGCGCCTGGAGCCTCAGATTGGACGGGGTCAGATCGAGCGCCTCCCTCAGCGTGTCGATCGCCGCGTCGTGGTCGCCGAGCTGCCGGTGCGCCACGCTCAGCCGCTGGAGCAGACTGGCGATCTGGCCGGGCGGGACTTCGCTTGCGCGCGCACGTCGCACCGCCGGCTCCAACGCGTCCACCATTCCCTGATACTCCCGTTGTACGCCGAGCACACGGGACAGCATGTAGGCGCCGCGCAGGCCGTCCGGCTCAACCGCAATCAGCCGCTGCGCGGCCGCTTCGGCCTCGTCGTAATTCTCGAGCTCCAGCTCCAGATCCGACAGCAAATACCAGCCACCGGCGTCGTCGGGTCGGACCCGCACCAGCTCCCGCAATACCTCGAGCGCCCGTTCCGGCTCTCCGGCGTTCAGCAACGCGTTGGCGAGCTGTCGCCTGTAGCGCGTCCGGCGGGGGCCCAGCGTCACGGCCCGCTCGTAGGCCGCCGCCGCCTCTCCCCACTCGCCCTGCATCTCGTGCGCCCGGGCGAGCAGCCCGAGCGCCTCGGTGAACCGCGGCTCCACGTCGAGCAGCGCGTTCAGTACCTCGATCGCGTCCGCCGACTCGCGCGTGGTGACGTACAGACGACCGAGCGTGAGAGACAATCCCGCATCTGCCGTCAGCTGGACACGGGCACGCTCCAGGTGTTCGACCGCCCGGTCGACGTCGTCCTGCGCTGCTCCCCTCGCGCCGGCGCGGGCCGCGTAGACGAGACCCAAAGTTCGATGCGCCTCGGCGTTGTCGGGGTCGCGCTCGAGCGCGGCGTTGCCGGCCGCGATCGCCTCGTCGGGCCGGTTCCGGCGGGCGTAGAGCGCCGCCAGCTCCGCCCAGATGTCCGACGCGGCCGGGTCGAGCGCCGCCGCCCGCTCGTAGGCGGCAACGGCGCCGTCGATGTCACCTACTCCCTCGAGCGAACGTCCCAGCACGAAGGCGTGATACGCCGCCGCGCGGTCCTCGAAGCGCGGCTGGCGGGCCGTCGGTTGGGCGTGGACAGGCGCCACCGATGTCAGCACGCCCGCCATGGACAGGATGCAAAGCAAAGACCGCATAATGGCTTGATTGTTCCACAGGAGACGAGAACGAACAACCCGGCGGTCCTGGCGCGCGGCAGCGCCGCGCACTGCGGACCAGTCTGGTATAGACTGGCTGGCCAACGCAGGAGGATCGCCGTATGGGCATCGACGCGGAACTGCTCGAGATACTCGCCTGTCCGAACTGCAAGACGCCAGTCGTCCTCGTACACGACGACACCGCCTTGAAGTGCAACGCGTGTCATCGCGTGTATCCGATCAAGGACGACATCCCGGTGATGCTCATCGATGAGGCGACCATCGAAGAGAACGACGACTAGCCACGGTCGCGCACCACCGACCCGACACACCGACAGTATCTCGCGGCCATGAGTGTCCTCCCGGACGCCAACGACGGCGCCTCCAAGCTGGAAGTCGCGGCGCTGACCTCGCTCCTGGGTTTCGTCGCGGCCATCCAGATCTCGATTGCCGCCTCGGGCATCCTGCTCACGATCGCCCTCGGGTTGTGGATCGCCCTGCTTGTGGCCGCACGTGAGCGGCCCTCGGCACCCCCCTTCTTCGGCGCGCTCGTCGCCTACGCTGCGATGACGATGGTGTCGGTCGCGTTTTCGCTCGACCGCGGCATCAGCATCGTCGACTCCAAGGAGGTGCTGCTCTTTCTCGTCGTACCGGTCGTCTACCGACTGGCCCGGGGCCAGCGAGCGCAGACAGTGGCGACGATCATCGTCACCGTCGGCGCCGCCAGCGCGGTGTTTGGTGTCGTGCAATACGGCATCCTCGAGTACGACGTCCTCGGGCAACGGGTGCGCGGCACCATGGGTCACTACATGACCTATTCCGGTCTACTCGTGCTCGTGATCGCCCTCGCGGGGGGACGCCTGCTGTTCGACAAGCGGGAAAGGATCTGGTCGGCCCTGGTCATGCCAGCGCTGCTCGTGGCCCTGGCACTCACCCTGACGCGCAGCGCATGGGTCGGCGCCTGCGCCGCGCTTGGGCTGCTGTTCTTGATCAAGGATCTGCGTCTGATCGCGGTGTTGCCGGTGCTGGCTGCGCTGTTTATCGCGTTCGCTCCGCCACAGCTGACCGACCGGCTGTATTCCACCTTCGACCTGCAGGACCCGACGAACCGCGATCGAGTTGCGATGGCGCGAGCCGGTGTCCGGATGATCGAGGATCACCCGCTGACCGGGGTCGGACCGGACATGGTCAAGGAGGTCTACCCGGAATATCGGGACGCCAGCGCGGTGCAGGAGAACAACCCGCATCTGCACAACGTGCCGCTGCACATCGCGGCCGAGCGCGGCGTACCGGCGCTGCTGGTCTGGCTCGGGTTCCTCGCGCTGGTGGTGCGTGACCTGATCGGCCGACTCAAGGTCCCTGACACGGCCGCCCTGGCCGCTGCCGGCCTGGCGGCGGTCGCCGGAATGCTGGCGGCCGGGATGTTCGAATACAACTTCGGGGATTCGGAGTTCCTGATGCTGTTCCTCGTCCTGATCACGCTACCGCACGCCGTTGCGCAGAAGCCGGTCGCCGCACCAGATGACGGTTCGAGCAGCGCCTCCTCGGGTTAGGGCTCAGGTCTCAGGGGGTTCCCGCTTGCCGTGCGACACGCCATCCCAAGTCGACCTGCAATATGCAGATCCCCGGTGCCCCTCGTCACCGCCGTGGCAAGTCGGCAACCTGCCAGACATCTAGCGACCGTCCGCGCTCGTCCTGCCGGCAGGGAACGATGTCTACTAGCAGTCCGTGATGAAACCCCGTGTCGCACCGAGACGGGCGATGCGCCCGACTGACCAGGCGCGACGAGGGAGCATACCGGCAGTAGTCGACCGCGGATCAACGCCGTCAGACGGGATGCAGTGCCCGTCGAATGCAGCGGGGCTTTCACCCCGGGCTGCTAGCCCCCGCGTAGCGGCGCTCTGAGAAAGGTGGCACTTTCGGCATTGACGCCACCGCGCACAGACAACTCAGCGCGGTGGCGTCAATGCCGAAAGTGCCGGCGACCGGTGAAGACCATCGCGATGCTGTGCTCGTTGGCGGCGCCGATGACCTCCGCGTCCCGCACCGATCCGCCTGGCTGTGCGACCGCGGTTGCGCCGGCTGCGGCTATTGCGTCGAGACCGTCGCGGAACGGAAAGAACGCGTCGGACGCAGCGGCGGTGCCAGACAGATCCGTCGTCGCCTTCATCGTCGCCACCTTGACGGCATCGACTCGGCTCGTCTGCCCCGCCCCGATCGCCGCGATCCGGTCGGCAGCAGCGAACACGACGGCGTTCGACTTGACGTGCGCACACACCCGCCACGCCAAACGCAGGGCGGCCCACTCCTCCTCGGTCGGATGACGCGTCGTCACCACGCGGAGCTCGGGGCCCGGATGAGCCGCGTTGCCGCCCCACGGCGCGGCGGCCTCGGTGACCCGGTCGTAGTCCTGCACGAGGATCGCCCCAAGAATGGAACGAACCTCGCGCGCCAACCGGAGGTCCGGGACGGCCGACGTACAGTCGACCAACACCAGCCGGAGATTCTTCTTGGTGGCGAACACCGTGCGTGCCTCGGCGTCGGCGGCTGGCGCCACCACCGCCTCGATGAAGGTCGACGTGATCGCGATGGCCGTGTCACGGTCGACGGGGCGATTCAAGCCGACGATCCCGCCGAACGCCGACAGGGGATCCACCTCGCGCGCCGTCACATAGGCCTCGCTGAGCGACGTCGCGGTCGCGACCCCGCAGGGGTTCATGTGCTTCACCACGACCGCGGCCGGCTCCTCGAACTCGAGCATGAGCCGCACCGCGGCGTCGAGGTCCAGCAGATTGGTGAACGACAGCTCCTTGCCCTGAACCACCTGCGCACCACCGAACCCGACGGCGCCGTCGGCATACAGGGCGGCGGTCTGATGCGGGTTCTCGCCATACCGCAGCATCCGCTGGCGCCCGACCGTCAGGACCAGCGTGTCCGGCGCCAGCGGCTCGACAGGCGGTGCGCCCCGCGAGAGGCTGCCGTCGGTCACCTCGACGGACGACAGCGTGCCGGCGATGGTGTCGTCATAGGACCGGGTATGCGCGAACGCCTTGCACGCCAGTGACAACCGGTAGTCCACACCGGGCCCGTCTTGGCGGTCCAGCTGCTCCAGTGTCGCCCGATAGTCGGCGGGGTCGACAACCACGACAACATGCCGGAAGTTCTTGGCCGCCGCCCGCACCAGCGTGGGCCCGCCGATGTCGATCTCCTCGATGAGCGCCTCGACGGTCGTGTCCGGGTCGGCCGCCGCCCGCGCGAACGGATACAGGTTGACGACGACGACGTCGATCGGGCGTATCCCCTGGGCCTCGATCGCCCGCAGGTCGTCGGGCCGGTCGCGACGCGCCAGGATGCCGCCGTGCACAGCCGGGTGCAGCGTCTTGACCCGACCGTCCATCATCTCGGGGAACCCGGTCACCGTGGAGACGGCTGTCACCGTGAGCCCGCCCTCTGCGAGGACCCGCGCGGTGCCGCCGGTCGACACGAGCTCATACCCCCGCGCGGCCAGACCGCGGGCGAAATCGACCAGGTTCGTCTTGTCGGACACGCTCAACAGCGCTCGCATGAGTGGTGCGCTCCTCCCCGCTTCAGCCGCCCGCGGCGTCTCGACAACGCCAGACAGGTTGGCTACGATGCCGGCCGGCACAGGGTCAGACCCGCAGGCCGCGCTGGCCGCTCTTTTCTCGTGTCCTCGTGACGGGGCACCGTCATGACACACGTCATCGGGGCGGCCTCCCAGACCACTTATAGGCCAGCCAGGGGCAGCACGATGAATGTCACGGGCAAGGTACGTGGTTCAACAATGCCACGGGCTGCGGGTGCATCGAGCGTGAAGGCGGCACCGACGTCTTCGTGCACGGCTCGGCGCTTCAGGGAGACAGGTTCCGCACGCTCGACGACGGCCAGGCGGTCGAGTGCGAGATCGTGGACGGACCAACAGGGCCGTACGCCGGCACCGTGACCAGACGCGAATAGCCTCTGCGGGTCGGCACGGCTGCGCCGCGTCCGGGCCGATCGTCGATTCCCCGACACCGCCACTGGTCAGCTCGCACCACCCGCTCCCCAGCGCACACCACGACCCACCAGCACAGCCGCTCCGAGCCAGGCGTCGAACACCGCCATCGGGGCGACACACTCACGATGTACGCGAGAACGGCCCTGGACGCCCCTCTTCTCGTGCCCGGAGCCCGCGATCCCACAGGTTGGCGAACGTCCGGAACCGCAGTTGGAGCGTGTTGTATCGGTACCGTTCGGACGACCCCTGGATCGGCACACGATCCCAACGCCGTATGAGCGCCTCGACCCGGGCCCGCAATTCCACCGGCGGCCGCGGACGCGCGCCGGCGAAGAACTTCGTGTACTCGATCTCGAGTTGATGCAGTTCGGCCTCGAACCGCCGTAGATCGCCTTCCAGGCTGGCCTGCTCCGGCTGCGGGTTTCGCGACTCAGGACCCATCACCGGATCAAAAACCAGAACAGCGGTAGCCACAGCTCGCGGGCGTACGGTACCGGTCGGTCATCGACCAATACCTCGCAGGCATCGAGCGGCCCGACCAGCTCGAACAGGGTCCGGAGCCTGAGCGCCTCGCTTGGCAGGAACCGGGCCCGGTGACGCATCGCCGACCCCGACCCGGTGACACGATACCCCGTCGACGCCTGTGCCAGCTCGACCGCCCGATCGTACTCTGGACCGTCGAACGACGGGAAGACGATGGTCACCGAGAAGGGCCGGTCCGAGGTATCCCCGAGCAGGATTTCCCGTAGATCGGGGTCGAGCTGCGCCAACTCCTCATCGCTCGGCTCCTCGGCCACGTCGACATACGGCCAAAACCGGTCGGACGGTCGATACTCGGACACACCCCCATCGTTCGGTGGTGTGTCGGCTGGCTGAGGGGGGACCTTCCTCATCGGTCGCGGGCGACGTGATGGTATCCTGAACTCCCGCGATGCGGCAAGGCGCTCTATTGGGACGGTCGCAGCCCGTGGCGACAGTCCCGCTGCATGCGACTGGCGCTGGGACCCAGACAGGCCGGCGCCGGACCATGCCGTGCGGGGGGCGACTACGGCCGGTGTAAGTCCTCGTGGTGCCGTGTACTGGCCGACCGCGGCATCGATGCACGACGCGTCTCGATGCGACGCAGGACGTTCATCTCAGACTGCTAGCCGATGACCACGCCGCGCATCCTGCCTTCCATCGACCGCCTCCGCCAACGACCAACCGTCCGCGCGCTCGAGACGGAGTACGGCCGAACCGCGGTGCTGGCGGCGTTGCGTGACGTCACCGGAACGCTGCGACGCGAGCTGACAGACCCCGGTCGCTCTCCAATCGAGGACGGTGAACAGGCGGCAACAGCCATCGAGCAACGCACCGCATCGCACCTCGCAACCGAATTCGCACCGTCGCTCGTACCGGTCATCAACGCGACCGGGGTGATCGTGCACACCAACCTGGGCCGCGCCCCGCTCGCGGAATCCGCGGCGCGCCGGGTGACACAGCTGGCGGCCGGCTATACGAACCTCGAGTATGACCTGGCGGCTGGCCGGCGCGGGTCGCGAAACGTGCACGCCGAGCGGTTGCTGTCTCGGGTCACGGGAGCGTCAACGGCCGTGGTGGTGAACAACAACGCCGCGGCGGTGCTGCTCGTGCTGGCCGCGCTGGCACAGGGGCGAGAGGCGATCATCTCCCGCGGCGAGTTGGTGGAGATCGGCGGCGGCTTCCGGATCCCAGACGTCATGCGGCAATCAGGTGCGCTGGTGCGTGAGGTCGGTACGACGAACAAGACCCGGACGGCCGACTACGCGGCGGCCATCAGCGACCGTACGGCCCTCATCCTCCGCGTGCACCGGTCGAACTTCCGCATCGAGGGGTTCACAGAGCGTCCGCCTCTCGACGAGCTGGTGGCGCTGGGACAGCGCTTCGAGCTCCCGGTCGTCGAGGACCTCGGCAGCGGTAACCTGCTCGACGACCAGACTCCGGATGGCCTGGACGAGCCCCCGGTCGCCGCAAGTATCGCCGCCGGTGCGGCAGTGTGTTGCTTTAGCGGTGACAAGCTGCTGGGCGGACCGCAAGCGGGCATCATCGTCGGCGCCGAGGAGCCGCTGTCGCGCATCCGCACGCATCCGCTGATGCGGGCCCTCCGGGTCGACAAGATGACCTATGCCGCACTCGAGGCGACACTACTCGAATACGCGCGCGGCCGGGCGCGGACCACGGTGCCCGTGGCCCGGATGCTGACCGCCACCGCCGAAGACATCGGCACCCGGGCCGCGGCGCTGGCCGAGCGGCTCGCCGGTCATACGGTGTTCGAGGCGGACGTCGTCGACGGTGTATCGACTGTCGGTGGCGGCGGCGCGCCCGGGTCCGCGCTTCCGACCAGACTGGTGCGGCTGACGCCGCGTGACGCGTCAGCGGCGAACCTCACGGTCAAACTGCGTGGGCTCCGTCCACCGATCGTCGCCCGGATTGAAAACGACCGCGTGGTGCTGGACCTGCGGACCGTGTTGCCGGAACAGCACGACCAGCTCACCGCGGCGCTGACCGATCTGGCCTGACGCTCCGATGCACGCTGGACAGGCGCCACATGGGGGGCGTCGCGTGCCCATCGAGATCGGTCCGAGTGGCCCGTAGCGGGCTACTACCGATCGGTCTCGATCCGGGTCGTCTTCACGGGGCCCAGGCCCATGATCTGGACGGTCACCGCCTCGTCTCTGGCCTGGTCGTAGTGAATACCATTGGCCGGCTCGAACAAGAAACTCCCCGCCGTCATGGGCATCATCTTGTCGGGGTCGTAGGTCGCGGCCTCGGGGCCGATCGCCACCCACCACGTGCCTGTGATCACCGTGATATATCGCGCCTGGTCGTGAAAGTGTGGCCGGGTGCCACTCCCGGCGGCGAACGTAATCCGCTGGACCTACATCCCAGGCTGGCTGCCCTGGCCGAGAATGCTCACTGACCTGCTGCCCTCCGGCGGCTGCAGGTCTTCGGGGGTGGCCGTGATGAACCCATGCGCATCCGGCGTCAGGGTCTGGCCCGACGCCAGGGAAAAGGTCAACCCCAACATGGCGAGCCCGCAACAGACCGACCGAATCACAGCGACGCGTGTCATGGCTCTCTCCTCTACTCAGCGCGGCGCCGGCACGCATCTCTGACGCTCGTCCGACAGACGCGCTCGACGACCGAGCGCTGCGAGCGTCGCCGGCGGCCTTGGACTACGGCCGGCTCGCCGACGGCTCGGTCTTTCGACGCGGGCAGGTCGCGCAGGCCAGCGCGTCGGCGTCCGGGCGTGTGATGTCCGGGCCGCCACAGGAACCGCGCAGACACCGGCCGTCGAGTATGACGCCGACCGCCATGATCAC
>JADFPE010000168.1 GCA_022562495.1 Acidobacteriota bacterium
ACGAAGCAACGCCGCCAGACGGGATGCCCCGCCCGAAAACCAGGGTATGCTGTGAGGCTGCGAGGAAGCTACCGATAGGAGAGGACTGTGGCCAACACGCCTACAACCTTCGATGAAGCACCTGTGTACGACCCGCCGCCGGCATTTGCCGCCAGCGCCCACGTCAAGACGCTCGACGAGTATCGCGCACTGTACGACCGTTCCGTCAGCGATCCCGAGGGGTTCTGGGCTCAGGAGGCCGAACAGCGGATCACGTGGTACGAGAAGTGGCACACCGTGCGGCAGGTCGACTTTCACAAGGGCGAGATCGCGTGGTATCTCGGCGGCAAGCTCAATGCGTGCTACAACTGCGTCGACCGGCACGTCGAGGCTGGACGCGGCGGCGACACCGCGTTGATCTGGGAAGGTAACGACCCAACCGAGAACAAGACCTACACGTACGCCGAGCTGCATGCCGAGGTCCAACGGGCCGCGAACGCCCTCAAGAACCTGGGGATCATCAAGGGTGACCGCGTCTGCATTTACATGCAGATGATCCCGGAGCTGGTGGTCGCGATGCTGGCCTGTGCCCGGATCGGCGCGATCCACTCGATCGTGTTCGGCGCATTCACGGCGGACAGTCTGGTGACCCGGATCAACGACTCGAAGTGCAAGGCGATCATCACGCAGAACGCGGGTGTGCGTGGCGCGAAGCAGGACATCGCGATGAAGGCGAACGTCGACAAGGCTGTCGAGCAGACGCCGAGTATCGAGAAGATCCTGGTCGTCAAGCGTACCGACTCACCGGTCGAGATGGTCGACGGCCGCGACGTCTGGTGGCATGATGCGCTCTCGGCGTCGGATGCAACATGCGCACCCGAGCCGATGGATGCGGAAGACCCGCTCTTCATCCTCTATACGTCAGGATCCACCGGCAAACCCAAGGGGGTGCTGCACACGACCGGTGGGTACATGACCTACGTCGCCACCACCTTCAACTATGTCTTCGACTACCACCCGGGCGACATCTTCTGGTGCACCGCTGATATCGGGTGGGTCACCGGCCACAGCTACATCACCTACGGCCCGCTCGCGAACGGCGCCGTCACGATGATGTACGAAGGTGTCCCGAACTATCCTGATTGGGGCCGGTTCTGGCAGATCTGCGAGAAGCACAAAGTCAACATCATCTACACGGCGCCGACCGCCCTCCGCGCGCTGATGAAGGAGGGCGACGACTATCCGGCGAAGTACGACCTGAGCAGCCTGCGCCTGCTCGGCACCGTCGGTGAGCCGATCAAATCGCCAGAGTGGACCTGGTATCACACGGTCATCGGGAAGGGACGATGCCCGATCGTCGACACGTGGTGGCAGACCGAAACCGGCGGCATCCTCATCTCGCCGCTGCCAGGCGCGACGCCGACGAAGCCGGGCTCCGCGACCTTCCCGCTGTTCGGCATCAAGCCCGCGTTGGTCGATGACGAGGGCAACCTGCTGGAGGGGAACGGCGTGCGCGGGAACCTCTGCATCCTCGAGTCGTGGCCTGGCCAGATGCGCGGCATCTACGGCGACCAGCAGCGCTTCCTCGACACGTATTTCGCGCGATTCCCTGGGAAGTACTTTCCCGGCGACGGCTGCTTGCGCGACAAGAACGGCTACTACTGGATCACCGGGCGCGTCGACGATGTCATCATCGTCTCGGGGCACAACCTGGGCACCGCGGAGATCGAGGGTGCCATCGGCAGGTACCCGGCCGTCGCGGAGGCGGCCGTGGTCGGCTACCCGCACGAGATCAAGGGTAACGCGATCTATGCGTTCGTCACCCTCAGGACCGGCGAGACTGGTACAGAAGAGATGAAGGGCGAGATCATCAATGCTGTCCGGAACGACATCGGGCCACATGCCACGCCCGAGCACATCCAATTCACCGACGGTCTGCCAAAGACACGGTCCGGCAAGATCATGCGTCGCATCTTACGCAAGATCGCCGAGGGTGACGTCCACGATTTGGGAGACATCTCGACGCTGGCGGACCCAGGCGTCGTCGACTCGCTGGTGAGCGGGCGGGTCTGAGCCCGCGGGTGCTCGCTCGAGATGGTGGCCAGGATCAGTGCTCGCCTGGGGGTGTCCGTATCGCAGGAAGGAGTGCGCGTCGCGCGAATCGAACAGCGGCAGCATGTCGGGATGCTGCAGGTGGGCGGTGATCTCGATCGCCTTGCGGAACCGCTCGGCGCCTCGCACGGCGGTCAACTCGGGCCGGAGGACCTGCACGGCGACCTTCCGGTGGTGCTTCAGATCCTCGGCGACGGACACGGTGGCCATGCCACCCGCGCCGACTTCTTCTTGGCTGGCGTAGCGGTCGGCGAGAGCGGCTTTGAGAGGGTGCAGAAGGCTTGACGTCGCGTCTTGGCCTGCACGCGATGCAGCGAGCGACGATAGGCAGCACGAGAGGAGAGAGTGATCCCGCTGCCGCGGTCTATCGTGTGCAGCGGGTGAGGGCCTACAGACCATGCACCGCGACGCCGGCGGCCTCGGCCGCCGTGGCCACACGCTGGTCGACACAGACGAACGGTTTCCGTCCGGGCCGCTCGCGGCACCACACGAGGCCGGCGCCCAGCTGACACGCATCCGCCACTCGAACCCCGTCTTGGCGATTGGGCGCCTGCGATCGCACACGATGATGTCCTCTCGAACGTCAGGCCTGGGTAAGTCCAGCGAGGCCGCCCTGCCGTTCGCGCCGACCATTGTCCTCGGCCCAGAGCATCTGCTCGGCCCGTTCGACCAGCGTTCGTAGCCCGGTCCCTGCGAGCGCAGAGACCGCGACACCGCCATAGCGGCGTGCCAACGCCTCACCTTCCCGGTTCTCCAACTTGTCGATCTGATTGAAGACCAGGAGCTCGGGCGCCTGCATGCCGATCTGGTCCAGGACGCCGCGCACGGTCTCGATGCGACGCTCGCAGTCGGGCGACGAGGCGTCCACGACGTGCAGGAACAGTGACGCGTCGGCGAGCTCCTCGAGGGTCGCGCGGAAGGCCGTCACGAGGTCGGGCGGCAGGTCGCGGATGAACCCGACCGTGTCCGTGATGATGACTTCGCGCGCATGCGGGAAGCGCAGGCGGCGCGACACGGGGTCGAGCGTCGAGAACATCTTGTTGGCAATGTGCACGTCGGCCTTCGTCAGCGCACGCAACAGCGTGCTCTTGCCCGCGTTTGTGTAGCCGACGATCGACAGGACCGGAACGTCGCGGCGTCCGCGCCGCTGTCGCCGGTTCTCCCGCTGCGCGCCGAGCTTCTCGAGCTCGCGCTCGAGCCGTGTCACTCGATCGCGCGTGCGACGTCGATCGACCTCGAGCTTCGTTTCGCCCGGTCCCCGACCGCCGATCCCGCCCGCGAGCCTGGACAGCGAGACGTCGGCCCGCTGCGCGAGCCGCGGCAGCCGGTACTTGAGCTGCGCGAGCTCGACCTGGAGCTTGCCGTCCCGGGAGGTCGCGTGCTGCGCGAAGATGTCGAGGATGAGCTGTGTGCGATCGATGACACGGAGCTCCATGCGCTCGGCCAGGTTGCGCGCCTGTGTGGGCGTCATGTCCTGGTCGACGATGACGAGCTCGATGTTGCTCTGGAAGGCGCGGATCATGAGGTCCTGCAGCTTGCCTGAGCCGAGCACCGTCTTCGGGTCGACGCGTGGACGGGTCTGCGTCACGACGTCGACGATGTCGACGCCCGCCGAGCGCGCCAGCTCGTGCAGCTCGGCGATGTGGCTCTCGAGGTCGGCGGCGGTGCGACCCGCCGTGACCGAGACGAGGATCGCACGCTCGCCGGCTCCGACCTCGCGCGTACCGACCGTGCGCGCGAGCTCCGCCTCGAGGTCGTAGACCCAGGCCTGGAAGTCGAGCTCGATCTGCGCGGGCGGCAGGGGAACAAGGAACTCCATCCCCTCGCCATCGCTGTTGGCCGGCCTGAGGGCGGCGGTGTGGGCGAGCGCCGGGAACCCGTCGTTGTCGACGCCGATCGTCACCATGGCGTCGAGGCGGAGCAGGAGCAGGTCCGTCTTGTCGTCCGGCGTCAGCCCTTCGCCGCTGAGGTGCGTGTGGATGCAGCGCAGGCCGCGCAGGCGGCCGCGACCGGCGCGCAGACGACCCCAGTCGGGCAGCTCCATCGAGTGGGAGTCGCCCACCATCACGTGCTGGACGTCGCCGCGTCGATCGACCAGGACGCCGACCTGTCGTCGGATCTCCCGGCTGATCTCCGTCAGCTGCCGCGCGAGCTCCTGCGTGAGCAGCCGATCAGCCGGGACACGGCGCCGGAAGAGGCGCTCGAGCCGGCGAACCTGGTTGGCCTTGAGGCCGTGCGTATTGCCGAAGACCTGGATGGGAGGCTCCTCTGGCTTGTCAATCGACGCTGTCGCGCGCGAAGCGGCGATACACCTGGCGCGCCTCGTCGAACTGGGCGAACACGTGTGCGCGTTCCTTCTCGGCGCGCCAGCCCGGCCAGGCGTCGGCCAAGTCTTGTAGCTTGTCGATCCATCGCAGGGCGTAGTCGGCGGCAGCGCGGTTCCGGATCGGCTGGTCACCGACCTGGAGCCACACCGGATTGGTGAATCCCTGGACGTAGGCAACATCCATCGGGTACCGGTCGCCGGTGGCGCCCTCGGCTCGCAGATGGCACCAGCCGCTGCGCGTGACGCGCTGCCGTGTCCGGAACCTGGCCGCGCGTCCATCGCCCCCGATCGGCACGTCGGTCACGGTGTCGCCGTTACAGACGAGAAAGAGGCGGTCGAGGGAGGTGACCGACTGGACGCGGCCGACGATCTCGACCGTGCCCCCAGAGGCCGGCAGTACCACCTGCTCGCCCGGCATCTTGCCGTCGATGGTCAGCTCGACCAGCGGTCCTGAGGAGACGAACGCCCGTCCTGCGCGCAGTCCCTCGAACCAGGCGGCCATATCGAGGCCGCGCGTCCCGGTGTGGACATAGGTGCGTAGCGAGCCGACCAGCTTCGACCGGTGCAGGTTGCTGATCGAGTCTTCGCCGCCGGTCGCCGTGATCCGGAGGCCGTTGTTCCAGACGGCGTACAGTGGGTAGAACCCGGCGCGCGACGCATCGGACCACTCGACGGCGTCGGTGGTGCCGAGCGCCGCATCGACGATGAACCCCTTGCCGCCGCCCAGGTTCCCGTCGAGCGGGTCCCTCTCGCCGCCGAACGCGTGCACGTAGCCGACGGTGGCGCCTTGCGCCTTCGCCTTGCGCAGCATGTCCGTGTTGCTCGGATACAGGCTCTCGATGGCCGTGCCTGCGTACCCCATCGTGAACGGCGAGAGCAGGTGATCGCGCATGCCGAACATGAAGACGTGCCCGTAGAACGGTGGTCGATACTCCTGTCCCACCACGACGATCCGCTCGGATGTCGAGGTCGTGTGCGGGCCACCACCCGGTTCGAAGTACTGGTAGTCGAGAATCCGGTTGTCCTTGTTGGCGATCTGCTCGAGCACGAGGTCCTGGTCCTCGGCCTCGGACATCATCATCAGGTTCTCGAGCGTGTTGTGCAGGTTGCCGCCGTAGTTCGCGTGCACATGCGTCGAGGCGCTGTACCAGCCCTCGGCGGCCATGTCCCGCATGCGTCTGAGGTCGACCGTGACCTCCGTCACCTCGCCGGCGGTGATGGTGGCGGTCGTGGCCTCGGGCCAGAACTCGAAGCCCTTGACCACCGTCAGCTCAACGGGGCCCACGGGCAGCTCGACCGTGAAGCGGCCCGCGGTGTGAAAGAGGTGGTCGCCCTGTCCGCTCAGCCGGGCGTAGGCGTCGGCGGGCGCATAGAACTTGCCGTCCGACGCTGCGAGATGCACCCGCGACCCGGTCACCTCGCCGGTGCCGCTGTCGCGCGTGCTGAGGGAGAGCACGCCCATCGGGCGTTTCCATCGACGCTCGGTGATCGCGACCCGGCGGAGCTCGCCGCCCGAGGTTTCGAGCAGCGCGAGCTGTGGCAGTCCGCCCTCGTTCATGATGAAGGCAATCCATTCGTCATCGGGCGACCAGCGGGGATGAAACGCGTCGTGCTGGAAGAAGGTGAGCTTGTAGGGCTCGCCGCCGACCGTTGGCTGGACATAGAGGTTGTTGAACTGGTCGGCGGCGCCCCGGGTCGATGAGTAGACGAACCGCTTCCCATCGCTCGCCACGTCCGGCCGGGTGCGATAGAGCGTCTGCTCCCCCAAGACGGTGGTGGCGTCGCGGATACCTCCCTCCACGGCCGGCACGCGGACCGCGTTGCCCGAGCCGAGCGGCACCTCACGGTTCGAGACCAGCAGCAGCTCGTCGCCTCCTGGGAGCCAGGTCGGTGTGAGGTGCATGTCCCAGGGGCCGAAATACAGTCGGTTGCTCCCGAAGTCGTGGTCCGACGTGATCGGCATCTCGTCACCGGCCCACCGGCCGTGCTCGATGGGCCGCACCGAGACGTTGAAATAGCCGTTCGGCCGGGTCGACACGTAGGCGATGCGAGTGCCGTCGGGAGAGAACGTCGGGTCGCTGTAGACGTGCGCGTCGTCGGTCAGCGCCCGGGTCTCGCCGGTCTCGACCTCCAGCAGCTCGAGTTGCACCCGCGCACCGTCGTAGTCGGCGGTGTAGACGATCCACCGACCGTCGGGCGACCAGTCGGGTGACGAGTGATACGCGTCAGGGCTGTACGTCAGCTCGTCGGCGACGCCCGTGTCGGGGTCCACCCGCCAGATCGAGCCGCTCATCGCCACGGCGATCGACTCGCCGTCCGGCGCCCAGCTCGGCGCCCAGGGGGTCGAGCTGGGGGAGGGCGGGAAGTAGAAGTTGTGCATGTAGTTCCCGCCGTGCCGCGACGCCGGATAGCGTCCCGCCTGTGCGAGCAGCCCGGCGGTGACAACCGCGACGCAGCAGACCGTGGCGGCGAGAATGGGCACCTTCCGCATGTCAGTCCCTGTCGCTCCCTGGCAAGGCCCGTCAGGGCCGCCGTGTCGTCCATCGCAGCGGGTCGTCAGACCCGCGACCTACTGAAGTTTCTGGAAGCGCGCAGCCTCCAGCGTCATTCTGCCTTCTGACTCCTGACTTCCGGAGCACGCGGGCCCCTACCATGCCGCCCGCATCGCTTCCCGATCCAGCTTCTGCCCGTTCAGATAGACCGCCGAGATCCGGCGAGTGTTCGTGATGTCGTACATCGGGTTGGCGTCGAGCACCAGGAAGTCGGCGCGCTTGCCGGGCGCGAGCAGACCGGTGTCGACCCCCAGCACCTTGGCCGGTGCGCTGGTCGCCGCAACAATCACGTCGCCCACCGACATGCCGGCGTCGACGATCAGCTCCAGCTCGCGATGCTCCATGAAGCCCTGGATGTGGTCCTGCACACCCGTGTCGGCGCCGAGGACGAGCCTGGCGCCGGCGTCCGCCAGCTTCTTCAGGCTCCGCTGCATCGCGGCGTACGACTCGGTGGCGCGTGCGGCCCCCTCTGGGGTCCGGCTCTCGAACGATGCACGGATGCGGGCCGCGACCTCGGGCGAGACCGACTCGAGCAGGAGAGGGTCGTCAACCCAGGCCGGCGGCTCGGCGTGTCGACCTCGCTCGGAGATGGCGAGATTCGGCATGACGAAGACGTCGTTCGCGACGATGGCAGCGACCAGCTCGTCGTCCATTTCCGCGTCGCGCACCAGGTGGGCGAAGCCGTCGACACCCGCCTCGACCAGCTCCCGCGCGTCCTCCAGGTAGAAGACGTGCGCGATCACCTGCAGACCGCGCGCGTGCGCCTCCTCGATGATCGGCCGATACAGGTCCGGCGTCAGCTTCTCGACCCTTCCGCCCCGGTCGTCGACCCAGATCTTGACGAAGTCAGCCGGCGTCTCCGCCAGTTCCGCCACGCGCGATCGCGCCTCCTCCTCGGTCGAGACGCCATACGCCGACGCTCGGAGCGCCGCGGCGCCGGGCCCGGCATTCGGCCGGGCAAAGCCGCGATACGCCGTGTGCAGGCGCGCGCCGCCCAGGGTGCCGGCCTGCTGTTCCGCCTGGATCTGGAACGCGAGGTCGCCCGGGTCAGTGCCCATGGACACGATCGTACCGACGCCGTAGTAGGCGTATCGGTTGAGATGGTCGATCAGGTTCTCGCGCGTGTAGTTCGCCTCGTCGTAGCCCAGCCCACGCTGGTAGCCGAGGTGGCCGTGCAGGTCGACGAGCGCCGGCATGATGGTCTTGCCCCTCAGATCGACCACCGTGGCGCCCTCGGGAATCGTGACGTTGGCGGCCAGCCCGACGTCAGTGATGACACCCTGGTCGACGACCAGCACGCCCCCGCCGATGGGCGGCCCGCCGTCGCCGGTGATCAGCGTGGCCCCCTCGTAGGCGACCACCGTGCTGAGGGGCGCGTCAGGCGCGGGGTCTGAGCAGGCTACGGCGGTGAGCGCAAGTCCGACCGCACACGTCGATCGCATGGTCATCTGATGTGGTCCTCATCGTCGAGCCTCAACAGCCCGATGTCGGACACCGCGATTATATCCGTCAGGCCTGTGGGTGGCCGCGCTCAGCTCCGGGGCTAAACGGACCACTACGCGACGGCGCAGCTATAATCGGACGATGCAGCTCTCCGGTCTACCGGGCGGGGACCTCGTCGAGAAAGGGCTGCGCGACCTGTCCAAGGGGCGGGAGACCGTCGAGGCGCTGCTCGTGGCCATCGGTGCGCCCCGACTCGGTCGCCTCGGTTTCGACGTGCCGACCCTGGAATCCCCCGAGCACCGTCTATACGAGCTGCTGGCCAGAGACGATCCCGACGACGCCCACGCCAGATACAACGCCCTGATTCGGCGTCTCGTCAGCTTCGAGCGAGCGGCCGAATGCGTCGCGTAGCCGACGCGGGCCGCGTCCAGGACTTCATGCGACGACTCGGTCAGCGCGCTGAGGCGGGCGGGCGCGTCTATCTCACCGGCGGCGCGACGGCGCTGCTGCTGGGCTGGCGGTCGACGACAATCGACATCGACCTCGCCCTCGAGGCGGATGCCGAACACCTCCTTCGGCTCCTGCCGGCGCTCAAGGAGGAGCTGGAGCTGAACGTCGAGCTCGCGTCCCCGTCCGACTTCATCCCCGAGCTGCCGGGCTGGCAGGATCGCAGCCGGTTCATCCAACGCGACGGCACGGTCGACTTCTTCCACTACGACTTCTATGCGCAGGCCTTGTCAAAGGTCGAGCGGGGACACGCGCAGGATCAGAGTGACGTCCGGGCGATGCTCGATCGTGCTCTGATCGACCCCGGAACCGCGAGTGCGCTCTTTGACCGGATCGAGCCAAAGCTCTATCGCTACCCGGCGATCGATCCGAAGACGTTTCGGCGTGAGGTCGACCGGGTGTTCGGACGGGTCTGAGCAGGGCGGCGGCTCCATTGGGGTGGGCCGGCGGGCGGCTTCGCGCGGCTTCGCGGCACCGCGTGCGGCCTGGATCGCAAACGCCAGCCCGCCCGGGTCGGTGCCCAGCGAGACGATGGTGCCCACCCCCGGACCCGAGTTTCTTCGAACTCGCCCCCCGCTCGCTGTCGTGGGACAAACTGCCGATGCCAGCCGTGGTGGCATGGGCAGAAACTGCGCGGCTGTGCGGCTGAACTGCCGAAACGCCCCTGTTTTGGTGTCCTGCCGGGTGGCATGCTCCCTGCGCTCAGCACGGCGTGGCCTCGCCGTCGACGAGCTATCAGGCGCGGCAGCCCGCCCAGGGTGTGCTGTATCAGGTGGTGCGCGATCACTTCGAGACGTTCCGCGCGCAGGCCGCGGATCTGCGCGATGGCGAAGGGCTGCCCCGGTTCGTCGAGCAGGAGTTCCGCGACTTTCTCCGTTGCGGCTGGCTCGGCGGCGGTTTCGCGCGATTTCGTTGTACCGCGTGTGGTCTGGACCGGCTCGTGCCCTTCTCGTGTCGTGGTCGCGGTTTTTGTCCGAGCTGTGGCGGGCGGCGCATGGCTGAGCGAGCCGCGCACCTCGTCGACCGGGTGTTCCCGCCGGTGCCCGTGCGCCAATGGGTCTTGAGCCTCCCGCATCGTCTGCGCTACCGACTCGCCTGGGATCACGACCTGTGCCGCGGGGTGGCGGGGGCGTTCATGCGAGCGGTCCTCGGCTTCCTGCGGCGCCAGGCGCGGGCGGCCGGGGTGATGGACGGGCGCGGCGGCGCGGTGGCCATCGTGCAGCGGTTCGGGGGGGCGTTGAATCTCAATATCCATTTTCATGCGCTGGTCATTGACGGCGTGTTTTCAAAGGACGACACGAGGGTGCGCTTCCATCCCCGCCCGGATCTCGACACGGCGGACGTCGACGAGGTGCTCGCGACCGTCACGGCACACGTCAGGCGCCTCCTCGAACGGCAGGGTCTGGGAGCCGTTGACGAGGCGGACAACGCGGCGGACGCGTGGGCGGAGGACGCGCCGGTGCTGGCCGGGATCGCCGCGGCGTCTGTGCAGGGCCGGGTCGCACTCGGCCACCGGGCGGGCGCGCGCGTCCGCCGACGCGGAGACCCGTCTACGGCATCCGAGACCTGGGCCCTCGGGCGCTGTCACGCGCGCTACGATGGCTTCGACCTCCATGCCGGCCTCCTTGTGCCCGCAGGCCAGCGGGAGCGCCTCGAACGCGTGTCCCGGTACGCGTTGCGGCCGCCCGTCGCGCAGGATCGGCTCAGTCTGACGCCTGAGGGGCAGGTGCGGCTCCGACTCGGGCGCCGGTGGTCCGACGGGACCACCCACCTGCTCTTCGACCCAGTTGAACTGCTCGAGCGCCTCGCGGTGCTGACACCGCGGCCGCGCATCAACCTGATCCTGTATCATGGCGTGCTGGCCCCCCGGGCGGCGTGGCGGTCCCTCGTGGTTGGGTTCGGGGCGCCCGTCAGCCCCGGCGAGGTCGCGGTGGCCGACGGCTCCTCGAATCAGTCTGTCGGTGATGGGAACGGGGCGCCACGCCGCCGGGTCGGCGGTCGGCTCTGGGCGGACTTGATGGCCCGGACCTTCGGTTTCGACGTCCTCGCCTGTCCCCGCTGCGGGGGACGTCTCCGACTGATCGCCCTGATCGAAGACGCGTCGGTGGTGCTGCGCCTCTTGCAACATCTGGGTCTGCCGACCCAGATCCCCGAGCCGTACCCCGCGCGCGCGCCGCCGCTCTCGCTCGACGGCCTCGCCGCCCGCGGAGCCCACGACGACATCGTCTTCGACTCCCGCTCCTGACCCCCTTGCTCGTCGGAGCCGGGACGCCACACGTGCGCCTGTCTGCACAGCCGGCGCCCTGCAAACATCACGCATCGGCCTTGACACCCGCTTGGCGGCTGAGATAATCGGCGCGACGGCCGATATGCA
>JADFPE010000169.1 GCA_022562495.1 Acidobacteriota bacterium
TCTGGCACACGAAGACGATGTTCGGTCCCGTCATCACTTAGACGGGGCTGCGCCCCGCACCCCCGCGGGCGCTCCGCGGGGACCCCAAAGCCCCACGCCGCGCCCGAGAGGCGCGCACGTGCGCGCCGTCCTCACCGTTCGGCTGGCGGGGCATCCCCGTCAGCGTGACGGGCGGTGGTCGACTCCCGGCGCGGTTCGGCGTCGTAGGTTCGGATGATCCGGCTGCCGATGCGACACAGAATCTCATGGGGCACCGTGCCGATCGCGGCAGCGACCTCGCCGGCGTCGATGCTGGCGCCGGCCTGGGTACCGAGCAGCACCACCTCGTCACCCGGTGCCACATCGAGATCGGTCACGTCGATCGTGATCGAATCCATGCAGACGGACCCCACGACCGGCACGCGATGGCCACCAACGATCACCGACCCACGCCCCGCAATCCGGACGTCCAACCCGTCCGCGTATCCGGCCGGCACAACAGCGACCTTGGTCGGACGCATCACAGGGGAGCGAGCCCCGTAACCAGCGGTCTCGCCGACACGCATCCCCTTGACGGCGACGACCCGACTGCGCAGCGACATGACCGGCGTCAGCGGCAGCACCCCGGCATACCCCGCCGGCGCGACGCCGTAGAGCAGCAACCCCGGCCGAACGGCCCCGTACCAGGTTGCCCGCTCCCGCAGCAACGCCGCACTGTTGGCCGCGTGTCTCAGCCGGGGCCGCAACCCGAGCTCCGCCAGACAGCGCACCGCCGCGTCGAAGCGGGCGCGCTGGACGTCGAACAGCGGGTGTGCCCGGTCCTCGGCCGTCGCGAAGTGCGTGTAGACCGCGTCGATCTCGAGACCGGCGCCGTCAAGCACCGCGGGCACCGTCTGGGTGAGGTTGTCATAACGGAACCCAAGCCGGTTCATCCCGGTGTCGATTTTCAGATGGCAGGCCACCCGCGCGCCCCGGCGCATCGCCGCGTCGCGGAGCGCTCGGGCCGCGAAGGGCGAGGAGATGGTCGGTGTCAGTCGGTGGGTGAACACCCCGTCGAGGTCGCTGACACTCAGCGCGCCGAACACCAGGATCGACGCCCGCACGCCGCCGCGGCGCAACTCCACCCCTTCCTCGATGTCGGCGCACGCCAGCATCCCGGCTCCGGCTGCCTCCAGCGCGCGCGCCACCGGCACCGCGCCGTGCCCATAGCCGTTCGCCTTGACGACCGCGATCACGTCGGGTCGACCGGCGCCGCCCCCCACATACGACAGGACCGCCCGGTAGTTGGCGCGGACCGCGTCAAGGTCGATGTGCGCGAAGGTAGGTCGGACCACGACTCCTAACGGCCCGTCGAGGGCACATCAATCCCGTTGGCCGGGCGGTGGCATCCCGCCTGGTCTGCGTTGCTGCTCGGCCACATCCTGCCGGTATTCTCCCTCGTCGCGCCGTGCACTGACCAGACGCGCCATGCGAACGACGCCGGCGACCCTCACAGAGTCACCCACCACGGACCACGAGTGCGGCCGGCGCCGGGAGACCCCCCACCCAGGTCACTCGTAGGCGGAGGTCAGGCTGGCGAACCGCGTGCACTGTTTCAAGAAGGCGAGCTTGACGACACCGGTCGGTCCGTTCCGTTGCTTGCCGATGATGATCTCGGCCAGGTTCTCGTTCTCGGGGCGGGGATCGTACTGCTCCTCGCGGAAGACGAACATCACGACGTCGGCGTCCTGTTCGAGCGCGCCCGACTCGCGCAGGTCCGACAACAGCGGCCGCCGATCCGCGCGGCCCTCCGGCGCGCGGCTCAACTGGGACAACGCCAGGACTGGCACATTCAGCTCTTTGGCGAGCCGCTTGAGCGACCGCGAGATCGAGGCCAGCTCCTGCGTGCGGTTGTCGAAGCGGCCACGGCCCTGCATCAGCTGGAGGTAGTCGATGACCAGCAAATGCAGGCCATGCTCCGACATCAGCCGGCGCGCCTTGGCCCGCATCTCGAGCACGCCGATCGAGGCGCTGTCGTCGATGAACACTTTCGCCTCGGACAACCGGCCCAGCGCAGCTGACAGCTGGCCATAGTCCCGCTCGCCGAGAAACCCGCCGCGGAACTTGTGCGAGTCGACCTGCGCTTCGGTCGTCAGCATCCGCAGAAACAGCTGCTCCCTGGACATCTCCAGGCTGAAAAAGCCGATCGTCATGTCGGTCGTCACGCCGAGATGCTGGGCGATGTTCAGCACGAACGCGGTCTTGCCCATGGAGGGCCGCCCGGCGATGATGATCAGATCCGACGGCTGGAACCCCGACGTCAGGGCATCAACGTCGACGAACCCGCTCGGCACACCGGTGACCAGCCCCTTGTGCTCCTGCAGCTTCTCGATGGTCGCGAAGCTACCCTGCACGAGGTCGCGCAGCGGTACGAATCCGGTGTGGATGTTGTCGTCGGCGATGGAGAAGATCTCCTGTTCCGCCTGGTCCAGGATCGTGTCGGCCGCGTCCTCCGTGCTGTAGGCCGTTTCGAGAATCCGGTTGGCGGAGAAGATCAGGTTGCGGAGGGTCGACTTCTCCTTGACGATCCGCGCATAGTCCTCGACGTGGGTCGAGCGCGGGACCCCGTCCACCAGCCCGGCGATGTACGCCGGCCCGCCGACCCGGTCGAGGTCCCCCGATCGCCCGAGCTCGTCCTTCAGGGTGACCAGGTCGATCGCCTCACCCCGCTCGTTCAGATCGACCATCTTGTCGAACACGCGCCTGTGCGCGTCCCGAAAGAAGTCATCGGCGTCAAGCAGCTCCGCCGCCTGGTTGAACGTGTCGTTGTGGATCAGGATCGCGCCGAGGACACACCGCTCTGCTTCGAGGTTGTGAGGCAGCGACCGCTCGGCGGCGGCACGGGAGACCGTCTCGGCCATGACAGCAGCTTCGGCACCGACCGCTGGACCGGCGAGGAAGGACGGCGGAGCCCCGCCGCCCGGACGCACCAGCGACGCGTGCGATCACTGAGCCTTGTCGAGAGACGCCGTATCGGCGTCGTCGCGCTCAGCGACCGGCTCGGCGTCAGCGTCGGCGTCCTCTGTGGCGCCCTCCTTCACGATACGAACGGTGATCTCGGCCGTCACCTCCCGATGCACCCTGATCGGCACGATATGGTCGCCGAGTCGCTTCAACGGCTCATCGAGCCGGATCATCCGGCGGTCGACCTCCATCGACTGCTCGGCCAGGCATGCTGCCACGTCGGAGCTCGTGACGGAGCCGAACAGCGTATCGGTCTCGCCGACCCGCCGGGCGATGACGCACACGACCTGACTCAGGCGCTCGGCGAACGCCGCCGCCACCTGCTGCTCCTCGTCATCCCGCGCGTCGGCTACGACCCGTTCGCGCGCGACCTGCCTCCGGTTCGCCTCGGTCACCGGCAACGCCAGCTTGCGCGGCAGGAGATAGTTGCGCGCATACCCAGTAGCGACCTTGACGATATCGCCGCGGCGCCCGAGATTCTCGACCGGTTCTCTGAGAATGACCTGCACAGACATCTGTCTCGCTCCGCGGTAATTGTTTCCCGCCTTCGGTCTCTGGGCGGCACACAGTTACTAGATAAGGGCTTACTAGTAACTGTGTACTGGGATACGTCAGCCGACCCGGTCAACAGTTACTCGGTCACATACGGAATCAGGGCCAGCTGCCGGGCTCGCTTGATCGCGGTCTGCAGCCTGCGCTGATGACGTGCGCAGACGCCCGAGAGCCGGCGGGGCTGGATCTTGCCCCGCTCGGGAATGCTCGCAATCAGCATCCGGACATCCTTGTAGTCGATGTAGGGGATCTTATCGACGCAGAAACGACAGACCCGCTTGCGTCGAAACATGCCACGCCGCGGCCGGTCGGTTTTTGGCTTGCGAGCCCCAGAGCGAGCGCCCCTCATTGCTGCACCTCCGATGTTGCCTTCGTCGCCTCGGGGGTTCCAGTATCTGCGGCCGACGCGGGCGGCAGCCCAGCCGCAGGGGGCGCAGCGTCTCCCGTGCCCACGTCGGCACCAGCTGGCGGCCCCTCCGCAGGTGGCGCGTCATCTGCCTCAGGCAACGGTGGCTTGCCACGCGCCGCACGGCGACGCTGCACCGTCGCCTTCCTTTTCTCGGCCGCGCGCCGGACTTTTCGCAGGTCGTCGTCGACACGCACGATCAGATAACGCAGCACCTCGTCCCGCACTCGCAGCCGGCGGCCCAACTCGCCGATCATCTCACCGGGCCCGTCGAGCAGCTGGACCACATAGATGCCCTCTGTGAAGTGCCCGATCTCGTACGCGAGCTTCCGGCGTCCCCAGACGTCGGTGTGCTCAACGGTGCCGCCGAATTCCTTGACGAGCTCGGCGACCTGCGTCTGCAGCGCCTCCACCTCTGCATCAGTGGCGGTAGGGGCCACGATGTAGACGAGCTCGTATTCTCGATCGCTTGGCATGATGCTCCTTCTGGACTGACGGCCACACACAGTGGCAAGGAGTTGGTTGGTCGACGCGACTGGCGCCACAGTCACGTCACGTTGACGCCAACGAGCGTAACGGACTCTGTCGGCCGCGGTCAAGCCACCCGTCCCGGGCGACCGGCTCGCGAGGCTCCGCCTCGCGAGCCGAGCTTTTCTCACAGCCCCGCGACGCGGGGCCTAGACTCCTTGAACGGAGGTTGTCGTCGTGAGAGCGAAGAAAAGAGGAGCACGACGCGACTCACTTGTCACGATTCACGTGGTTCCAGGAGTCTAGCCGTCCGTGGTAAAAGTCCTGCGCGGCAGCGAGCCCGGTGATCCGCCCGAGTGGCACGGCGCGACGAGGGAGCATATCGGCAGAATTCGACCGAGACGCAACGCAGCCGGGCGGGATGCAGCGCCGGTCGAATGCGGCTGGACTGTTGCCACGGGCTGCTAGTCTCTCGTCCCGTTGCCTGTGTCGTCGGTGTCGGCCGCAGTGGTTTCCCATCGGTTGTACCGGTTCATCACCGGCTCGATGCCCGCATCGACGAAGAGGTCGACCGCCTCGCCTGCGCGACGCACCGCGTCGTCCATCTCGGGCCGTTCGCCCGAATCGAATCTGGACAGCACCCGACTGACCAGCCGGTGCCTCGGGTCGCCCCGCCCCACGCCGATGCGGAGACGCGAGAACTGCTCGGTTCCCAGGCACTCGATCACGGAGCCCAGACCGTTGTGCCCACCGGCCGAGCCCTGACGCCGAGCACGCAGGCGCCCGAGCTGCAGGTTGACGTCTTCGGTGACGACCAGCAGATCGGACAGCGCGACCCGGTAATACCGCTGCAGGACGCCGACCGCCAGCCCGCTGCGGTTCATGAACGTCAGGGGCTTGACGAGGATCGCCGCCTCCCGTTCTCCAGGCATCCCGGACGACTTCGCCAGGACCGCGTCGGCTGGGGCCGACTGGAACATGACGTCCCAGCGCCGCGCGACCTCGTCCACCACCTCGAAGCCGACGTTGTGGCGGGTGCCGTGGTACTTGGACCCCGGGTTGCCAAGCCCGACAATCAGCTTCACGATCGTTTTCCTGGCGAGGCGTCCGCCTGGACGGCCTTACTCCTCGGTCACAGCCCGCCTGGCTGCTCCCTCATCGCGCCTGGCCAGGCGAACGCCTCGCCAGGAAAACCGATACCGGGCGTGCATCCGGACGCCGTTGTTTCTGGGCGTGGTTCGGGGAGCGCGACACCGCGCGCCACGCGGCCGCGGAGTGGGGATCTCGGAGCTCCCGCGGAGCGGTCGCATGGGGTACGGGGCGCAGCCCCGTCTGACGATCGCGGCGCCTTGCCAGCCAGGCGCCGCGCTCCGGAAACCGCCCCTTGATGTCTTCGGCCGCCCACTCGGGTTCCTGGCGGGTTGACACCGCGCCCTGTCCTGGTGCAGCACCCGACGCTGGCCGGGAAGCGCTAGTCGCCCGACTTGCCGGCGTCGTCGGCCTTCTCGGCCTTCTCCGCGCCCTCGCCCTCGGGAGCCGCCTCGCCCTCGGCTGCAGCTTCAGCCTCCTCCTCGGCCTCCGGCTCCTCCTCGATCTTTGGCGCAACAACATGGACGATCAGTGTGTCGGGATCGGTCACCGGCGTCCAGGACACGCCCTCGAGCAGGTCCCGCACGCGCACACCCTGTCCGATCAGCAGACCCGACACGTCGACCTCGACGTGTTCAGGGATCTCGGAGGGCAAGCACTCGATTGCGAACTCGCGTTGCTCGAAGGCCACTAACCCGCCCTGCATCTTGACGCCCTCGGCCTCGCCCGTGAGCACGACCGGCACGGTAACGGTGATGACCTTGTTCATCGCCAGCCGGTAGAAGTCCACGTGCAACAGCTTGCGGGTAACCGGGTGCAGCTGATAGTCCTTGATCAGGACCTGGGTCGGTTGCCCAGAATCGATGGTGAGTCCAATCAGCGTGTTGACTCCCGCATCGGAGTGCAGAATCCTGGACAACGCGACCGGATCGACACTGACCGCGACCGCGTCGTTCGCCGACTGTCCTCCGCTGTCCCCATACACGACGCCCGGAAGGCGCCCGTTCCGACGGAGCCGTCGGGTCAGGTTCTTCCCGCGTTCCGTCCGCGTTTCGCTCTGCAGTGTGGTGTCCATGACAAGACCTGTGGTGACGAATCGAAGCCCGTCGTCGTCACACGAACAGCGACGAGACGGACGTCTCCTGGTGGATGCTCTGGATCGCCTTCCCCAGCAACGGAGCAACGGACAGGACCTCGATCTTGCCCGAGGCGACGAATTCCGATCTGGATGGAATCGTGTTCGTGACGACCAGCTTCTCGAGCGCCGACTCCTCGATCCGCTCCAGCGCCGGACCGGACAACACCCCGTGCACGACACACGCCAGCACACGCGCGGCCCCGTTGGCGCGCAACGCCGCCGCACTCTGGGTCAACGTGCCGGCGGTGTCGACGATATCGTCCTGGATGATGCAGATCCGGTCCTGCACGTGGCCCACGACATGCACGACCTCGGTGGCTCCGTCCTCCGATCGCCGTTTGTCGATGATCGCCAGATCGGCGTTCAACCGTTTGGCGTACGCCCGCGCGCGCTCGACCCCCCCGGCGTCCGGTGACACGATCGTGAGACCACGGTCGCGATAGCTGGCAAGATACTCGATGAATACCGGCGCCGCAAACAGATGGTCGACCGGAATGTCGAAGAACGCCTGAATCTGCGCCTTGTGCAGGTCCATCGTCAGGACCCGGTTCGCCCCGGCGGCGCACAACAGGTTCGCGACCAGCTTGGCCGAGATCGGGACCCGTGGCTTGTCCTTCCGGTCCTGACGAGCGTAGCCATAGTAGGGCATGACCGCGGTGATCCGGGACGCCGATGACCGCCGGAACGCGTCGATCATCACGCAGAGCTCGACGAAATTGGCGTCGACCGGCGTGCAAGTTGGCTGCACGATGAACACATCGGTGCCCCGGATGTTCTCGTCGATCTGAAACGACACCTCGGAGTCGGAGAATCGTTTGAGTTTCGACCGTCCCAGCGACACCCCGATCTGGTCGGCGATCTCCCTGGCCAACATGGGGTGCGCACTACCGGAGAAGAGTTTGAGCTGCCCGTTCTGCATCGCCGTTCGGTCAAGGACCGGTGGCCCGCCGTTGTTCATCCACGCGATCGGACGGGTGGTACCGCGGACGCGAGCAATTGGCTGGGGCGGAAGGATTCGAACCTTCGAATACGGGATCCAAAGTCCCGCGCCTTACCGCTTGGCCACGCCCCATCTACTGTGTGTCCGGTACTGTGTGTCCGGCGCAGCCGCGCGTGTGACACCCGGACCGATGGTGGCATTGACGACGGCCACGGCGCGTCTCCAGGTGGTCCGCGCAGTCCTGTACCTTATCCCGACGACCCCGACCCGAGCAAGCGCCCGGGCGCTGTCAGTCGGGCCGGGTCACCGGTCTCGGTGCGCCGCGGACCTTTCACCACGGACTGCTCGTGCCGGATGAGGCGAGTCAGTACCGTTCGCCGGGCGGAGCATCCCGCCCGGACTGCGTGGCGTCTCGGTCACAGACTGCCGGTATGCTCCCTGGTCGCAGTTTGCCAACCGGGCACCGCACTCCGGCCGGACCGACGTTCCAGCTCCGGCGGTCAGATCACTCTTGGCTGACACAGCAGGTCGGTCTGAGGCGGAGCCTCGTTAGCACTAGCAGTCCGTGGTGAAAGTCCCGCGTCGCACCGAGACCGGTGATGCGCCTGTCTGACAAGGCGCGACGAGGGAAAATACCGGCAGTATGTGACCGAGGAGCAACGCAGCCAGGCGGGATGCCGCGCCGGTCGAATGCAGGGGAACTTTCACCACGGGCTGTTAAGTGTGTGCGCGATGTACCGGGTTCCGGACACGACTCGACCGCAATATTTTGGGGGTCGTTCAGCCGCATTGTCCTCAACTTGACAATACCTCGGCTACCCATGCCGAGGACCGCTCGATGACTCCTGGCTGCGATGGCATCGTGCGGACCCTGATTCCATGAGTGAGATGTGCGAGCTCCGCCGAAGCTCTGATCTGTTGCCGCGGGAGTGCGCCGCGCTGCTCGACGTCCCCGTGGAGACGTTCCGTGCGTGGGACAGCGGCCGCCGCTCAGTCCCAGTGTCAGCCCTTCACCGGGCACGGCAAGCTGTTGCCGAACATGCGCGACAGACGGAGCTGTTGCCATTAAGTCGGCTCGCCACCGAACTGGGTACTCACGTGCGCGCCCTGCAGGCTGCGGCGCGTACCGGCCGGCTCGAAGTCCGGTTCTCGACCAGATCAGTGTTCGGCCGGCCTCTCCGGTTGGCGACGCGCGCCGCGGGTGCGCAGTTCAAGCGCACCCAATATCGCCGTTTCGCGGGCCAGGCGGTCTGCGCCGCACGGCTCCCATCCGTGCCTGCCGACTACGACCAGCAACTCAAGCGTCTTCGTTGCCGGCTGCGACTGACTCGGGAACGCTTGGCGCGCCGTGTCGGCGCCGCCCGCATGGCCGTCGTCTATCAGTGGGAGGCGAGGAAGAGGACGCCCTCACCGGTGTTCTGGCAACGGATCCAGGCGCTCAGTCGTGGCGTTGGTGCGTGAACCCGAGAGCAGCGATAAACTGCCCAGACCCCGGGGACTTCACGACCCGATCGCGAACGAGACCGGCCGACCAAGCTCGGTCATCCGGTTCAGGATGTTGCACGCGATCACGGCTTCAGAGTCCTGGGCCTTCGAGTGGCGGGCGCGAAGCTGGTCGCCGATGATCGACTTGTACCTGAAGAAGGCGTTCTCCACGCGGGCCTGCCGATGGTAGCCCGACTCCTTCTGCCACCGGCGCCGGCCGATCGTCTTCACCGCCGTGATGGTGCGATCCCGAGCGCGCGATCGTGGTCTTCGTCGAGACACACGTGCCGTCTTGTTCGGTGGAACTACGACACTCGCGCCACAGCGTCACGTCGCCTCGCTGGACGAGCGCTCGCTCGTACGCCCGCCAATTCCGGACACGGTATTTGGTCTTGTACTTGGGCTGCACCCTCGATGTCATGGCGAGATCGTGTACCGGCGGCCGTCAACAGGGCCAGCGGACGACGGTCGCCTATCGCAGCCAAGCCGAGGAGCCGTGCACCGACGCCGCGGAGACCTGCATCAACGCCCCTTTACACCGCCGGGTGAGGTTCATAGCGTTGGACGTTGATTCGGTCCTGATGTTTACGCGCCTGGGCCAAATCGTATGCGGCTTGCAGGCGCAACCAGTGGTCAGCACTCGACCACCCGGCCTTCTCCAAACGAATCGCCATGTCCGGCGAAATCCCGGCCTGGCCGTTGATTACGCGTGAGAGTGTGTGACGAGCAACGCCTAAGACCTTGGCCGCCTCAGTGACGTTGAGTTTCAGTGCCTCCAAACAGACGTCCTTGATGGAACGGCCTGGATGCGGGGGAGCCTTCATTGGCATGGGTCGGTACTCCTACTTGCTAGTGGTAGTCGACCAGGTCGACATCAAAGGCATCACCATCCTCGAAACGGAAGGTGATGCGCCAGTTTCCCGAAATCGTCACACTCCAGTGGCCTCTTCGGTCACCCCTGAGCCTGTGAAGACGATACCCTGGCAAATCGAGATCACCAGGCACTCGGGCACCGTCCAGATGGGCCAGGACGCCCTCAATGCGAGTCAGTTGGTCGGGTCGGACCCTACGGCCGTCGCCCTCGTCGTAGAGGCGCTTCAAACCTCGGTGCCGAAAACCCTGAATCATGGGGAACTATACCGTGTAGCGGTACGCGGATCAACAGGCATCTCTTCCAGAGGCACTGTCAAGTTGAGGCATCAAGCGGGTTCTGACACCCAACATGTCGGCCCACGAAGAGCATCGACCACAATATCTTGTGGGTCGATCACACAGATGTTCGTCAAATTGACAATACCCGCGGCGGGTCTTGACCGGGGAGCGACGCGAGCGGATCAGCGACCTGGTCATGGCGGGATGTTGACGCCGATTCGCGAAAAAGATCAGCTACGCTGAGGGCGGATGAATCGACGGAAGCCACAACGCCCATGGCCGTTTGCCCTGCGATGTGCCGCCCGCCGATGGCACTCTGGTCGTGCTGTGATCCCCAAGCGACGCGTGCCCCCTGTCGTCCTGCTGGTGCTGGCGCTGGGTTCGGTGCTGGGATGGTCGCGGGCGGCTGGCGCGCAACCCGCGATCGCCAGCGATCGGCCTGGCCTCGGCACCGGAGCCTTCGTGCTGAAGACCGGGACGACCCACCTCGAGGCGGGAGCCGAACTGGCGATCGACGGCGAGCGGCAGTTCAGCGCGGGCCAGATCGTGGTGCGGTGGGGACTGCCGTTCGGCGAGCTGCAGGCGCTCGTCAACTCGTTTGTCGTCAGCCGGTCGCCGGACCAGGCGGCGGAAGGGTTCGAGGATCTCGGTTTTGGCCTCAAGATTCCGCTCGTGGCTCGCGAGGACGACAGCCTCCGGATTTCGGTGCTCGCCAGCCTGAGTCTGCCGACCGGATCCCGGTTGCTGACGAGCGACGAGGCTGTTCCAGCCGCGGCCCTGCTCGTGGACCGCGCCGTGTCCGAGCGCTGGAGCGTCTCGGCCACCCTCGGATACACCGCCGGCTCGGACGCCCAGCCGGACGTCGTGTCCGTGACCTTGACGCCGGGCGCGTCGATCCCCGGGCCATTCAATCTGGGCGCCTTTGTCGGCTACGCTGGCTTTTTTGGCGCCGGACCCGACCGCCATGTCGTGGAAGCGGGTCTGATGTTCGGGGCCACGTCGGACCTCCAGCTCGACGCGAACTGGGGCATCGACGTCGACACCGCTCTCGCCATCTCCCACACTGAGAATTGGACTG
>JADFPE010000170.1 GCA_022562495.1 Acidobacteriota bacterium
ATTATTTCGTTGATGCCTGCCGAGGACGCTCAGTTCTACGTGGACTACTTTGGCTTCGCCATCAACGCCGAGGTGCTTGGGGTGACGCTCGGCGTTACGCTATTGAGCGCCGTGGTATTCGGATTGGCGCCGGCGCTACGGGCCTCGAACCCGGATCTGAGCCAGGCCCTGAAGGACGGGGGCGCGGCGTCGGGCGTCGGGGTGAACCGCCATCGACTGTTGCACGTGCTGGTCGTGAGCGAAGTCGCGTTGGCGCTCGTGTTGTTAACTAGCGCGGGTTTGATGACGCGAAGTTTTCAGAACCTTCAACACGTCGATCCGGGACTGGATCCGACCAATGTGCTGACGGTGCAAATGAGCCTCCCGGACAGTGCGTACCCGGAAGGCGCGCAGAAGACGGCGTTCTACCGCCGTCTCGAAGAGCGCGCTACGCGCGAGCACCCGGCCATACGGGTCGACGACCCCGCTGATCCCGGTATTGGCGGCGCGCACCAGATATCGCCCCTGCTCGATCGCCCGCATCGCCGCCTGCTGAAAGTGCTGATGCGGCGCGGCGGACCGACCATACCAGGCGTCATTGGTGATCGTCGTCAGCAGCTCGCTGCCTCGCCGGACGAAACGCCGAACCAGCTCCGGGTAGATGATCTCATAGCAGATGGCCGTGCTGATCCGGTGCGCCCCGATCGGCAACATCACCGGGCTGGCGCCGGGCGAAAAATCGGTGACGGCCTCGACGAGCGGCGACGCGAAGAACAGCACAGACCGGAACGGCACATACTCGCCAAACGGCACCAGGTGCATCTTGTGATACACCGCCGCGGTCTCACCATCGGGACGCAGGAGGAACGCGGCATTGAACAACCGCGACACCGGGTCGCGTCGGCGCTGGGTGCTGCCGAACAGCACGTGGGCGCCGGTGTCGCGCGCCAGTTGACGGACGGCGTCCCCGTCGGGATCGGTCTCGAAGCTGAACGGAGTGGCCGACTCGGGCCACACGATCAACCGAGCCCCGTCCGCAGCGCTCTGCCGGCTGAGGTCCAGATAGCGGCTCAGAATGGTCGACCGTCTCGCCGGGTCCCACTTGTCTGACTGCGCGATGTTGCCCTGCACCAGGCCAACACGCAGCGGCGTTCCGTCCCGCACGAGGCGGTTGTCCATGAGCCGCCAGGCGCCGAACAGCACGACCACACCGAGCACCCCGGTGGCGACCGCGAGCACCCGCACACGGTGCACACTCGGCCCGACCAACGCCAGCGCCACGGCGCTGTTGATGAACACGACGAGAAGGGTCACGCCATGCACGCCGAACAGGCTGGCCAGCTGAGCCACCGGCAGCACGCTCGTCTGACTGTAGCCGAGGAGCTCCCAGGGAAAGCCGCCGAACAGCCACATCCGACCAAGCTCGGTCGTGAGCCAGACCGGCGCAGCGCCGAGCAGCGCCCACCCGCCGAGTCGCCCGCACAGCAGCACCACCATCACGGCGAACGCGGCGGGAAACAGCGCCAGGTAGGCCACCAGCAGGCCGTTGAGCAGCACGCCCACCGGCAGGGGGACCCCGCCGAACTCGGTCATGACCTGGGTCAGCCACGGCAGGGTCCCGGCGAAGTGGACCGCGCCGGTCGTCAGCCCCAGACCGAACGCCAACCCGGGTGACCGGGTACCGTGCAGGACGACGAGCAGCGGCGTCAGCGCCACCCAGGCAGCCGCGGGATGACCGAGAGAGGGAAAACTGAGCACCAGCAGCGCGCCCGACAGCGCGGCGCAGGTGAACGCCGCACTCCGGTGGCGGCCGGGACCGAAACCGAGCGGCCGTGCCACGACAGTAACGAAGCTCGGCATCACACCGACGAGTCCTCTGCAGAGATGCGCTTCGTTACTGGTTTGCGCCACCGCCGAAGCGGTCACGCCTGAGCCGGGCGTGCGCGGAACGTCGACCGACGTGTACACATGTCAGCCGTGCACGCACGGCTAGGGCTGGATGACAAAGGGCGTGAACGGCTCTTCCGTTGCCAGGCGGTCACGCACCATTTCCGCGGCGCCCCGTTCCGCGTAGGGTCCCACGCGCACCCGGAAGACCGCGACCGGCGCCCCCGGCGTCGGGTCAACCACAAAAGCGGGATAGCCCTTCGCCACCAACTCGGCCTCGACGGTCCGCGCGTCGTCGGCGCTCCGCAGTGCGGTGACCTGCACGACGAACGACCCGGCGGCGGCCGGCGCGACCAGCGTCTCCGGCGCCGGGTCGATGCTGCTCAGCCGGTCGAAGTAGCTCAGGGCATTGATGGCCGAGCCCGGTTCGGCCTCCGGATCCGGCGCAATCTCCGGCACTCCGAGCCCACCCATGCCGGCACCGCCCTGCGCGGCCTCGGTCGCCACCCGCACGGCGACGGGTCTCGCCGGCACCCCGCGGCCCACCATCACACCACACAGGAAGACGATCACGGCGACGACGGTCGCCATCATCGCCAGGAAGACCAGCTGCTTCGCGCTGGGAACTGCCTCACTCGGACCGTGGTTCGCCATCGTGGCCAGCGCTCGGCTTGGTCGAGAACAGGTTCATGAGGTTGATCGGGATCGGGAACAGAATGGTGGAGTTCTTCTCCCCGGCGATTTCAGTCAGGGTCTGTAGATAGCGCAGGGTCATGGCGCCCGGCTCGGTCGCGATCACCGCGGCGGCCTGCGCCAGGCGCTTCGACGCGCTGAACTCCCCCTCGGCGTGGATGATCTTGGCACGCTTCTCGCGTTCGGCTTCCGCCTGCCGGGCCATCGCGCGCTGCATGTCGTCCGGCAGATCGACGTGCTTCACCTCGACGGCGGACACCTTGATACCCCAGGGGTCGGTCTGCTGGTCGAGCAGCTTCTGGAGCTCCCGGTTCAACCGGTCCCGGTCGGAGAGCAGGCCGTCCAGCTCGACCTGTCCCAGCACGCTCCGCAGGGTCGTCTGGGCGAGCTGTCCTGTGGCGTAGTGATAGCTCTCCACCTCGACGATCGCCCGGTTCGGGTCCATGACCCGGAAGTAGATGACGGCGTTCACCTTCACCGAGACGTTGTCGCGTGTGATGATGTCCTGCGACGGCACGTCCAAGACAATCGTCCGGAGGCCCACGCGCACCATCCTGTCGATCGGCGCGAACACGAGGACGATGCCCGGCCCCTTGGGCTGCGGCAGCAGCTTCCCCAGCCGAAAAATCACGCCACGCTCGTACTCAGGGAGAATCTTGATCGAGTTGGCGAGATACAACACCACGACCAGCGGGATGATCAGGAGGGGATTCATGGCTGCGTTCCTTTCGCGTCGGGCCCGGCGGGCAGCTCGGGCGATACCGTCAAGGTCATCCCGTCGACCTCGACCACCCGCACCCGCGCGCCTTGCGGGATCGGCTGGCGCGCGATCGCCGACCAGATCTCGCCGTGGGTCGCGACACGGCCTGTCGCCCCCGCAGCGATCGCCTCGAGCACCTCACCCGACGCGTCCAGCATACCGGCGACCCCGGTCACCGGACGACGGAGCTGCGCCCGAACCGCAAGCCGCGTGACGAACGTCACAATCAACGCCAGCGCCGCTATCGTCGAGAGGATGAACGGCCATCCCAGCTGCAGCTCCGGCGCCGGCGAGTCTATCAGCATCACGAGTCCGAGGACCATGCTGACGAGGCCGCCAGCGGCGAGCAGCCCGAAGCTCGCCGTCACCATCTCCAACACGAGCAGCGCGAGCCCGAACAGCACCAGGAGCAGCCCGACGGCGTTGATCGGGATGATCTGGAACGCGAAGAACGCGAGCAACAGACAGAGGCCGCCGACCACACCGGGCACGATCGCCCCCGGGTTCCAGAGCTCGATGGTCAACCCGAGTGTACCGAGACTGAACAGCAGCACCGCGATCTGTGGATGCGCAATCGCGCTCAGCAGCCGCTGGCGCCAGTTCATCTCCATCTCCTCGACCCGCGCGTCGGCGGTGTGCAGCACCTCCGTGCGCCCGTCCCACCGCGTCACCACGCGGCCGTCGAGCGCCTCGAGCAACGCGTCCAGATCGGCGGCCACCAGGTCGATGAGCGGGGGTGTCGCCCTCAACGCCTCTTCCTCGGTGAACGACTGGCTCTCGGTGACCGCCTTCTCGGCTAGCTCGACGTTCCGTCCACGCTGGCTCGCCAGAGAACGCGCATAGGCGGCGACATCCGAGGCCGCCTTCTCAGCCATGGTGTCGTCCATCGGCTGCCCGGTGCCGGCCACCGGGTGCGCAGCGCCGATGTGGGTACCTGGCGCCATCGCGGCGACATCGGCCGCGATCGTGATCAGGAACCCGGCCGAGGCGGCCCGGGCCCCGCTCGGCCCGACCCAGACGACCACCGGCGTGCGGGACTCGATGATGCTGGAGTTGATGTCACGCGTGGAATCGACGAGGCCACCGGGGGTGCGGAGCACCAGCACCACGAGGTCAGCGCCGGCGGCGTCGGCGGCGTCGAGGACCTGCGCGATGAACGCGGCCGACACCGGCTGAATCAAGGCGTCGACCTCGGCGACATGCACGAGCGGACGTCCGCCATCCGCGTCACGGGCCTGACGCGCGGGCACCGGCGCGCCACCCAGCCACGCCAGAACCACCCCGATCGCGAGCAGACGGGTCGCCACGCGGTAGCGCTGGACTTTCATCGCCGCTTTTTCTGGCAGCCCGTGGCGAGCGTCGCCGCTGCATGCAACGCGGGACGTTCACGACAGACTGCTGACCTCACGGTATCGCGGCGACCGGCGGAACGCAAGGGATCCACCCGACCGGCCGGCACCGCTCCGCGCAGCCAATGGCAAGGACCCCACTACATTCAAACGGCGCAACGAGGGGTTTCGCCACGGGCTGCTCGCCGGCCGCCGACGGGCGCGTCTCCCGCGAGCCGATGTGGATGATGAGCTCGCATGTCCCGTCACCGGTGGCCCGACACCGGGAGAGCTGGACACGAGCCGACATGCCGAAGAACTCGAGGCAGCGCTCGAGGACGGCGGCGTAGAAGCCGCACAACGGGGCGCCGACCGGCTCGCGGACGTCGCAGAACAACGAGCCCTCGAGGGTGACGACCGCAATGTCGCGCCGCACGAGGGCCCGGAGCCGGCAGTCGTCGTGCAGCTTGCGGATCATCCGGGCCGCCAACCGCAGGACCACCCGCACCCGAATCGGTCGCGGCAGCCGGCGCAGCAGGGTCCGTGCGACGACCGGCAGGGCGCCGACCGTCCAATCGGCCGCATAGCGCCCCGCCCGGTCCACGACCGCGTCGTACTCGTCGCCCTCCTGGCGGAGAAAGCTGATGACCGCGGCGATGCGGCCGTGGCCCAGCGCCCCCTGCCGGATGCGGGTCGCCGTCAGCCAGCTCTGGTAGAACTCGACCCGCATGGGCAGGAGATCGTCGATCGCCTGGTGCAGACTGGCCGCGAGCACCCGGCCGATTTTCGGCTCCGACATGACAGGGATCTGTTATGGTTGGTGCCGAATGTGCGGACTGCGGCCATTATCGCGGGAGGCCGGGCGGAGCGCCTCGGCGGGCTCGACAAGAGCGACCTCATCATCGGCGGCAGACGCATCATCGATCGGCAACTGTCCGTCCTGGGGCATGTGGCCGAGCATATCCTGATCGTCTCGAACGACCATCACCGCTTCCGTTCCTCGGGGCTGCAGGTGTGCGCGGATCTCATACCGGATGCGGGCCCGCTCAGTGGGCTCTACACGGCGCTGGTCAGGTCACCGACCGCCCGGACGATCGTGGTGGCCTGTGACCTGCCGTTTCTGACAGTGTCGTTCCTGTGTCACCTCGCGGCCCGGGCGCGCGGCGCGGACGCGGCGATTCCCCGGACCGCCACGGGCATCGAGCCGCTCTGCGCCGTGTATGACCGCGCCTGTGTCGAGCCGATCCGCGCCCGACTCGAGCGCGGCGAGCGCCGGGTCTCGGCACTCGGCGACGCGTTACGGGTGACGGACATCGGCCCAGCGGAGATCGCGCCGTTCGACCCCGCCGGCACGCTGTTCTTCAACGTGAACACGCCCGATGACTACAGACGCGCGAACGACCTCGCCGCTCGCGGCCGCTAGCCCGACACGACCGGGTCGACCGCCGAATGCACGCGCATCATGATACTGCCGCTGCACACACACCTGCGTGACCGCATCGCGGCCACGCTGAGGCACCGCTACGGTCTCCATCCGTCGGCGATGCCGGCGATCGTCATCGAGTATCCGCCGAACCGGCGGCTTGGCGACCTTGCCGTCACCGTCGCCTTCGAGCTCGCGCGCACCCTGCGCAAGGCCCCGCGTGTGATCGCCCAGGAAATTGCCGAGACGGTCGGCGAGCTGAGCGGCATCGGCCGTCTGGAACCGACCGATGCCGGATATCTCAACGTCTTTCTCGACCGAGCGGCGTTCGCGCGAGACCGGGTGGCCGGCGACACGCCACCCGCCGGGACCGCCGCCGGTCTCAAGACGATCGTCGAGCACACGGCGATCAACCCGAACAAGGCGGCGCACGTCGGGCACCTCAGGAATGCCGCGCTCGGCGACACACTGTGCCGGCTGCTCCGGTTCCGGGGCGCCGAGGTCGAGGTCCAGAACTACATCGACGACACCGGCGTCCAGGTGGCTGATGTCGTGGTCGGGTTGCGCGAGCTCGAAGGCACAGGGCTCGACGAGCTGCGACCGCTCGTCGACGCACCGGGGTTCGACTACTACTGCTGGGATCTGTATGCCCGGGTCACGCGGTGGTATGAGGCCGACGAGACCCGTCTGACCTACCGGCGCGCCGCGCTCCTGGACCTGGAGCACAACACGGACCCCGCGGCCGCCATGGCGCGGCTGCTGACCGACCGGATCGTGCGGTGTCACCTGCGGACGATGGCGCGGCTCGGCGTCGAGTACGACCTGCTGAGCTGGGAGGGGGACATCCTCCGTCTGGAGTTCTGGACTCGGGCCTTCGAGCTGCTGAAGGCCTCCGGCACGGTGTTCCTGCAACAGGACGGCAGGCTCGCCGGGTGCTGGGTGATGCCGATCGACGACGGGGGCGCCAGGGACGAGGACGGCCGGTCCGACGACGCGGCCCAGACCGGCCCGGACGACGAGACCCGGGCCAAAGTCATCGTCCGGTCTGACGGCACGGTCACCTACGTCGGCAAGGACATCGCGTATCAGCTCTGGAAGTTCGGACTCCTCGGCAGGGACTTTCACTATCGCTGGTTCGACACGCAGCGATCCGGTCGTCCCTTGTGGGCCACCTCGAGCGTCGACATCCCACCCTCCCCGGACCGGGGACCGGTGCCCCGCTTCGGCCGAGCGGGCGCGGTCTACAATGTCATCGACACCCGGCAGAGTTATCTGCAGCGGCTGCTCGTGCAGGCCCTGACGTCGATGCAGCACCCGCGGGCGGCGGAGCGGTCCGTTCACTTCTCGTATGAAATGGTGGCGTTGTCCCACGCGACCGCGCGCGCGCTCGGCTACGAAGACGCTGACTCGGAGGCACACACGCCGTTCGTCGAGGTCTCGGGCCGGAAGGGCCTCGGGGTCAAGGCCGACGACCTGCTCGACCAGGTGACCGAGCGAGCGGAGCGCGAGGTCGCGGCCCGCCACGCCGACCTGCCCACTGCCGAACGCCGACGGATCGCGGTGATGATCGGGACAGCGGCGGTCCGGTATTTCCTGATCAAGTTCTCACGCGGCAAGGTGATCGCGTTCGACATCGACGAGGCGCTCAGCTTCGAGGGCGAGACCGGCCCCTACCTGCAATACGCCACCGTCCGCGCGCGGAAGATCCTCCAGAAACTGCGCGACCGCGACGGTGTCGAGACAACGGCGCTGCTCGAGAGTCTGGCGACGACACCAACCGACAGCCTGACGAGCGAGGCCGGTGACGGACTGTGGGACCTGATTCTGGAAGCCTCCCGCCTGGACGAGGTCACCGAGCAGGCGGTGCGCACGCTCGAGCTGTCGGTCCTCGCCAAATACGCCTTCGGGCTGGCGCAGCGCTTCAACGGCTTCTACCACAGCAGCCCGGTCATCGCGGAAGAGAACGAGGCAGTGCGACGCTGGCGAGCGGCGGGTGTCCACTACTTCCAGTCGCAGATGACGCGCGCCCTGGAGCTGATGGGGTGTGACGTGCCTCCACGGATGTAAGGGTCCGCGCAAGAATACGTTCCCGTTGTGGGCCATCGAGGCGCCCGGCTGGCACGGCGTGCGGAGGGCACATACGCCCAGTCTTCGACCGACGAACGACGCAGGCAGGGCAGCTGCAGCGCCAGCCGAATGCAGCTGCACTGTCACCTCGGGCTGCTAGTCCTCCAGATGCACCTCGGCGATGGCGATACCGCTTTCCCCCGCCACCGCATAGAGCAGAAAGACCCGGCCACTGTCGGCATCCTCGAAGATCGCCGGGTCGCGTAGCTGGTTGAGGTGGCCGTAGGCGGTGCTCCGGACCGACGGCTCGAGCGGCGCGTCGGCCCCCTCCCAGGCGTGTGCCGGACGTAGCACTTCACCGCCGTCTGTGACGGACCAGTGCATCCAGTCGCCCGTGATGTCGATCGTGCTCAGTCTGATGTGCTCTGGGACCTGCGCCACCTGCGTCCAGAACACGAGGAGCGTGTCGCCCCGCCGCAAAAGCGCCGCGTGGCGCATGTTGGGGTTGAAGAGGCGCGGTCCTGCCTCGAACCCGCCAAGCGGGTTCCGAGACCGGTAGAACTGTCCGGGCATCGACATGGCGTAGGTGTATCCATCGTGCTGGAACACCCGCATGTATGTGCGCCCGAGCACCTCCGGGCCCGCGTCGAAGCGAATGCCGTCGCTGGATGTTGCCACACGCGAGACCTGCCGGCTCACGCCGTCGAGCCCGTGAAAATACATGACGATGCGCCGGTGCTCATCATCGACGTGCACGTCGGGCGACGCGATGTGCGGCGTCGTGACCTCGGTACGGAGGTCGTGTGAGATGGCGGCACCCCGTCCGGCTCGCGCCGCGCGGAGTCGTGCCAGCTCTTCGGACGACACCACGGGCGGCTCTGTCAGGAAGTGCGAGTTGGCGATCTGCAGGCTGCCTGGGGGATGGACATGCCACGGACCCAGCAGGTCGTCGGCATAGGCCAGCCGTATGTATCGTCCCTTGTGATCGGCGAAGTAGAGATAGTAGGCCCCAAGCGGATCCTCGACCCAGTCGGGGACACGAATCAGCGACGGGCCCTGGATGTTCTCGCCGATGCTCGGATGCAGCCCGGGCGTGATGATCGGCGCGTCCAGCAGTCGTTCGACGCGCACACGTGGGGCGGTCGTCTGGGCGTCGAGCACGGCGGTCCCCGCAGTCCCACACGCGAGCGCCACGGCCAGACTGCAAGCCATTCGTCGTGCATTGGTCACGCGATGCATCTCCTTCGCTGGGCGGTCATGGCGACTCGAGCACAGATCGACGGCGCCACGTCCGTGAATGCACCACCATCCCCACCCCCGATCCCCGGCCCCCGATCCCCGCAGGCTCACGTTCTTGGCAGCCCGCAGAACTCGGCAGGTTGTGACTCAGAGGCCGGCAAAGCCCATCTATTGCCTCCTGCCTCCTGCCTCCTGTCTCCTGACTTCTTGGAGGGTTAAAACAGCGCAACCGGGTTCGCCGGGCTCCCCGTGCCCCGAGCGACCTTGAGCGGGAGCCCCATGAACATGAACTCGTACCGGCCCTCCTCCGCGCATACCTCGGCGAGTGGCTCGAGCAGCGCGTTGTCGAGCAGCGCCACACCATAGTTGAACAGCACGCCGTGCATCGGGAATGCCAGTCCGTACGGATCCGGCCGGGCGTCCATCATGTCCCAGCCGAGGAGTGACACATCGTGATCCCGGATGAACTTGGCGCAGGTCACGCTCAGCCCGGGACGGTCGCCGCCGGCGTAGGTCCCGCCCGCTCGCACGAACGAGTCTTTGCCGCTGTAGACGAGCAGCGCGTCCCCCGGCTCGACCGCCACGCCTTGGGCACGCGCGATCTCTTCGATCTCCCATCCGTGCACCGGCCGGTCTGGCGTAACATGCGGCTCGTTCCGGTGACGCGGCACGTCAATCAGGACACCCCGCGTGATGATGCCGTCGCTCCACGCGTCGATTGTGCCGAACGTCGCGCCCCGGGTCGTGATCTCGACGTCCGGGTCGCGCCCCTGCCACATCCCGTCGGTGTCCCACATGTGGCACAACGCGTCGATATGGGTGATCGTCTGACCGTGATAGATGAAGCCGTAGTAGTCGACCACCGAGCCCCCGCCGCCGGGGCGCGGGTTCTTGCGCATGAAGTGCTGCTCGGGCTCGAAGACGCGGCTCATCGAGACCTTCCGGCCCGTGCTGACGAGCGCGGCCGCCGCCGCGCTCTTCTCCGGGGTGATCAGGTTGATGGCGCCCATCTGGTCGTCATCACCCCAGCGCCCCCAGTTGCGGCGGTCGGTGTACCACGACTCGACCTCCGCGGCCGTCGGCATGCGTGGGTCCGACTGCGCGCCGGGCGCCGCCGTGCCGGCCGCGACGGTCTCCTTCGCTCTCCGCTCCAGCAGCTCGGTGGGCGAGAACATGTCGGGCGCCTGGGTGGCCGGGGGGCTCGACCGGGTCTTGGCGAAGGCGCGTCCTCCCAGTGACGCCGCGCCTCCGGCTGCCGCCGCACCGAACGTCGTCAGAAACCGTCGTCGTGAAGAGGCCATGGTCAGTCCTTTCTCGTTCCGGTCTGTCGAACGCGGACGATGATAACGGATTTGCCGCGGCATCGTGGCGGGCGTGTTCATCCGGGACTTGACCGTGGCCGCCAAGGCGCGCAGGTGCGCGCCCCGCGGCCGCGGAGTGGGGCGATGGGGCCCCGCGAGCGGCCGCGGGGGGTTCGGGGCGCAGCCCCGTCTAGGTGTCCGGGCGGGGCATCCCGGCTGGCGGCGTTGCTTCGTCGGTCACAGCCCGCCTGGCTGCTCCCTCCTCGCGCCTGGCCACCCGGGCGCCGCGCTCCGGAAACCGAGGTCGCAGATGGCCGCGTAGGATTCGGGGCGCAGCCCCGTCTAAGTACTAAAACCGGAACAGACGCGTGACTTTCACAATGAAGGCGCGGTTCTCGAGCATCGGGACGCCGCGGCCCAACTCGGTATCACGCTGGTCGTTGTAGACGACGAAGAGCTCACTCCCCGGCTGATACTCCCACCGCAGCCGCACATTGGTGCTGAGCACGTCCCGACTGGAGTTG
>JADFPE010000171.1 GCA_022562495.1 Acidobacteriota bacterium
TGCCAGACGCACGCCTCGCCAGGACAACCGATCTTCGGGGCTTGGCAGGGCGTCCGCCTGGACGGCGTTGCTTCGTCGGTCACAGCCCGCCTGGCTGCTCCCTCTTCGCGCCTTGCCAGACGCACGCCTCGCCAGGACAACCGATCTTCGGGGATTGGCAGCACCCTGCCGGGGCCTTCGGGCGAGACAGGTAAGGTAGCAAGGATGCAGGACCCGTGCGTGCCTACCCGGTCGAGCCGGATCGGGCGACCCTCCCCGCGTCAAGCACCACGACCCAGTCGGCCACGGCACGCACCTCCGCCTCGGCGTGCGACACATACAGCATCGGTATCGCCAGCTCGTCCCGGATCCGCTCGAGATACGGCAGGATCCGCTCGCGCAGCCCACGGTCGAGGCCGGCGAGCGGCTCGTCGAGGAGCAACAACGCAGGCGAGGCCATCAGCGCCCGCGCCAACGCGACGCGCTGGCGTTCGCCACCCGAGAGCACCGTCACATCGCGGTCGAGCATCGGGCCGAGCTCGAGCATGCCGATAACCTGGTCGAGCGGCGGCCCGCCCCCGGTACCGGCGCCATAGAGCATGTTGCGGCGGACGTTCATGTGGGGGAAGAGCGCCAGGTCCTGCGGGACGTAGCCGACGCGCCGTGCGCGCGCCGGCAGATCGACGCCGGCGCTCGAATCGAAGAGCGTTCGCGTGCCGATCCGGATCATGCCCTGCTCCGGGGTCCGCAACCCGGCGATCGACTCGAGGACGGTCGTCTTGCCGGCACCCGACGGCCCGAACAGCGCGACGACCCGCGCGTCGATGTGTTCGTGGATCTCGAGCATGAAGGCGCCCTGGCGCAGCGAGAAGTCGAGGGTGATCGGAATGGACATCTTTCGACAAGACCTCTCTACGCACTGCTCAGGATCAGCGGGCGCCGTGTGGTGCTCATCTCCACGCGGCCCGAAAGGGCCTTGCTACGACATCTCTTCGCGGCCCTCGGCCTGTCCGCCGTAGCCTCCGGCGACAATGGGACGGTCCCGTGGCGGGTCTGCAGACCCGCCGCTACGTACTGCTGGCCAGACGGTTCGAGAGCAACAGGGCGCCGAAGGCGATGGTCGCCGACACCGCCAGCATCGCCATCACCGCCGACTCCTGGCCGGTCTCCGTGTAGCGCCAGATCGCGACGGCGATGGTGCGGGTGCTCGGCAGGAAGCCCGCCAGCATGATCGTGGCGCCGAACTCGCCGAGCGCCCGCGAGAACCCGAGCAGCGCCCCGGCGAGCACACCACGCCGAGCCAACGGCAGGCTGACCGTGAAGAACACGCGCGCCGGACCGGCGCCCAACGTGGCGGCGATCTGCTCGTAGCGCTGGTCGACCTGTTCGAAGCCGGCCCGCGCCGCCCGGACGAGCAGCGGCAGCCCCATCACCGCCATCGCCACGACGACTGCCCGCCAGGTGAACATCACCTCGATGCCGACCCGCTCGAGCCACGCCCCGATCGGGCCGCGCGGGCCGAGCAGTCTGAGCAGGAGATACCCGGTGGCGACCGGCGGCAGCACGAGCGGCAACGAGACGAGCGTCTCGAGCACTGCCCGCCCCGGAAACCGCCGGCGGGCCAGCAGCCAGGCCAGCGCCACTCCCGGAGGCAGCATGACCAGGGTCGCCAGCGCGGCCATGGCGACGGTGAACGACGCGATGGAGAGGAGGTCTGGCATCGACTATCTAGACGGGGCTGCGCCCCGAACCCCCGCGGGCGCTGCGCGGGGACCCCAACGCCCCACTCCGCGACCGCGAAGCGCGCACGTGCGCGGCTTGGCCGTCACCGACGGCCCCGAATGCGTACCGCATTCCCGTGTCAGCGGGCATTACGGTCCAATCAAAGCATAGCCGCGGGTCTTCAGACCCGCGGATCGGGAACCGTCATGGCTGCGCCTCCGGGACGATGAAACCGGCCTGCTCGAAGACGATGCGGGCGTCCGGGCCCTGTAGATACGCGAGCAGCCGTTCGGCTGCCTCCGGGTTCGTCGCCAGCGTCGTCAGCGCGGCCGGGTAGACGATGGCGGGGCCCTCCGCGACCGGGACCTCGAAGACCACCCTGACGCCGCTGGACGACAGGGCGTCGGTGCGGTAGACGATACCGGCGTCCACCGCACCGGTCTCGACGGTCGCCAGCGTCGCACGGACGCTACGTGTCGGCACCATCCGGTCCCGCAGCGCATTCCACAGACCGACCGACTCCAGATACGCCCGCGCGTACACCCCGACCGGGACACCGTCCGGATCCCCGATGGCGATCCGCCCGAACATCGGGTCGATCAACGTCGCCGGCGAGGGCACGGTTGCGGTGGTGTCTGCCGGCACCACGACGACGAGCTGGTTGGAGAGCAGAACCACCCGGGTCTCGACCCGGATCAGCTCTTCCGCCGCGACACGATCCATCTGGAACAGATCGGCGCTGATGAACAGATCGACCGGCGCCCCGGCGATGATCTGGACCGCGAGGACACTCGAGCCGGCCACGTTCAGCTCTACCCGGGTCCCGGTGTCACGTTCGTAGGCGGCAGCCAGCGTCTCGAGCACGCCGGTCAGACTGACCGCGGCCGAGACGAGCAGCGGCCGATCCGGGCTCGCGGGCTGGCCGTCCTCTCCTGTCGGCGCACAGGCCGCCATCGACACCACCAGAGCCACCGATATCAATCTCGCCATGTAACAACCAATTTAGTATGATTACAGTCGATTTTGCAAACGATTCAATACGCTTTTGTTCCATGTGTGCTGATGGCCCTGCCTGTCCGCCGTCGCCTCCGGCGAAGGTGGGAAGGGCCCTGCTACGGACCGGGCCGGTCACCCGCGGACCGCAGTTGCGGTAGCACGGGCCTTCAGCAGTCGGTCGGGGCGGCGGCGTCGGACCAGAAGGCGGTGCCTCTACGCCAACGGCCTTCGCCAACGAGAGTGACGACATGCCTTTGCTGACGGTGCGACAGGCGGCGGAGCGGCTCGGCGTCGGCTACTCGACGCTGAAGCAGTGGATCTACAAGGGCAGTGTCCGGACGACCCGCACCGAGGGCGGGCATCATCGCATCGCGGAGACCGAGATCGAGCGGTTGCTGGCGAAGGAGGGGCGCCTGCCGTCGACCCGCGCACCCAGACGAGCCGGCGGCGGTGGCGTGCTGATGGTCGTCAGCGGACGCAACCGCCTGCGCGGGATTGTCGACGAGGTCCGGCGCGACGGCCTTATCGCGCAGGTGCGGCTGCGGATCGGCGATCAGCGGCTGACAGCGGTGATTACCCGGGACGCGCTCGACGAGCTCCAGCTGAAGCGCGGAGACGAGGCCACGGCGCTGATCAAGGCGACCGAGGTGATGATTGCAAGAGAGGCTCCAGCGAGGCAGGAGGCGTAGGGCAACCGAGCTCGACGGGCCTGAAGGCCCTTGCTCCCGGTTACCGTGTAAACGTGGCGGGCAGAATCGACTGCAGCTGCAGCCCCCAGTGGCCGTTCTGGTTCGTGATCACATAGAGCCCCGGGGCGGTCGTGTAGGGGGTGCCGTCCGCGCTGTACCGGCTGAACACGATCCGGAAGTGCACCTTGTCCGCCGAGACGTGTACTGCCTCGGCCAGATCCAGCCTCGAGTGGTCCCAGCCCGACAGTCTCAGCGCGTCGAAATCGGTGGCGATCTCCTCGGGCGTCTCCCGCACGACGACCTGCCCGTTCTGTCCCAGGCTCACCCGTGGAAAGTTGCTGATCGCGGCCACGGCGGCGTTGTCGGCCGCGTTCCAGGCCCGGAAGTACTCGTCGAGCGCCGCTCGAGCCTCCGTCTCGTGCTGCCGGTCCGCATCCTGTGCCCGCACTGAGCCGCCGACCCAGACGACGAGCGCGACTGCCAGACAGCCGATCGCGGCGACGGCCGCCACACGACCCGCCCGTTCGACGTCATTCTGTGCAAAGATGCCAGCGTGCATGGGCACCCTCCTTGTGTGTCCTACGCGTGTCATGTCATCAGTCTAGACCCAAGTGAGCCGGAGGTGAGGTAATGGGTAGGAAAGTCTTCATCATGCTGGTGCTGGCCGTCTGCCTCGGCGCCGGCGCGGATCACGCCGCAGGGCAGGCGCCGGCGGCCGACGGCGAACAGGTCTACGCGATGAGCTGCGCCCGGTGTCACGACGACACCCTGCCGCGGATGCCGACACGCGATGCCCTGCGGGACCGGTCGGCGCGGCAGATTCAGACCGCCATGACCAGCGGGGTGATGCGCCAGTTCGGCAGCGCGCTCAGCGCCGCCGAGCGACGCGCGGTCGCCGAGTTCCTGTCCGACGACCCGGCCGGCACGCTGGACTCGCCGCTGCCCACGCTCCCGGACACCGCGTATTGCGACGCAGGCACGCGGACGGCTGTCGATCTGTCAGCCCCGGCGTGGAACGGGTGGGGCGTCGACCTCAACAATCGGCGGTTTCAACCGGCCGAATCGGCCGGGATGACGGCTGACACCGTGGGCCAACTGCGTCTCCAATGGGTGTTCGGATTCCCCGACGTGTCGAATTCCGGCTCGCAGCCAACGGTGGTGGCGGGTCGCGTGCTCGTCGGGACACGCAACGGCCTGCTGTATGCGCTGGACGCCGCCACCGGGTGCGTCCACTGGGTCCATGAAGCGCCGGCCGAGATTCGGTCCGCGGTCTCGGTCGGTCCGGCGGACGGGGGCGGGTTCACCGCGTACTTCGGCGACGCGTTCGCCTCGGTGCACGCCGTGGACCTGTTGACCGGCGAGCTGCGCTGGACGACCCCGGTCGAGGAGCATCCGGCCGCACGGATCACCGGCGCGCCGGCGCTCCACGAGGGGCGTCTGTATGTGCCGGTCGCGTCGCTCGAGGAGGTGTCGGCCGCCGACCCGAGGTATGAGTGCTGCACGTTCCGGGGTAGCATCGTTGCCCTGGATGCGGCAACCGGGGAGCGCATCTGGAAGACCTACGTCATCAGGGAGTCGCCGCAACCGACGAGAATCAACGCCGCCGGTGCACAGAACCACGGCCCGTCCGGCGCCGGGGTCTGGTCGGCGCCGACGCTCGACCCGGCGCGCAATCTGCTCTACCTCGCCACCGGCGATGCCTACTCCGACCCGGCCGCTCCAGAGAGCGACGCGCTCATGGCGTTGGCGATGGACACTGGCGCGATCCGCTGGGTCACGCAGACCACACCGGGCGACGCGTTCACGATCGCCTGCGTCGCCGCCGGGACCTTCCCCGGCCTCCCCGGGTCGGACAACCCGATCGCCCGGGCGAACTGCCCGGAGTCGAACGGGCCGGATTTCGACTACGGCAGCTCTCCGGTGCTCGTGACCATGCCCGATGGTTCGGATCTGCTGCTGGGGGGCCAGAAGTCAGGGGTGATGTACGGGGTTCGCCCCGAGAGCGGCGAGATCCTCTGGGAGACCCGCGTGTCGGATGGCGGTCTGATCGGCGGGATCGAGTGGGGGTTCGCCGCTGATGGAGATCAGGTCTACGTGTCGATCTCCGACGCGATGGAGAAGGAGCCCGGAGAGGCCGGCGGCGTGACGGCGCTGCGGGTCGGAGACGGCGAGCTGGTCTGGCACGCACCACCGGTGCAGGACACCTGCGGCGGGCGACAGGGCTGTCACACGGCGCAACCGGCGGCGGTGTCGCTCATCCCCGGCGTGGCGTTCGCCGGCAGCCTCGACGGCCATCTGCGTGCCTACGCGACCGACACCGGACGGGTCATCTGGGACTTCGACACCGCTCGTGAGTTCCAGACCGTGAACGGTGTCGAGGCACACGGCGGCTCGCTCAATGGTCCCGGTCCCACCATCGTCGACGGCATGCTGTACGTGGTCTCCGGCTACGGCAGTTTCGGTTTCATGTCGGGAAACGTGTTGCTGGCCTTCGCGGTGGAGGACTAGGAGAGAGGCTCACTTGGATTGCCAATGTAGCGCAGGCCTTCAGGCCTGCGTGGCAAGGCTGAAGCCTTGCCCCACGGATGTCCATGCAAGGGCCCTCCTGGGGAAAACTGTAGAGGTCGGGTAAATGCCAGGCATCCCGCCGCCGTCGTGATAGCATGACGACTTACTCCGTGTCCTATTTTGCAGGATAGTCCTGCCTGACCAAGGAGCTGACCATGTCGCGTCGAACACTCTTTTCGCTGTGCGCGCTCGTGGGCTTGTGCGCGTTCTTCCTGGCGCCGCAGCCGGCGGTATCGGCCGCCGAGGGCCCCACGCTGATGTCCGGTGGCCCACTGACCTTCGGCCCCAACAACATCCTGTTCATCGCCGACAACGCCGGCGCGAAAATCGTCGCGCTCGAGTTGGGTGACCTGGCGTCGGGCGGCACCCCCGGCACCAAGGACGTACCCGGCATCGACCAGAAGATTGCCGCGCTGCTCGGCACGGACGCCCGCGAGATCCAGATCAACGACCTGGCGGTCAGCCCGACCTCGAGGAACGCCTTCATCTCGGTGTCGCGCGGGCGCGGCGCCAACGCGACGCCGGTGCTGCTCCGGGTCGACGGCGCGGGAGAGATCGAGGTGATCTCGCTCGGCGCCGTCACCTACACGACAGCCTCGCTGCCGAACGCACCGGACGCCGACCCGGGGGCGCGCCGCGACCCACGCGCCTCCTCCATCACCGACATGGCGTATGTCGACGGCCGGCTGTTCATCGCGGGTCTGTCGAACGAGGAGTTCTCGTCGAAGCTGCGGTCGGTCGCCTACCCGTTCACCACCGTGAACGCGGGCACCAGCGTCGAGATCTGGCATGCGGCGCACGGACAGTTCGAAACCCGGTCCCCGGTCTATACCTTCGTGCCCTATGAAATCGACGGCGAGCAGAACCTCATCGCCGGCTATCTCTGCACTCCGCTGGTGAAGTTCCCGATCGACAACCTGAAGCCGGGCGCCAAGGTCATGGGCACCACCATCGCCGAGCTCGGCAACCGGAATCGCCCGCTCGACATGATCGTGTATCAGAAGGACGGCAAGGACTACCTGCTGATGTCGAACACGAGCCGCGGCGTGATGAAGATCCCGACCGAGCATTTCGGGCATCAGGCGGGTCTGACCGACCCGGTCCCCGACGGGAACCAGGCGGGGATCAGCTACGAGACGATTGCGCACCTGACCGGTGTGGAGCAGCTGGACCTGCTGGACGACTCGCACGTGATCGTCATCGCGCGGAACGAGGCCGGTCAGGCCAACCTCGAAGCGGTGCCGCTGCCATAGCAGCCCCCTCGGGCTTCATGCGACCCTCATCCTTCGGTGTGACGCGAGCGTGCAGGCGCCCGCGTCACACCGGGCCACATACCCTCTCCTGCCCGCGCGGACCACTGCCGGCGTTGCTGCGAGCAGCTGCACTGCTCGTGGTGACCGCCGCCTGCTCCGGCGTCGGCGGACCGGACACCACCGCGCCGACCGTCGAGATCCGGATCGAGACCCCGGGTGACGGTCCAGACGGGGCCAGCATCGAGGTCGGTGGCCTCAGAGCCGAGGATCTGGCGGCGCTTCGAGCCGCGGGGCTATCCGACGACGAGTGGGCCGAGCTGCTTCGCGTGACCGTCGTCCGCGAAGACGCCGACACCCCCGACAACGATGACGACGGCCTCGCGATGCCGCCGGTCCTCGGGTCGTATGCGATCGGGGACGGGGTGCTGCGATTCAGCCCGATGTTTCCGTTCGACCCCGGTCGTCCGTATTCGGTGCGATTCGACCCGAGCCGGCTCCCGGGGCGGCAGTCGGCCGCGATCGATCCGGTCATCGCGGTGGTGGCGTTGCCGAAACCGGATGTCGAGCCGACGACCGTCGTCGATCGGATCTTCCCCAGCGGCGACCGTCTTCCCGAAAACCAGCTCAAGCTCTACCTGCACTTCTCGGCGCCCATGAGCCACGTCGACGGGCTCGAGTATCTCAGCCTGCGCGACGCTCGGGGACGCACGGTCGAGGAGCCGTTTCTGCCGCTGGGCACCGAGTTCTGGGACCGAGACCACGTGCGGTACACGGTGTTCTTCGACCCGGGGCGGATCAAACAGGGGCTCGAGCTGAACGAGCGGCTGGGTCGGCCGCTCGTAGCAGGGGAGACCTACACGCTCGTGGTCGACCCTACCTGGCCCGACGCAGAAGGCAATCCGCTGCAGGCGCCATACGAGAAGCGGTTCACCGTGGGGCCGGCCGACACGACACCACTGGACACCGCCACCTGGCGTCTGCGGGTGCCGGCGAGCGGCTCCACCCAACGCCTCGTCGTCTCGATACCCGAGCCGCTCGACCACGCGCTGATGCGCCGCGCGATCGGCGTCGAAGACGAGGCGGGGCGTCGTGTCGACGGCGAGGTGGAAGTCGGGAACTGGGAGACCCGCTGGATGTTGACCCCGTCTCAGCCGTGGGCCGCCGGCGCCTACTCCCTGGTCGCGTCATCGATCCTGGAAGACCTCGCCGGCAACAAGATCGGCACACCGTTCGAGATCGACGTCTTCGAACAGGTGGACGAGACAATTGCCGGCAAGCGGTTCACCATTCCGTTCGAGATCCGATGAAAAGGCTGGCTCCCGCCCACTCGTAGCAAGGCCCTTCCCGCCTCTGTGTGCTGATTGACGCAGGCGAACTTCGGCGAGGTCCTGCCGTAGCCTTGGCGACGGCGGACAGGATCTTGGCCTCACCCTCACCGCGTGGCAAGCAGCGCGAGCGTGGCCCAGGCGGTGGTGGAGATGTACTGCGCGTAGCTCTGCTGACCGGCCGGCCGGGTCGTCTCCACCCAGCTGCCGTCCCGCAGCTGCTCCTCGAGCAAGAACCTCCGGCCACCGCTCACGACCTCGGTCAGGGTGCCGGCCTCGAGGGCCGGCGCCGCCAGCTCCGGTCGCCCGAGCAGCGGCTGGAGCGCCAGCAGGACGAGCGCGGTGTCGAACGGCTCGACGGCCGACGTCAGATAGGCGCCCCAGCCACCGGACGGGGCCTTCCCCTCCATGATCAGCGCGAGACACCGCTGCCGCTGGGTGAGGGCGGCCGGGTCGTCGGCACCCCCGAGCGCCAGGACCACCGCCGCGGCGTCGATGATGGTCTGCACCTCGACACCGCGCACCCACGCGTCGGCGCGTGCGATGACCGGTGTCAGGTCGAGTGTGCCAGCCTGTCTGAGCGCCCGTAGCGCCGCCCAGGTGGCCAGTGCCTTGCCGTAGGTGGCGGGCGAGCCGATGCTGCCGCTCGTGTCGAGCTGCCAGGACCCGTCGTCGGTCTGGTCGGCCGCGATCAGGGCGACGGCGTCCGCGAGCGGAACCGGGTCGCGGATCTGGTCGGCGAGCATCGCGTCGACCAGCGCCCCGGCGAACTGAATTCGCGCCAGCGTCTTGTCGGCGAACTCCAGCCCGAGCGCGTTGTCGTCCCAGGCCGCCGGGTTCTGCAACCAGGCTGTCGTCGCCCGCAACGCCTCCGCCTCGACCGCGTAGTCCTGCCCCACCGCGGTGTAGAGCGCCCGTGCCGCGTCCCCGTTGTTGTGACACGAGAAGCAGTTGTTCTCGACCGGCCAGCGAGGCACCTCGCCGGCCAGAAACGCGATGGCCCGAGCCTCCGGCGACGTGTCCTGGGGCTGGGCGGCCACCAGAGACGCCGAGGCGCCGACCCCGGTGGCCAGGAGCACCGCGGCAACGGCCGCCCAGCGGAACCGTGCACGTCGCCCAGTCGACCCCGCAGCACCATGCTGGCTCACAATGTCCACATTGTAGTCAGCTCGAGCACTCCTGGCGCGTGACCTTTTCATGACTTGGCCCAGAGTGCCCGAAGCCTGGAGCCTGAAGTCTGAACGTTGAGCCCCGGTGGCAAGGCTGTGCCTTCCGTTTATTCATCCGCCTCCAGCGTAGTTGATCTTTGTCGCGAGTCGACGTCAACCTCCGGCCATGATCAGGTCGTTTCTCTGCTCGCTGCGTTCCGCAGTCAAGACCCGCCGCGGGTTGGCCCTCGAGAACCTGGCCCTGCGGCAGCAGCTCGCCGCCCTCCATCAGGCGGTGAAACGGCCGCGCCTCTCGGAGGGGGACCGCGGGTGCTGGGTGCTGTTGCGCAGAATCTGGACTGATTGGGACAGGCTCCTCGTCATCGTGACACCCGAGACCGCGGTCCGGTGGCACCGCGCCGGGTTCAGACGCTACTGGACCTGGCGGAGCCGGAGGCGTCGGCCCGCACGACCCAGCGTCGCTCCAGAAATCCGCGAACCGATCCGAAACATCAGCCCGGCCAATCCGCTCTGGGGCACTCCCCGCGTGCATGGCGAGCTGGTGAAGCTCGGCAGGCTCACCCGGTCGGTGCGCGATCTCGGCGAACTCCTGGAGCGATTTGAGCGCCGGGGCGTCTCACTGGTCTCCGTCGCCGAATCACTCGATACCGGCACGGCGGCAGGTCGTTTGGTACTGAACGTGATGGCCTCGGTTTCGCAGTGGGAGCGAGAGGTCATCGGCGAACGGACCCGCGAGGCCCTGGCGCACAAGAAAGCCCAGGGGCAGCGGATCGGGACAGTGCCGTTCGGTTACGCCCTGGCCGACAACGGCCGCACGTTGATCCCGCAACCCGACGAGCAGGCGATTCTCGGCCTGCTTCGAGACTACCGGGCGGCGGGTTTCTCGCTCCGAGCGACAGCCAACGAGCTGAATCGGCAAGGGTGCCGCACCCGAAGCGGGGCGGCCTGGCGGCATGAGTACGTCCGCAACCTGCTGGTCACGGCGGCATAATTGGGATACAACCGAACGGTTCTATCCCACACCGTCCCGATTCGAGAGCTGCCCGGAGGGGCTCGGCGTCTCCCGCTCGACCGCTCACCCGCGGTTGAACGCTACGTCAAGATCGTGACCTTGGGATGGATGAATCGCCCGTTCGGCGTGCGCTCCAAGAAGCGTGAATCTTCGAGCGCCCGGAGGACGGCCGCAGTGGTCACCCCGTCCAGGTCCAAGAGGGCAGCGACCTGTGACGGCGTCAGGGCGAGGTCTGGCATCTCCAGATACTCGACCCGCAACAACTGCACCGCGTCCTCGATGGGCTGGGATGCCATCGTGAACCTCCTGCGTTTGTGCCGCGAGTCTACGCCGTTCGGATCGATGGCGCAAGGCATCTTTGGCGCACTCCGGGATGCCGCCCGCGTCCTCGGAACCCGTCCCGAAAACCCTGCCGAACAGACCCCGATTTGCGCCCGTCATCGCTGCTCACGCGAGTGACGTTGGGGC
>JADFPE010000172.1 GCA_022562495.1 Acidobacteriota bacterium
GCTCTCAGACATTCCCCTCAAGACGATTGTCAAGGCCACCGGTCTCAGCAAGTCCTACTGCTCCCTCATCCGCCGCGGCGAAGTCATCCCACATCCCAGCCACTGGGAAGCCCTTTATGCATTGGGCGACGACACGAACTAAAATGACCTCTCCACCGACCCGGGGTGGAGCAGTCTGGTAGCTCGTCGGGCTCATGTGTGTCTGCTGGGGGCACCGACGCAAGGCCAAGGCGCGAATGCTAGGGCCAAGCCTGAAGGCCCAAGCCGCACGCGAATCGGGACCGGGAATGCGAGTGGAGATCATCGGTAGGCGTAGGGGACTAGTAGCCCCTCTCTGCCTCTTCGTTCTCGGCGGCTTCGATCCGTAGGTCGATTTCTTCCATCACGTTTCGAATCCAGTCCTGAAAAGTATCCTCTCCGGGCGCAGCTTCTATCCAAGCGGTCGCAATCTCCTTGCGAGTGCGGAGATGCCCAGACTCCGGCCCAGTCCACCCGGTCTCTGGGTATATGAAACGAAACGCTGCTCCTCCTAGAAGCGATTCATTTTGAGAACGCTCAATCAGGGAACGTAGGAGGGGGTCGGGCAGAGCCTTCGTGAAGTCAATGTGTGCGACGAGACTCGGCCATTGCTCCTCGCCAATAGAGTTGAGGACTGAGTTCAAGACCGTGTCGGGAGTGGAAAGTCGCTCCAACCGCGATAGGAGTTTGGCATCCTCCAACCATCCGAGCCACGGCTTGAAACCATCTTCAGCGTTCTCGGCCATAAGGCCGACCGTGGCTTCTACAGCCTTGACAGGATTCATTTCCACGGCGATGTCGAACGTTTCCAGATCGTCGGAGGTCGGGAAGGAGTCGAGCGAGCGGAAGGCGTCGTCCGCAAGCTGCGCGGCGGTCTGATGCCGCCTGCGGGCCGGCCCCGTCCGGACGAAGCGACCTACGACGCGCTCGCCTCGTGGCTGGAACGCGAGCTCGACAGGGCGGCGGCGGCCCAGCCGAATCCCGGGCGGACCCAGACCCTTCATCGCCTGAATCGCGCCGAGTATCAGAACGCCGTGCGCGATGTGCTGGGGCTCGAGATCGATGTCGCCGACCTGCTCCCGGCCGACAGCGCGAGCTACGGGTTCGACAACATCGCCGGTGTGTTGCGGGTGTCCGAGTCGCTCATGGAGCGCTATCTCACCGCGGCGCGGCGCATCAGCCGTGCGGCGGTCGGCACCACACCGCCCACGCCGGTCGCCGAGACCTACACCGTGTCGCCGGCGCTCCCCCAGGACGACCACATCGAGGGTCTGCCGTATGGCACGCGCGGCGGCACGTTGATCACGCATCGCTTCCCGCTCGACGCCGAGTATGTCCTGCGGGCCGAGGTGTCCCGGGTCACCGACGGCGCCGAGTTGGAGGTGACGATCGACGGCGAGCGCGTCGAGCTGTTCCGTATGCAGCGCGGGGCGCCGTCGCTCGATATCGACGGGAACGAGGTGGGCGACAACCTCGAGGTGAGGCTGCCGATTGCGGCGGGGCCGCGGCAGATCGGGGTGGCGTTTCTCAAGACCCCGGCGCTGTTGTCCGAGACGCCGCGGCGGCCGTTCCTGAGCCCCACCGTCAGCCGGCGGGACGTGCCCTATCTCAGAAGCGTGACGGTCACCGGACCATTCGACGTGAGGGGGCCGGGTGACACGCCGGCGCGACGTCGCATCTTCGCCTGTCAGCCGGCCGAGTCTGCTGACGAGGCTGCCTGCGCGACCACGATTCTCTCTGCGCTGGCGCGCCGCGCCTTCCGCCGGCCGGTAGACGCAGACGCCGGCGATCTCGAAATCCTGCAGACCGCCTACACGGCGGGACGGGCCGACGGCGACTTCGAGGCGGGTATCGAGCGCGCACTGCAGCAGCTGCTCGTGAGCCCCGAGTTCCTGTTCCGTGTCGAGGCCGACCCGGCCGGCGCCGCGTCGACCGCCTCCACCTACCGCCTCGGCGATCTGGAGCTGGCCTCGCGGCTGTCGTTCTTTCTCTGGAGCAGCGTCCCGGACGACGAGCTGCTGGCGGCGGCCGAGGACGGTACGTTGTCCGCGCCGGCAGTACTCGACCGGCAGGTTCGGAGGATGTTGCTCGACGATCGGGCCCGGGCACTGACCGACAACTTCGTCGGCCAGTGGCTCCAGCTGCGCAATCTCGACGCCATGCGGCCGTCGCAGGTGCTGTTCGCCGATTTCGATGAGGGGCTGCGCGAGGCCTTCCGGCGGGAAACCGAGCTGTTCTTCGAGAGCATCGTGCGCGAGGACCGCAGCGTGCTCGACCTGCTGGTCGCCGACTACACCTTTGTCAACGACCGCCTGGCGAAGCACTACGGGATGCCGCAGGTGCGGGGGAGTCACTTCCGCCGCGTCGACGTGGTCGACGAGTATCGCGGCGGGTTGCTCGGGCAGGGCAGCATCCTCACCATCACCTCGCACCCGGTACGGACGTCGCCGGTGTTTCGCGGCAAGTGGATTCTGACCACCATTCTGGGCACGCCGCCGCCGGACCCTCCACCGAACGTGCCGCCGCTTCCGGACAAGGGTGGCGCCTACGCCGGCACGACGCCGTCGATGCGCGAGCGGATGGCGGCGCACCGCGATAATCCGGCCTGCGCGAGCTGCCATGCGATGATCGACCCGCTCGGGTTCGGACTCGAGCGGTTCGACCCGGTCGGCCGCCTGCGGGATGTCGATGAGCAGTATCTGCCGATTGATGCCTCGGGGACGCTGCCCGATGGCACGTCGTTCAACGGCGTGGCCGAGCTGCGGGCGGCACTGGTGCGGCGACCCGAGCGGTTCGTCGGCACGCTGACCGAGAAGCTGCTGACCTACGCGCTGGGCCGCGGCCTGGAGTACTACGATATGCCGGCGGTGCGCGCCATCGTCCGTGACGCCGCGGCGAACGACTACCGGTTCTCGACGGTGATCCTGGGTATCGTCAAGAGCCTGCCGTTCAGAGAGCGGAGCACCGCCACGCCGGACTCGGCGCTGGCGGCGGCGCCCTGACGCCATGACGCGCCGACCAAGCACACGATGGGGGTCTTGCGATACCGCGGGACCGGACGGTTGAGAAGGAGATCGTGATGATCATTACGAAGATGGCCTTGCCGCGGCGGACCTTCCTGCGCGGTATGGGGGCGACGCTGGCGTTGCCGCTGCTGGACGCCATGGTGCCAGCGCTGCCGGGTCTGTCGACGACGGCGCGGGCGGCGACCACTGGCGTGACGCGCCTCGGGTTCGTCTACTGCCCCAATGGCACGTATCTCCCGAACTTCCATCCCAAGACGGTCGGCACCGGGTTCGAGATGACGCCGGTGCTGCGGCCGCTCGAGCCGTTCCGTGACGAGATGGTCGTGATCAGCGGGCTGAGCAACAAGGGGGCCGAGACCCAGAGTGAAGGTGGTGGCGTGCACACGCGGGTCCACACCGCCTGGCTGAGTGGGGTCCGACCCAAGAAGACCGAGGGCGCCGACATCGAGGCGGGCACCTCCATCGACCAGATCGCCGCGGCCGAAATCGGCAAGGACAGCCCGTTGATGTCGCTCCAGCTGTCACTGGACCACGAGAACATCGTCGGCAGCTGCGAGAACGGCTACAGCTGTGTCTATCAGCACACGTACTCCTGGAAGACGCCCACCACGCCGATGCCGATGGAGAGCAACCCACGGGCCGTGTTCGAGCGGCTGTTCGGCGAGGGGGGCACGCCCGATGAGCGCGCGGCACGTCTCGAGACGGACCGGAGTGTCCTCGACCTGGCGATGGAAGACATGGCCCGGTTACAGCGCCGCCTGGGCGTGCGTGACCGCGTCATGGTCGACGAGTATCTCGGCGCCGTGCGCGATGTGGAGCAGCGGATCCAGCGGGCCGAGCGACAGAGCCGCGAGTCGCCGGCGCCGATCGCCGAGCCGCCAGTCGGGGTGCCCGATTCGTTCGACGAGCATGCGAAACTCATGTTCGACCTGGAGGTGCTGGCGTTCCAGGCCGACGTCACACGGGTCGTGACGTTCCAGATGTCTCGCGAGCTGAACGGGCGCGCGTACCCCTGGATTGGTGTGCCCGAGGGGCACCATGCCGTGTCGCATCATCAGATGGACCCGGTGAAGATCGCGCAGGGCACCAAGATCAACGCCTATCACATGTCGCTCTTCGCACGGTTCGTCGAGAAGATGAAGAACACGCCGGACGGCGACGGGTCGCTGCTGGACCACACGTTGCTGCTCTACGGCACCGGTATGGGCGACAGCGACCACCACACGCCGGTCGATCTGCCGGCGGTGCTGGTGGGGGGCGGCGGGACCATCACGCGAGGACGGCACATCCGGTATCCGCTCCACACACCGTTCACGAATCTCGGGCTGACGTTGCTGCACAAGGTCGGGGTTGAGCGTGAGAGCGTCGCGGACTCGACCGGGTTGTTGACCGATCTGTAGTGAAAGTGCTCACGAAGTCAGAAGACGCCGGCCTGTCCGCCGTAGCCTTGGCAAAGGCGGAAGGGCTTCGCCGCATCATGGTCACGTTGCCGACCTGAGGCCTGGCACCCACGGAGCGCGTTCGAAACGCTGAAAGACGGAAACGGACCATGCGAATGAACTTGCGAGAGTGGCGATGTGTCGCGGCGATGGCCGTGGCGTTAGCTATGGTGGCCGTCAGTGTGGAGAAGACGGCTGCGGCCGCGTCGCCGCTCGTGGCGGCGGCCCGGGCGGGCGACCTCGAACGGGTCCGTGCGCTGCTCGGGCTGTCGGCCGACGTCAACGCGACGGCGACCGACGGGATGACCGCGTTGCACTGGGCGGTGCAACGTGATGCGGTCGAGATCACCGAGCTGCTGCTCGGTGCCGGTGCCGACGTCGCGGCCACCAACCGGTACGGAGTGACGCCGCTCACGCTGGCCAGCACGAACGGCAATGCCGCGACCGTGGGACGGCTGCTGGCGGCCGGCGCCGCCGCGAACACGCGGCTGCCGGGAGGCGAAACGGTCCTCATGACGGCGGCACGCACCGGCACCGTCGAGGTGATCGAGGCACTCCTGGCCGGCGGTGCCGACCCGAATGCGCACGAGGAAACCCGCGGGCAGACCGCCTTGATGTGGGCCGCGGGCGAGAACAACGCAGCGGCAATCGCCGCGCTCGTGGCCGGCGGCGCCGACGTTGCGGCGCGCACCAGCGACCTCACGGCGACCGACACGGGTGGCACGTTCTCGCGCGAGGTCGGCCTGACACGGCCGGACCGCTCAGGACCGTCGTTCACGGCGTTGCTCTTTGCGGTGCAGCTGGGCCAGGCTGACGCGGTGCGCGCCCTCCTCGACGCCGGCGCCGACATCAACGACACGTTCCCCGACGGCACCAGTGCCTTGGTCGTGGCCGCCATGAACGGGCAGTGGGAACTGGGCGTGTTCCTGGTGGGCCAGGGCGCGGATGTGCATGCGGCCGAGCAGGGGTGGAACGCGCTGCACCAGACGATTCGGCTGCGTCGCACCAACATCGGGCATCTGCCGCCACCCGCCGGGCAAGGCACGCTGAGCAGCCTCGATCTGATCAACACGCTGATCGCCGCCGGCGTCGACGTGCACGCCCCGATGACGGCCGACTTCCGTGATGGGTATCGCAACCGCCTCAATCGCATCGGGGCGACGCCATTCCTGCTGGCGTCGAAGAACGTCGACACCGAGGTGATGCGCGTGTTGCTCGAGGCCGGCGCCGACCCGCTGGTGCCGAACGCGGATTTGACGACGCCGTTGATGGTGGCCGCCGGTGTCGACATGTGGAACCCGGGCGAGGATGGGGGCGCCACGCAGGAGGATGAGCCGGAGGCGCTCGAAGCGGTCAAGATGCTCATCGAGCTGGGGAACGACGTGCAGGCGGTCAACGACCGAGGCGAGACGGCGCTGCACGGCGCCGCCTACCGGGGTGCGCCCAGTATCGCCGAGTATCTCGTCGAGCAGGGCGCCGTGATCGACGCCAGAAGTGACCAGGGCTGGACGCCCTGGACGATCGCACACGGCGTGTTCTACTCCCTGTTCTACAAGGAACAGCCCCAGACGGCCGACGTGCTCGCCGCGTTGATGGCCACGCGCGGTCTTTCGACCGACGGGATGGCCGACGAACTGCGGACCTGCTTCGACTGTGGCCGGAACCGCAGGACCCTGCGTGACAAGGCAGGGAAGCGCGTGGCGCAGCCGACACCGGACCGGGTACCCGGTCAGGACACGCCGCCCGAGCAGCAGGCCGCCCCGCCGCCGCAACCGTAACAAAACTCCCAAGGAGACAGGAGTCAGGAGGCAGGAGACAGGAGGGAGCCGGAGGGCTTCTTCTGTCGCGACCTCATCTAGCTGGTCGTCCGGTGAACTGAATCTCTTCGAGCGGCGCAAGCTGAGGTGGGAGCTCCGTCTGACCGGCCGGTATCCCGTTCGCCTGCAACAGAAAGCCGACGATGTCGATGACCACCTGCGCCATCAGCGAGTCAGGCTCATGCTGCGGCATTGTCGTGCCGATCGTCACGAACAGGTCGACGAGCGGACGGTCCTGCCACTGGGTGGTGAAGATCGTGCCCACCAGCGCCGGTGCGCCGGCTTCGCTGCCGCCACCGCTCAGGTCGTCGCGGTGGCAGTACCCGCAGATGGCCTTGTAGCTTTCCTGCCCGCGGATCGCCTGCGCCTCCGTGTAGACACCGTCCCAGACGGTCGCATCACTCTGTGCCGCCGCCGGTGCCGCGGCGAGTACGGTCGCGGCAACTAGGCAAAGAGCTGCCAGGCTGTGGGCTGTGGGCTGTGGGCTGTGGGCTGTGGGCTGTGGGCTGTGGGCTGTGGGCTGTGGGCGCTCATGGTCGTATCACACCGATGTTGCCCTCGATCGCGATCGTCGTGCCATAGGGCGCCGACAGCTCCTGCAGCCGCGTGAGAATCCGTTGCGCGGTCTCCGGTGGCGCGATCCGGGGGATGCCTCGATGTGCCATCCGCTCGGCGGCGTAGCGCAGCTCGACAGGGTGCAGCCGCACTTCCTTCAGCGTCCCGCCGCTGAACTCGCTGATTGCGATGAAGCTCTCGTATTTGGCGGGGAACGGGCACCCCGCGCAGGCGTCCCGCCGCAGCGCACCAAGTCCAGAGAAGCCGTCGACGTCGCGCTGGCGTACGAACTCGCCGAGCCCATAGAAAATCGGCCGGTTCTGGTAGATCTCGATGCCGCGCACCACGTGGACCCCGGTGCCCTGGAACGCGTCGGCGCCGGCGTCGATCGCCGCACGGGCGAACTCCTCGAGGTAGTCGGCGACACTCGGGTTGGTGTCGAGGTGCTCCGCCTCCGGCACGTTGAGCCCGCGGTAGCCGCCCCTGGTGTCGCGGAAGTGATGAGAGTGTATGGCGACCGTGAGAAAGTCCGACCGCATCTTGCCTTCGCGGATCGCCGCCAGCAGGTCGCGCAGGTCGCGCTGATTCATCTCGAACGAGTAGTACGGCTCGGTCACGCCGGCCGGCGCTTTCCGGAAGTGCTCGCCCAGTACCTGGATGTGGTCGCTGGTGTTGGCACCGCGCGCGTAGAAGCCGGTGCCGTTCGGAAAGTGATCGCGGATTGTCTGCACCGCGTCCCACGAGCTGGCGGGCATCATGAAGGAGCGCGTCACCCCCAGGTTGCTGTAGCCGCCGACGCCGGGCCATTCACCGCGCCCCGGCCGGGCCGGCACTGTGCCGGTTGACGTCGTCGCGACCATCCCGACCCGGCCCGTGCTCGCCGTGAAGAACCGCGCCGCGCGGGCCGCCGCGTAGGTGTTGCCGACACCGGCGTAGTGCACCCCGACACGGTCCAGATGCGCGCTCGTCTCGGCCATCCCTTCCGGCCCGAAGTCGTTGCCGTGGTTGTTCGGACGCGCGACGAGGTCGAAGCCCATGTCCTTCAGGCTGTCGGCGGCGCCCGGTTCCGCGCCGTGTCCGCCCATCCTGGACCCCGTGAAGGTCCGGCCATCGACGATGATGCCCTCGAGATTCCCGGTCGCCACGTCCGCCGTGCGCAACAGCTCGACCACCGCTGCGAACGACGGGTCCCTCATCATGTGCCCGAGGTCGTGCGCGTAGATGAGGTCGCCGACCATGGCGATGGTGAAACCGTCATCGACGGTGGTGGCCAGCTCGGGGTCCTGCTGCATCAGGGCGGTGCCGGTCGCCCAGACGCCCAGGGCGAGCGTCATCAGGGCCGACAACAACGTGCGTCGGTTCAGCATCACGTGCGACCTCCGGATCGGGCGGCTGGCGGCATGATATCCCGCCCGAGGGTCAACCGCTACCGCACCCCGTGACCGCCGCGACTGGCGGTCGACCGGCTGGTGGCGCCACGGACCGACGTCCGGCAGGTGCTGCCCGAGCGCTGTGCGCCGGTCGAGCCGGCGCGTGGCTATGCCCTCGGCGCGGTGGCGATGCAGCGGTTGATCGAACGGCTGCCCGCTGTCTGAGTCGCGCCGAAGAAGAGAGCCCGTTCGGTCCGGGTTCGACGAACGTTGTATCAGGTGAGCCGTTGCTCGTCCGCAGTCATCCCGAGCTGGTGTGGCCACCGACGCAGATGACCGATGCGCAACTCGACCACGACGGCGCGGGGATCACCGACTGTCTCGGTCAGGCGGACGGATCGATGGCCGACAACATCGAGGCCCTCGATGTCGTGGTGGGGATGCTCGCGGAGTCGACACGCCCGCATGGCTTCGCGATGCCGGAACGGGCTGCGGCGCTCGAACAGGTAGTGAACGCGTTCGACCCGTGGGCGCGCGACCGCGGCGAGTGCGAGACCCTGGAATGGCAGCCTCGGCCGGGCGCGGAGTCGGACGAGGCCTTTGGGGCCGAGACGAGCGGAATGTCGCGCGGTCAGTCAGCCACTGGTGTGGTGATAGGATGGCGGCACAATGAGCCCTGGGGCCCTCGAGTTCGCCGTGGAGCGTCACCTGCCAGACGAGGATGCCGTTGCCCGCGAGTTCATCAGCTTTCTCGAGGCGGCGAGCGAGCGGCGACACCGACGCGGGGTGATGCGTCGCTTCAACCAGCCACGGCACGCCGGGTGTGTCGAGGCCGAGTTCACGGTGTCGGACTCGCTGGCCGACGAGCTGCGCGTCGGGCTGTTCGCCGATCCACGCACCTACACGGCGCGCGTGCGGTTTGCCAGCGCCTCGTCGGCGACCGACCGCGACAAGGACATCCGCGGCATGTCGATCAGGCTGGAGGGCGTGCGCGGCCAGAACCTGACGGCGGGTGCCACGATCCAGGATTTCGTCCTCAACAGCCACCCGGTGATGGTGGCCCCGGATACGCGGACGTTTCTGGACCTCCTGCGGGCGGTCGAGGCGGGTGGCTTCCGTCGCGTCTGGTATTTCCTCACGCATATCCGGTCGGCGCGCATCGGCTTGGCCGCGCGTCAGCACTGCGCCAGTCATCTGGACATTCCCTACTGGAGCACGACACCCTATCTGTTCGGCGAAGGCCGGGCGGTCAAGTACATGGCGCGTCCCACGTCGGCACGGACGAGCGAGCTGCCTGACACGCTGACCGACGATTACTTGCGACAGGCCATGAAGCGTCATCTCGGCGAGGCCGATGCCTCCTTCGACTTCATGGTGCAGCTCCAGAAGGACCCGACGCGTATGCCGATTGAGGACGCGACGGCCGAGTGGGACACGGGCGAGTCACCGTTCGTGAGCGTGGCACGTCTTCGTATCCCGAAACAGGATTTCGACACGGTGGACCGGATGGCCTGGTGTGAGGCCGTCGCGTTCGACCCCTGGTGCTGTCTCGCGGAGCACCGTCCGTTGGGCAACATGAACCGCGCCCGTCGACGCATCTATCCGGAGCTGGGCCGCTTTCGGGACGAACGCAACGCCCGGGTCGGGTAGCGCGGGAGCCAGCGCGTGCCGACTGCCGCTGGACTGTCACCCCGCTCTGCTCGCCGGCAAGGTTGACTGAGAGGGTCGCTATCGACCGTCGTCGTCCTCGCCAGAACTGGAGGTTGTCATGGCTCGTATTCCCTGGTACCGATTTCCCGTGTTCGTCTCGCTCTTGAAGCTCTTCCGCTTTCGCATCGAGCTCAGGTCGAAGAACCTCCATAGCACCCAGCCAGACATGCCGGTCTCGGGTGACCCCGAGAAGGCGGATCCCCCGGCCACCCCGCGTCAGATCCGGGCGCGCACCGTGCTGGGTACCTACAATGACCTGGGCGTACCGCAGATGGGCAGCGCGGGCCAGCGGTTCGGACGCAACGTGCCCCTGGCCGATGCGGTTCCCGACCCGCACATGGACGACCCGAATCCTCGGGTGATCAGCAACCGGCTGCTGGCCCGTGAGACGTTCGTGCCGGCCACCATCGTCAACCTGCTGGCCGCAGCCTGGATCCAGTTCGAGGTCCACGACTGGATGACCCATGGCAAGAACGAGAAGCGGGACCCGTTCACGGTCCCCGTGGACGACGCCGACCCCTGGCCCGGACCGAGACCGATGGAGATTCGGCGCACCCGGGTCGACACGACACGGACGCCAGACGAGCAGCATCTGCCCCCGACGTACACCGACGGCGAGACGCACTGGTGGGACGGGTCGCAGATCTACGGGAGTCGTCCCGACATCGCCGACGCGGTGCGCGCGCTCGGGCGGCGCGCCGTCGGCGCTCAGCGTGCGGCGGTGGATCAGGTTGTTCTGCGAGCAGCCGACCAGCACGTTGCCGTGGTATTTGGGCCCAAAGGCCTGGCCGCGATAGACGGTCAGCTGACTACCCTCTGGGAAGGGATGCAGGCACGCACCGCAGTACTCGCGGCGCACTACGAGCGCCGTGCCGCTGCCCAGGGGCGTGGCCCCGCGGATGCTGGCGAGACGGCGGTGGAGGAGTCCGCAACGTCTGCCGCCGCGCCGTCGTCCGATGACCGTGTCGCCGCCGCCCGTGCCCGGGCCACCGCGTTGCGGGCGCAAAAGGCCGCGGAGCGTGGCGAAGCCCCGCCCGCCGAACCCACCGCTCCTTCAGCGCCTACCGCCGCCGAAACGTCCGAGAAGCCCGTCGATCCCCGCGTTGCGGAGGCGCGTCAGAAGGCTGCGGAGTTCCGCGCCCAGAGGGCCGCGGAGCGTGGCGAAGCC
>JADFPE010000173.1 GCA_022562495.1 Acidobacteriota bacterium
CTCGGTCACAAATCCCCCAAATTGCTCCCTCGTCGCGCCTTGCCAGCCGGGCGCCTCGGCCACCCTCGGTGCGTTACCGTAATTATGACCGGGACCACTTAGGAGATGTCTCGGGCCCGTACAAGGAAGGGCCCGGCCGCGCCAACGGAGTTGGCGACAACCGGGTAGGGGTGGGTCAGCAAGCGGGTTCGTGGCCGATGGTGCAGCCGATTGGCAACCGACTGTCCAGGGCCTGTAGTAACAAGATCGGCTCGCGTTGTCCCGACGGCTCCGGCTCAGGGTTGAGGCCTGTGTCCGGGCCCGTCGCTGCCCACAGTAGTGCAATTCGTAGGCCAAACTCGAGCCAGGCACCTCTTATTTCGTCTAAACCATGATGAGACAGCATGTTGGGCCGATGAATCGCCTTGAATTGTGGCGGTCAGGCTAGGCTCAGATGTCCAGAGATGTGAACTATTTCGACACCGGTGTCGAAATTGAGACCGCATGGACACATCTGTGGCTGTGGGGACCCCTCCTGCTTCCGGCCTCCTTCCGGTACGTCCGGTCCCGCTGTTTGACAACGCTTGGTCGTCGTCGCTACTGTAGACCGCCCCGCCGTTTCGAGCAGAAATGATGACATTCAGTGGCGTGTTTGCGCCGATTCCGACCCCGTTCGCCGATGACGGGGAGCTCGATTTGGCCGCCTGGCGCGACAACGTCGATCGGTGGATGGGCACCGGGCTACAGGGGCTGGTCGTGCTCGGGACGAACGGCGAGGCGCCGCTGATCGACGATCACGAAGCGGACCGGCTGATCGCCGCGGCGCGCGAGCGGATTCCTGCCGACCGCGTGCTGATCGCGGGAACCGGTCGCCAGTCCACGCGGCACGCCATCTCCGCGTCGCGGCGGGCGGCCGATGGGGGCGCCGATGCGGTGCTGGTGCAGACGCCGTCCTACTTCAAGGGCCAGATGACGACCTCGACCTTCATCCGGCACTACACGGCCGTGGCCGATGCGTCGCCGGTACCGGTGCTCCTCTATAACTTTTCCGCCCTGACCGGGGTCACGCTGCCGGTGGAGGCCGCCGCGGCGCTGTCGATGCACGAGAACATCGTCGGGCTCAAGGAGTCGGGCCCGGACATGAGCTATGTCGGGGATCTGGTGGGGTTGGCGCCGGACGGGTTCAGCGTGCTCGTCGGTTCGGCGCCGACGTTCTTCACCAGTTTGGCCCTGGGCGCTCACGGCGGGGTCCTGGCGCTGGCCTGTGTCGCCCCGGCCGCGTGTGTGCGGATCTACGAGCTGGTGCGTGCGGGTCGCTACGACACTGCGCGCGAGCTGCAGCGGCAGGTGACGCCGCTCGCGAAGCTCGTGACTTCAATCCACGGGATTGCCGGTCTCAAGGCTGCGCTCTCCGTCATCGGCTATGTCGGGGGACGGCCCCGGTTGCCGCTCGAGCCGGTCGGCGATGACGTCGTCGCACAGATCCGGCGTCAGATCGACCTGCTGACCACCATGATGTCCGGTGTTGCCGACTAGCCGTCTCCGCCTGTCATGACAACGTGTTGCACGCGTCACAATCTCATCCAAAGGAGCTGTCTAGGTGTGCTGCTGCTGCTGGCCGGCTGCGCCACCAACCCGGTGACCGGTGCGCGCGAGTTCGTGATGATGAGCGAGGCGCAGGAGATCGCCATGGGCCGCGAGGCCGATGGCGAGGTCCGCCGCCAGATGGGGTTGTACGAGGACGATGCGCTGCAACGCTATGTGGAGGAGATCGGCCTCGCGCTCGCGACGCGCTCGCACCGTCCCGAGTTGCCCTGGAGTTTCGCCATCGTCGACTCGCCGGCGATCAACGCGTTCGCCCTTCCGGGCGGGTTCATCTACCTGACACGCGGCATCATGCCGTTTCTCAGCGACGAGGCGGACCTCGCGGGTGTGCTCGGGCACGAGATCGGCCATGTGACGGCGCGCCACACCGTTCGGGCCTACACGCGCGCGAGCGGCGCGCAGCTGGGATTGCTGATCGGCAGCATTTTCTCGCCGGCCGCCCGGGCCGTCGGTGGGCTGGCCGAGACCGGGCTGGGGGTGCTCTTTCTCCGCTACGGGCGCGATGCCGAGCTACAGGCGGATCGGCTCGGCGCCGAGTATGCGGCGATCTCCGGGTGGGACCCGGCAGGCGTCCGCGACATGCTGTCGACCTTGTCACGCATCAGTGAGGGCGCTGACCGGCGCGGTGTACCGAGCTGGCTGTCGACCCATCCCGCCGCGTCGGACCGTGTCGAACGTGTGGGATCAATACTGTCCGAGCTGGCGGCGCGGATGGACATCACCGGGCTGAGGGTGAACCGGCGGGGCTATCTCGACCGGCTCGACGGGTTGGTCTACGGAGAGAACCCCGAGCAAGGGGTTGTGCGCGGGCGCGACTTCCTGCACACGGAGCTCCGCTTTGCGCTGCGGTTTCCGGCCGGGTGGGAGGTGGTGAACACCGAGACCCAGGTGGTGGCGACACAGCCGGGCGAGGAGGTGTACATGGTGCTCCAGCTGGTGACCGACCCCGAGACGCGAGACCTCGAGACCTTGGCGATCGACAACATGCGGAGCGGCGGGTATCGGCTCGATGCCGGTGGCGAGACCTCGATCAGCGGGCTCGACGCGTTTGTCGGGACGTTTACCGGAGGACGCGGTAACGACGGGCAGCCCAGGGCGCGAATCGCCTACATCGACCATCGACGCTCCGTGTATGTGTTGGGCGGGTTGGCCGAGGCCCAGGCCTACGACCGTGTGGAGTCGGAGTTCAATGAGGCGATTCGTAGTTTCCGTCCATTGACCGCCGCCGAGGCCGAGGAGATCCGTCCGAACCGGATCCGCTTTTACATCGTGCAGGCCGGCGACACCTGGCAGTCGATCGCTCAGGATGCGGGTCACGGCATCGTGCCGTCGAACACGCTGGCGATCATGAACGGGTTTCCGGTGAACGAGCAGCCTCGAGCCGGAGACCGTATCAAGCTTGTGGTCGAAGGATGAGGGTGGTGAGCCAGGAGCCTAGAGATGCGTAGCCGCGGGTCTTCAGACCCGCGGGAGGGTCACGGTGCGATCTCCACGACACGCCGAGCCCCCAGGAACCGCCGGGACCAGTAGCTCGAGCTCAGCCGCTCTACTCGCACCTGTCCCCGTTCTGATGGGGCATGGACGAACTCGTCACCGCCGATCGCCAGCGCCACGTGCGACGCGCCGGGTGCGACCGTCGTGAAGAAGAGCAGGTCGCCGGCCTCGATCGCGTCCGGGTCGACCTCGCTCCCGACCCGATACTGGTCGGCTGCCAGCCGGGGGAGCACCACACCGTGCTGCTCGAAGACGTAGGACGTGAAGCCGCTGCAGTCGAACCCGGACGGTGTCGTGCCGCCGTCAACGAACGGCACACCGCGGAGTCCCAGCGCGGTGGAGGTGATGGCGTAGGGATCGGGTGGCCGCGGCGTGCGCACCACGGTGGGTAGGTCAGAGGGGCCGCGGTTGGGCCGGGGGAACGGCGCGGGCACGGCGCCGCTGTGTGACGCGCAGCCACCGGCCAGCACGAGGATCAGCAGGCACCAGACCTTCCGGCTCATCGCTAGCTCTTATCGGCTCGACGGCGTCACCACGGTAGCGCGCTATGGCCTCACGACCTATGTCATAAGATCAACGATAACAGTGTGTTACGAGGCATCTTCGGCTTGACACCACTGATGGCGCTTAGGCACAATGCCAGCGGCTCGTGCAGTGATCGCTGCACGAGCTCGGCACCGTAAGGCGAACCGATGGACCACGCACTGCTGCTCAACGCGACCTACGAGCCGCTCAAGGTCGTCGATTGGCGAAAAGCGATTACCCTGTGGTGTCAGGGCAAGGTCGAGGTGATCTCGGTCTACGATTGTGAGATCCACTCGGTCTCGCTCACGCTGAAGCTGCCGTCCGTGATCCGGCTGCTTCGCTTTATCACCATCAAGCGCCACGTGCACGTGGTCCCGTTCTCGCGCGCCAACATCTACGCCCGCGACGACCACACGTGTCAGTACTGCGGTCGGATGTTGCCGGTCGACACGCTCACCCTCGACCACGTGGTCCCGGTGAGATACGGCGGACGAAAGGATTGGGAGAACATCGCCACCTCGTGTGTCCGGTGCAATCGGCGCAAAGGTGGGCGCACACCGGCCGAGGCTGGCATGACCCTCATTCGCGCGCCACGCCGGCCGGCACGGTCGGCGACGGTGCGGATCGCCGTTGGTCTGCGTGAGGCGCCCGAGAGCTGGCGGGACTATCTCTACTGGGCGTCGAGCTCGATGGGTCGTGAGCCTCGAACACTGCACTAGCACCCGGTCGTTCGTTCATGCCCCAGCCGTTCAACCATCCTCGTATCGCATCCGTGCGCCCGCTGGCGGCTGTCGCCGGCGGCCGCGTGACGATTCGCGGGAACGGGGTCGGTGGCGACGGGGAGACCTGGCCGGAGGTCCGAATCGGCGATGTGGCGGCCCAGGTCGTTTTTGCGGATCGCGGCACGGTCGCGTGTCTCGTGCCGGCGCATCTCGGGGGTGCGTCCACCCCGGTGCGGCTTGCCACCGCGCCGGGTGAGACCGTGTTTCTCAACATCGGTGCGCCGGTGGCCACCGGAGTGCACCAGGTGGACAGCCCGGTGTTCAGCCGTGACGGCACACTGTATCTCACCTACAGTGGCACGCGTGGCGATCAGTCACCGGTGTCGGTCTTTCGTGTCAGCCGGGACGGGTTCCGCGAGCCGTTCGTCACAGGGATCACGAACCCGACGTCGATGGCGTTCGACCCGACCGGCCGGTTGCATGTCTCGAGTCGGTTTGACGGCACGGTGTTCGCGGTTGACGCCGAGGGACGGGCACAGCAGGTGGTCACCGATCTCGGCGTGGCGTGCGGGCTGGCGTTCGATCCGGACGGGACCCTGTATGTCGGCGACCGGTCGGGGACCGTGTTCCAGGTGACGTCCTCGGGGCAGGTCTCGTCGTTCGCGACGCTGCCGCCGAGTGTTGCGGCGTTCCACCTCGCGATGGCGCCCACGGGCGAGTTGTATGTCACGGCGCCGACGCTGTCCACCTGCGACGCCGTGTATCGCATCGATCGTGTCGGGTCGGTGACCACGCTGACCCGCCGTTTCGGGCGACCGCAGGGACTGGCGTTCGATGCGCAGGGTGCCCTCTATGTGGTCGAGGCGCTGGCCGGCTCGAGCGGGCTGTATCGGGTGCGGGCGGACGGTGCAACCGAACACGTCGTGGCGGCACCGTCGCTGGTCGGTGTGGCGTTCGACCCCTCGGGTGGCGTGGTGGTGGTGTCCGGTGACACGGCCTACCGGTTTGACGACTTGCCCCGGACAGCCAGCGGCCCGGGGTGACAGTCCCGCTGCCTTCGACTGTGCGGCATCCGCCCTGCCGGCGTTGTGTCTCGGTCGAATACTGCAGGACTGCTCCCTCGTCGTGCCTGACCAGGTCGGCGCATCGCCACCCGCCGTGCGACTTTCACCGCGGACTGCCAGGTCGGGCGCGGCATTGCCTGCGACCGGTGTCGGTGCGACGCTGCACTTTCACGGCGACCGGCCAGCGCTCAGGGAGCTGGCCCCCTCGTCGCCGGCGCGCCCATGAGCGCGTGATACCATCATGTGTTTGGATCACCGCTCGATGGGCTCGCCGGCCGTTGCGCCGGTCGCCCAGGGACCCCCACCCTCCTGTCACGGTGCCATGGCACACGATTGCATTGAGGTGCGCGGCGCCCGCGTCCACAACCTGAAGAGTATCGACGTCAGCCTGCCACGTGACCGTCTGATCGTCATCACCGGTGTCTCCGGGTCCGGTAAGTCGTCGCTCGCCTTCGATACCATTTATGCGGAAGGGCAGCGGCGCTACGTCGAGTCGCTGTCGGCCTACGCACGGCAGTTCCTCGAGCAGGTCGAGAAGCCCGATGTCGATCTGATCGAGGGCCTGTCGCCGGCCATCTCGATCGAGCAGAAGACCACCGGCTCCAACCCGCGCTCCACCGTCGGGACTGTCACCGAGGTCCACGACTACCTCCGTCTGCTCTTCGCCAATGTGGGCGTACCCCACTGTCCGGCGTGTGACCGTCCGATCACTCGCCAGTCGGTCGACCGGATCTTCGACATCGTGTTGTCTGGCCCCACCGACGAACGGATCAACGTGCTGGCGCCGATCGTGCGTGGGCGCAAGGGTGAGTTCAAGAAGGAGCTGACTGCCCTGCGGGCGCGGGGCTTCACGAAGGTCCGAGTGGACGGCCAGCTCCGGTCGCTCGACGAGGACCTGACGCTGGAGCGTCGCCGGAACCACGATCTCGAGGTACTCGTCGACCGGCTGGTCCTCCGCTCCGGCGTCGAGCGGCGGCTGCGGCACGGGATCGAGCTGGCCCTGGATCTTGCCGACGACGTCGTGATCATCAACACGATCGGGGGTGGCGACCGGTTGTTCTCGCGGAAGCTCGCGTGCGCCCGCTGCGGCATCAGCATGCCGGAGCTCACGCCGCGCGTGTTCTCTTTCAACTCCCCGCAAGGGGCCTGTCGTGTCTGTCAGGGGCTGGGCACCATCGACGACTTCGACCCGGCCCGGATCGTGCCGGACGGCACGAAGACGCTGAATGAGGGCGCGATCTCCCCGTGGGCCGCCGGAGATGCAACGCTGGTCCGCGAAGCGCTCGAGGGTCTCAGCCGGCACTTCGGGGTCGACCTCGACACGCCGTTCGACTGCTTGCCGCCGAAGCTGCGGAAGCTCCTGTTGCACGGGCCGGCGCCGGCCAAGACGCGCCCGGTCGAGCCGGCGAAGCGCACGACACGCGGGACCAGGGCAAGGGAGCCGTTCGGTCGCGACTTCGAGGGCATCCTGCCGAATCTGCGACGTCGCTACAACGCCGGACGTTGGTCGCAACAGGCGCTGCTCGAGCCGTTGCGGTCGCTTCAGACCTGTCCCGAGTGCCATGGGGAGCGCTTGCGTTCGGAGAGCCGAGCCGTACGGGTGAAGGGCCGCACGATCGCCGAGTTCGTGAATCTCCCGATCGCCGAGGCGGTCGAGGCATTTGCGGCGGTCGATCTCTCCGCGCGCGAAGCGCTCGTGGCTGGGCGGGTGCTGCGCGAGATCCGCGACCGGTTGGGGTTTCTCAACGACGTCGGTGTTGGCTATCTCACCCTGGCGCGGAGCGCCGCGACGTTGTCCGGCGGCGAAGGACAGCGCATACGACTGGCAACCCAGATCGGCGCCAACCTGACCGGGGTCCTGTATGTGCTCGACGAACCGTCGATCGGGCTGCACCAGCGTGACAACCGGCTGTTGCTCTCGACGCTGGCCCGGCTGCGGGATCTCGGCAACACGGTGGTCGTGGTCGAGCACGACGAAGAGACGATCCTGGCGTCAGACTACGTGGTCGATCTGGGCCCGGGCGCCGGCGAGCACGGTGGCGAAGTGATCTTCCAGGGCACCCCCGCGGAGCTGCTGGCCGACGGGCACCGCTCGATGACCGGCCGCTATCTGCGGGGGGAGCGCGTGATCCCCATCCCGTCGACCCGCCGTCCACCCCTGCAGGGCGAGCTGGTCATCCGCGGCGCGCGCGCGAACAATCTCAAGGACATCGACGTCGCCATTCCGCTCGGGTTGCTGACTGCCATCACGGGGGTCAGCGGTTCGGGGAAATCGACCCTCGTCAACGACATCCTGTATCGGGCGCTGGCACGGGATCTCTATCGCGCGGCGGAGCCCCCAGGGGCCCATCGTCGCATCGACGGTGCTGAGCTCGTGGATAAGGTGATCCAGATCGACCAGTCGGCGATCGGGCGCACACCCCGCTCGAACCCCGCCACGTACACGGGGCTGTTCACCTTTATCCGCGAGCTGTTCGCGATGCTGCCCGAGGCGCGGGCCCGCGGGTATCGCCCGGGCCGGTTCTCGTTCAACGTCAAGGGCGGCCGGTGCGAAGCGTGCAAGGGTGACGGCGTCATCGCGATCGAGATGCATTTCCTGCCCGACGTGTACGTGACCTGTGAGCAGTGCAAGGGCCGGCGATACAACCGGGAGACGCTCGAGATCCGGTATCGTGGCGCCTCGATCGCCGACATCCTCGAGTTGACCGTCGACCAGGCGATGCCACTACTCGAGAACTTTCCGCAGCTCGCGACCAAGCTCCATACGTTGCAAGAGGTCGGCCTGGGCTATGTGGCGCTCGGGCAGTCGGCGACCACGCTGTCGGGTGGCGAGGCCCAGCGTGTGAAGCTGTCCAAGGAACTGTCACGCCGCAGTACGGGCCGCACCCTCTACGTCCTGGACGAGCCAACGACCGGTCTGCACTTCGAGGACACGAGGAAACTGCTCGATGTGCTGCAGCAGTTGGTCGATCAGGGCAACACCGTCGTCGTGATCGAGCACCACCTCGATGTCGTCAAGACCGCCGACCACATCATCGATCTCGGCCCCGAAGGCGGCGATGGCGGCGGTTGGGTCGTGGCGGCCGGCACCCCTGAGGAAGTCGCCGCCGTGACCGGTTCGGCGACCGGACGGTGTCTGTCCTCGAAGCTGGCGGCGACGAAAGCTTGTCTAAGTGGTCCCGGTCATCATTACGGTCACGCACCGAGGGTGGCGAGGCGCCCGGCTGGCAAGGCGCGACGAGGGAGCAAATTGGGGGATGTGTGACCGAGGAGCAACGCCGTCCAGGCGGGATGCATCGCCAGCCGAATGCTACCGTAATTATGACCGGGGCCACTAAGTAGCTGACAATACGGCCGGTATGTGGTACAACGGCCACACTTGTGGCTGGTTGTTGTGTGTCTGTTTGGCCACTGTTGGTTGAGTGCAGTGATCTGTCGATTGCCCAAATCGGTACAAGTAGTTGCGCGATGTACATTTATGTCAAGCGCGTAGGTAGACCGAAAATAGGTACCGGTCTTGCTTAGTGGTCTGTTGTGTAAGTGCGGCAACGCACCGAGGGCGTCGAAGCGCCCGTCCTCCAGGGCGCGAGGAGGGAGCATACCGGTCGTGTTCGACCGACGAGGAACGCCGGGGCGCGGGATGCATCAGCGGCCGAATGCTGGCACACGCATGCAACGGTCTACGTCGCCTTCGGCTGTGGTGAGCTCTGTGGGGTATGCCGATCTGTGACTGACGCTCAGCACACCATTCGACGTTCGGTGTCCTGCTCCGGCATCGGTTTGCATTCCGGTCAGAAGGTCACCCTGTCATTGAAGCCGGCGCGCGCAGGCACCGGCATCCGGTTCCGTCGGGCCGACCTGGGCGGCATCGAGATTCCCGCCACCGTCGACAACGTCGATCGACTCCATTACGCCACCGGTCTGGCGCGGGACGCCGGGACCGTCGAGACGGTGGAGCACCTGCTGGCGGCGCTCGTCAGCCTGGGTGTGGACAACGTCATCGTCGTGCTCAACCAGGCGGAAGTGCCCATCATGGACGGCAGCGCGGCGTCGTTCGTCTATCTGGTGCACGAGGCTGGGCTGAAAGGGCAGACCACACCACGACGCTATCTCAAAGTGCTGCGGCCGGTGGCCTTGTCACGCGGTGACAAGCGGATCGCGCTGTATCCGTCTGATCACTTCAGGGTCACATACAGCATCAGCTTCGACCATCCGCTGCTGCGTCACATGACCCACACGCTGCGGGTCACGCAGGAGTCGTTCGTCGATGAGATCGCACCCGCCCGCACGTTCGGGTTCCTCAAGGAAATCGAGATGTTGCGTCAGAAAGGCCTGGCGCTGGGTGGGTCGCTCGACAACGCCATCGTGCTCGGCGAGACCGGTATCCTCAACACGTCGCTGCGGTTCGAAGATGAGTTCGTCCGCCACAAGATCCTCGACGCGATTGGCGACCTGGCGCTCGTGGGGTACCCCGTCATCGGGCATCTCGTGGCGCACCGTGGCGGGACTTACCTTGATGGGGGCGAGGCGGGCAATCCCCTCCGAAGTCACCGGCGTTGCAGTGGAGATGTACTCATCCACCAGCAGCTTGAGGACTGTCTCGGTTCTATCTCGTAGCATTGGGGAGTGGCCCTAGAGTTGAAAAACTATCCCTCGCCGGCACCAGCCCTGTGCCAACGAACAATGGATATCAGGCCGACGTCAAGCGTTGACTCCGCTACCTGCTTCTATTATAACTGACGTACGGCTCTGACTCTTATCTGAACCCAGGAGGAACTGTGCGAGTTCTGGCAAGATCTGAAACCTTAGCAGAGGCGGCCTTCCCGTCGAGTCGCCAGTTGGAAGTCCTGGGCCGGCGAATTCCCGCTAGCCTCATCAGAGACGTGATTCTGATTGTGGGCTTCGCTGCCCTGGTTACGGCGTGCGGACGTATTCGATTCTATATTCCCGATGATGACTTTGCCGGCCTTGTTAACCCCACGCCCATCACCTTGCAGACCTTCGGCGTGCTGTTGACCGGAGCCGCCCTCGGGAGCTGGCGAGGTACTTCCAGCCTCCTTCTTTTCTATTTCGTGGGTATGGCTGGCCTTCCCGTTTTTCAAGGAGGCAACAACGGCTGGAACTATGTGACAACCAGCGCTACCGGGGGCTATCTTATTGGATTTATTGCTGCTGCCTTCGTAACAGGTTTCCTTGTAGAGAGAGGCTGGAACAGGGGAAACGCGCTCTGGGCGCTACTTATAGGAAACGCGGTGCTCTACGTTCCTGGACTTCTCTGGCTGGGCACGGTAATTTCTGTGCCCTGGGAAGACGTCCCTTCCAAAGGCCTCTACCTCTTCATCCCGGGGGACGTACTTAAGTTGATGATGGCGGGGATTGTCCTGCCTTCGGCCTGGGCCCTGGTGAGCCTGCGTAACGACCGGCGTCGGTAGTGGAGATCACCTGGCAGGGCCACTCTTGCTTCCGCCTGCGGGCCGACGACCTGGTGGTGGTGACCGATCCCTTTCCCGCTTCGGTTGGGCTTAGCCCGGACTCGCGTCCTGCTACCATGGTGACGGTGAGCAACAGCCATCCCAACCACAGCTATCTCCAGGACGTCGCCGAAGGAGCGAAAGTCTTC
>JADFPE010000174.1 GCA_022562495.1 Acidobacteriota bacterium
GCACCAGCCGATGATCCCGTTCTGAGAACGAGTGTCAGGCAGTGTGAGAACGACCGAGCGACCTCCGCGTAGCGCCCCTACCCCATCTTGCCCGGCAGCCACAGGGCGATCTCCGGGAAGGCGATCAGCAGCGCGATCACGACCATCTCACCGCCCACGAACGGCAGCACGCCCATGAAGATGTCCCCCATGGGCACCTCCGGCGCCGTGCGTCGGATCACGAAGACATTGGCGCCGATCGGTGGTGTCACGAGGGCGAGCTCGGCCATGACCACCACGAAGACTCCGAACCAGACCGGATCGATCCCGAGCTCGCGCACGACGGGCATCAGGAACGGGATCGTCAGCACCAGCATCCCGAAGACGTCCACCATCGCGCCCAGCGCCAGGTAGAGCAGCACCAGCAGGACGAGGAACGGCACTCTCCCCAGCTCCATCCCGACCAGCATCGTCACCAGGCTCTGGGTCAGCCCCGTGATCGCCAGGAAGCGAGCCACCAGATAGCCGCCGACAATGATGGCAAAGATCATCGCGCTGATCAGGGCGGTCTCCTCGAGCGCCTTGCTCATGGCAAGCTTCGTCAGCCTGCGCCGCAGCGCCGCCGTCACCAACACGCCCGTGCACCCTACCCCGGCCGCCTCGGTCGGCGTGAAGATCCCGCCGTAGATCCCGCCGATCACCAGGAGGAACAGCGCCAGGATAGGCAGGAGGCCCATGGTCGAGGTCCACCGTTCGTGCCAGGTCGCACCCGGACCGGGCGGCCCCAGAGAGGGTGTGACGACGCACCTGATCAGGATGATCGCCGAGAACATCGCGGCGGTCAGAATGCCCGGAAGGATGCCCGCGATGAAGAGCGCCCCGATCGAGGTCTCGGTCATCACCCCATAGAAGATGAAGATGAGGCTGGGCGGGATGAGGATACCGAGCGTGCCGGACGCGGCGAGCGCGCCAGTGGCCAGGCGGGGATGATATTTGTAGCGCCGCATCTCGGGCATGACGATCGCCCCCATCGTCGCCACGGTCGCAATGCTCGAGCCGGTGACCGCGCCGAACGAGGCACAGGCCACCACGGACGTGATCGCCATGCCGCCCGGCACCTTGCCGATCCACGTGCGGACGCCGGCGTAAAGGTCCGACGCGAGCCCTGTCTGGAAGACGAGCTGCCCCATCAACACGAAGAGCGGAATGGTGACGAAGACAAAGCTGCGTCCCTCGTCCCAGGGGATGAGGAGCGTGTGGGCCAGGGCGGGGCCCGGCCCTTCCAGGATCCAGAGCCCGACGGCGCCGGTGAGCGCCATCGCGAAGGCGATCGGCACGCCCAGGATGAGGAGCACGAACATCGCGCCGATACCGATGAGGCCGACGAGCGTGAGGCTCACGAGGCGGTATCGTCTGCGTGCGCCCGGTCACGCCCCGACGCGAGCGGCCCCCCGGCACCCGCTCCACCCTTGCCATGCATCAGATACTGCAGATGGTCCTCCACACCCGCGGGGTTGGCGAACACGCGCGCGACCATCACGAATGCGCACGCCGACAGGAATCCCATGAACGGCCACAACGGCAGGCTGAGATCCTCGCCCGTCTCCCCGGTCCCGATCATGAACGGTACGAAGCGTGCCCCCTGCACCCCCATCAGCCCGAAGACCACGATGCCGGCGACCGACGCCAGCACGTCCACGCTCCGTCTGCGCGCACTGGACAGGCGAACGTAGAACACCTCCATCCGGATGTGGTAGGCGCGGTCCCAGGCGTGGGGGAGCGCGCAGAACATCGTCATCAGGAGGAGGAGCCCGTTGACGTCGCGGCCCCACTGCAGGGGAGCATTGAACACATACCGGAGGGCCACGTCCACCGTGACCAGTACGACGAGCGCCGGCATCGTCAGGTAGACGCAGCACCGGAACAGCGCGTAGGACGCCCGTTCGGACCAGCGATCGATCCACTCGGCCGCCAGATCGAGCCAGGCCACTGCGTCGCCCATCTCCCCCTCGTTCGAGTCTTCCCTGGGCGTCACAGCGCGATGATGCCCTGCACGGGCCGCTCTGACACATGGTCCCAGAGCTCCTGGTCGGTCCAGTCCGCGTACACAGCCGCGCGCTGCTTCGCCTCGTGCACGAAGGCAGCGGCTGGAAGACCCCGCCTCGCGTTCTCCTCGATGAACCGTTGCTCCAGCGGCCGGACCGCGTCCCGCCACTCCTCGCTCTCCTCCGGTGTGGGTTCGCTGACCTCGACGCCTCCCGCCGTGAGCCTCGCGATGGCGGTGTCCAGGGCGTCCCCGCCGTAATAGTTGCGGTGGGCCACCTGCCCCCGCAGGCGGAAGAGATCGTAGAGCTGCACACGAAGGTCGGCGGGCAGGCCGTCGAAGGTGCGCGGATTCAGACAATACTGGATGACGGTATGCGTCAGGCCGACCCGCAGGCAGTAATTCCCGGTCTCGTACAGGCGATAGGCCGCCATGTCGGGAGCACCCACCGCGACCGCGTCGATGATGCCTCGCTGGAACGCGGTGTAGGTCTCCGCCGCCGCCATCACCACCGGAATCGCACCGACCTGTCGGAGGATGTCGGCCATGAGCCCGCCCGTCGAACGCACCTTCTGGCCGCGCATGTCGGAGGGCGTGCGGATCGGCGTTTTGGAGATGATGTCGTAGGCGGTCGTCGAGTCACAGTGGGCCAGATAGACGCCCATCCGCTCGTACTCGCCCTTCAAATACTCGGGGTACAGCTCCTCGGCGACGAGCGCGGCGACGCCCGGGTTCGGAAAGAGGAACGGTAGCTGGAGCCCATGGGTCAGGTGAAAGCTTCCTGGCTGGTAGGTGGCGTACCCGTGTGTGTAATCGGTGATGCCCGTCGCCACGGCCTTGAACCCGTCGAGCGCCCCGTGCAGCAGCCTGTCGACGTAGTGCTCCCAGCGGATCCGGCCCCCCGTCCGCCTTGTCACCATCTCCGTCCACGGCAGGAACACCTTGCCGAAGAGCCCGTGGGAGTTGGGAATGTGCGCCGTGTACCGGAGCAGCACCGAGTCGCCGGAGCTGTTCCGCTCCCCGCGCACGAAGGGGGCGACCGCTCCGACTCCCAGGAGGGAGACCAGGACGCGTCGCCGGCTCCACGTTGGGGCGGAATCGTGCGTGGCCATGACACCCATTGTGGGGCGGGGCGGGCGCGAGGTCAACGCAGTGGTCGCGCTCCAGCACCCCGTGGAACGAGTCGCCGAGAGTCAGCCGATTATACTTGCGGCCGCGTGGACGCGACGACGGGCGCCTGGGGTGGCGCAGGCTGTCACGCCTGCGAGACAGGGCCGGCACGTTGCCCCACGGATGTCGATGACGACCGAGCGCTGGACGAGTTATTCGGGCATCAACGCAAACGTCCACACCGAGCCGCCCGTCGGCACCTTCCCCGCCGCATACCGGTTGGCCAGAGCGCCCCCGAGTCCAGACGCCACGGTGACATACTGCCGGCCGCGGTGAGTGTAAGTGATCGCGGTCGCATTGATGCTCGACCCTGTTTGGAACTGCCACAGCGTCTCGCCCGTTGCTGCGTCGAGTGCGAGGAACTCGCCGGTCAATTTGCCGGTGAACACCAGCCCGCCACCGGTCGCCAGCATACCCGCCGAGCTCGGGAAATCGGTCAGCGGGATCTCCCATTCCTTCCTCCCGGTCAGTGGATCGATCGCCAGGAAGTGCCCGAGCAGATCGCCCGGCTCGACCTGGGGGAACCGGTTGTTGACGCCAGTCGAGTTCGCGCCGATGACCTGCTCTTTCGGCGGCGCGAGCTGCTGTATCCGCGGCACATTCCACGTACTGGTATAGACCAGGCCGGTGTGCGGATTGAAAGCGATCGGCACCGCGTTGGACCCGCGTGAGGGAAAGATGGCGACCTCCTCACCGGCCAGAAAGCGCGTGTAGAGATCGGTCAACACCGGTCGACCGGTGGCGAGATCGATATGCGTGGCCCAGTTGACCTGGACGTAGGGGTGCGCGGCAATCAGCTGGCAGTTGGTGCGGTCCAGCACATAGAGGAAGCCGTTTTTGTTCGCCTGGATCATCACCTTCCGAGACTGGCCGGCAATGTCGATGTCAACGAGCACATGCTCGTCGGTGCCGTCCACGTCGTACACGTCGTTGGGCGTATATTGATAATGGCACGCAATGTCTCCGGTTCTCGGCCGGATCGCGAGCACACTCGATGTAAACAAGCTATCCAACGCCCCACGCGGTCTGGGGTCGTATGGTTCCGCATTGCCCGTGCCCCAATAGACGAGGTCGAGCTCGGGGTCGTACGACCCGGACCGCCACGTCGGCCCACCGCCGAACTTCCACGCATCGCTGTCCTGGAGCCACGTCTCGGACCCAGGTTCGCCGGGCTCCGGGATGGTGTATCTGCGCCACAGTTTTGTCCCGGTCTCAGGATCCCAGCCGTCGAGGAACCCGCGCGTGGTCGACTCCCCCCCGGACATCCCTGAAATCAACACGCCGTTGGCCACAATCGGCGCACCCGTCGCGTAGTAGCCCTCTTGCGAGTCGGCGAATTTCTGGTTCCACAGCTCTGTGCCGGTCTCCATGTCGAGTGCGAGCACGTGGTTGTCGAGCGTCACCCGAAAGAGCTTGCCCTCATAGATGGTCGGCGCGCCTCTGGTGAACGCGGTGCGCCGTGTTCCTTCCTCGAGCTCCACCGGCGTGCGCCAGATCTGCCGGCCGGTGTCAACGTCGATGGCGAACGTCCACTTGCCGTTGATCACATACATGACGCCGTCATACACCGTCGGCGCCGCCAGCTCTCCCAGGTCGTTCATCAGACTCGCGTTCCAGATGGGCACCAGCCGCCTGACGGTGGACCTGTTGATTTGCTCGAGCGGACTGTAGCTCTTGCGGTCGTACCCCATGCTCTGGGTGATGACGTTGTCCGTGGTCTGCCCATCGTTGACCAGCTCTTCGGTCGTCTGGGCCGTTCCCGAGCCGGGCCACAGACCCAGCACGAGTGCGAGCAGCCAGATGTTCTTCATGATCAGCCTCCAGTGGTCATGCATGCCTAACAGCCCGTGGTGACAACCCGCTGCATCTCCTGGAGATGACGGAAGTTTACTGGGTCTGTGTGGAACCGCGCCGGTTTTCTTGCCTCCGTCGCTCGTGGCCCGCCGCAAGGTGCCTGACCAGTGGAGGGACTCGAGGCAACGGAGGAGGGACCCAGACGTAGATGGTCGCGCCACCGCATGGTATCGTCGTGCGAATCCGATGACGGGAGGAGAACTGACATGAAGTGGCTAACGATCGCCATCGCCGTCCTCATGTGCGCCGCGCCGGCGCTCGCGCAGCCGTCCGAGTCGGAGCCCGGCGCGGCGCCGTCCCTCTCACCTGTCACCTGGGAGCGTCTGCTGAACGCGGCCGACGAGCCGGAGAACTGGCTGATGTACTCCGGCACGCTCGACAGCCAGCGCTTCAGCGGCCTCGACCAGATTCACAACAGGAATGTCGGCGAGCTCGAGCTCCTGTGGGCCTACCAGATTCCGCAGCTCGACCGGGCCGAGACGGTGCCGCTCGTGGTCGACGGGGTGATGTTCATCACCGAGGCGCCGAGCAACGTGGTCGCGGTCGATGCCGCCACCGGCCGGCAGTACTGGCGCTACAACCACGAGCTCCCGGACGACCTGCGGATCTGCTGCGGCCGGAACAACCGGGGCGTGGCGATCCTCGGCGACACGCTCTACATGAGCACCCTCGATGCCCATCTGGTGGCGATCGACGCGCGCACCGGGAACCTCATCTGGAACACGGAGGTCGCCGACTACCGGTCCGGCTATAGCAAGACCGCGGCGCCGCTGATCGTCAAGGACAAGGTCGTGACCGGCATCGCGGGCGGCGAGTTTGGCATCAGCGGGTTCATCGATGCCTACGACGCCGTGACCGGGGACCTCAGCTGGCGCGCCAAGACGATTCCCGGGCCCGACCATCCGGACAACCAGACGTGGGCCGGCGAGTCGTGGCGCACCGGTGGCTCGGCCAGCTGGATCACCGGCGCCTACGACCCGGACCTCGACCTGGTCTACTGGGGCACCGGGAACCCGGGGCCGGACTGGAACGGCGATGTCCGGATGGGCGACAACCTGTATTCCGACTCGGCGCTGGCGATCAACCACGAGACCGGCGAGCTCGCATGGTATTTCCAGTTCACGCCACACGACGAGCACGACTGGGACGCCATCCAGGTGCCGATCCTCGCCGACCTCCAGATGGGCGGGGAGACACGCAAGGTGATGATGTGGGCGAACCGCAACGCCTTCTACTACACGCTCGACCGGGTGACCGGCGAGTTCCTGGTCGGCACACCGTTCGCCAAGCAGACCTGGGCCAAGGGGCTGGACTCGAACGGCCGCCCGATCCGCGTGCCCGACACCTTCCCCACATCCGAGGGCACGCTGGTGTCTCCGCCGGTCGTGGGTGGTACGAACTGGTTCTCCCCGGCCTACAGCCCGCGCACGGAACTGTTCTACGTCCAGGCGTTCGATGGCGAGGACCTGTTCTACAAGCGTGACGAGGACTACATCGAAGGCGACCGCTTCACCGGCGGGGGCTTTCAAGCGCCGCTGCCAGTCGACAGCTACCAGAGCGCCATCCGGGCGATAGACCCGAGGACCGGCGACCGCCGGTGGGAGTATCAGATCCAACCGCGCTCGACCGCCGGAATACTCGCAACCGCCGGCGATCTGGTGTTCAGTGGCAGCGTGGACGGCTACTTCTTCGCGCTCGACGCCGTGAGCGGCGAGGCACTCTGGCACGTCAGTGTCGGCAGCATGGTGCACGCGGCCCCGATGTCGTACGCCGTCGATGGCAAGCAGTATGTGACGATTGCCGCCGGCAACGTCGTGTTCACATTCGGGCTGCCGGACTCGCAGTCGGTGGGCCGGCTAGACCCGTAGAGAGTCGCGACCGGTCACGACGTCGGCTCCGACAGGATGCGTACGACTCCAGCATCGCCGTCGACCTCGACCATCTGCCCGTCACTGAGGCTGCGGGTGAGATTGACGATCCCGACGACGCACGGCTTGCCGTACTCGCGCGCGACCAGCGCTCCGTGCTGCAGCTCGCCGCCCACTTCCAGCAGCACCGCCCCAGCATTGATGAATAGTGGCGTCCAGCCCGGATCGGTGGTGTGGGCGACGAGGACGTCGCCCGGCTCGACGTCCTTCTCGAACGGGTCGTGCAGCAGCTTCACGGGCCCCTTCACCCGACCGGGAGACACCGCAAGTCCACGCAACTCACCGGGCTCGTGCGGCCGTTCCGGACGCAGGATGCGCCCTCGCGAGTCGATGGCGTGCGGGAAGTGGCGAACGAGCGCTCGAGCTTTGCGGTAGAACCGGTTACGGGACGCGAGTAGCTCGCGCAGGTCGAGCCCGGGATCCTGTTCTGCCCTGTCGATGTCCTCGAAGCGCAGCTCGAAGATGTCCTCCCGGCGGTCGAGTCGATCGTCCTCCACCCACCGGTCGGCCCGAGTGAGCAGGCGCGTGCGGATACGCATGTTCACCATCGTGATGTGGTGCTTGGGCATCTCCCGTGCCGCTTCGAAGTCGAGAATGTTGCGATACGCGCGTTTGAGCCGGCGACGTTTCTTGGGCGGCAGCAACCTGGCGAGCGCCGCGTACGCCGTCTGCCGCTCACGCGCCTGCCGCTTGTGGATCTGACCGGGATCGATGGTACCGCCGCGCGCCAGCATCGCCATCTGACGGAGCGCCACTCTCGGGTCGTCCCCATATTTTGGATAGGCCAGGTCCATCTCGAGTGGGCCGCGGCACCCAAAGCGTGCAACGAACCGGTCCCATGCAGCGAGAAACTCCTGGGGAAGACGACGTGCGACAAGCGAACGCTCGAGCGTGTCGACATCCTCGAAGGCCTCGGCCGGCAGCAGGGTGGACAGATGATGCAGCGCGATGCCCATCTCGAACACCAGATCATCCGCCCCGGATTTGATGGCCTCCGCGAGGCGCCGCTGTTCGTCCGACGTCGAGTCGATCAGACGGTCGAGCGCCCGCACGCCGCCACGGATGTGCATCACCAGCGCGGGTGTGGTCGCCATCTCGGCGACGGTTCCCAGGTGCCCGTACAGCCGCCCGACGAACTCGCTCATCGGCATCGACGCATGGCGATGCATGTCCAGATGTCGCTCGAGCGCCGCGTGCGTCTCCCGGTACTGCTCGTGGAACGCCTTGCTGCGAAAGGTAGCCTTCGCAATCGCCATGAGGAGACCGCGCACGCGCCAGAGAATGCCGGGGACGGCGCGCAGCAGACGTGCTTTGCGCAGGTAGGGGAGCGGCCGCTCCGACCGGTAGCGGTCGACATCGAGGTTCTCATAGATGTCGGCGAGGGTCGTGTCGAGCACCCGCCGGTCGTCCGCGAATTTCTTCACGTCAATCAGGTGCAGTAGGTGCGACATGTTCAGATAGATGCGCGCGCCACCGACACCATAGACGCCGTGTTTCACGTCGTGATCGAGCGTGACGTCGCCCACGATGTACTTCACGATCAGATCCGACAGCAGCAGCATCAGGTCGTTCGTCAAGGGCGAGACGGCACCACTGATCGTGATGCCGTCGGCCAGGCTGGGGTCGATATACAACAGTCGTCGCTCGCCAGGCGCCGTCTGCATCGCCGCCGGCAGCGGTACGTAGGCGGTGACCAGGCGGGCCTGCAGCAGGTGGAGCGTGCCGGCGGCAAACGCCCACTCGACGTCCACCGGCTCGCCGTAGAGCGACTCGACGGCACAGACGGTCTCGACGAGACGGGTGAGTTGGTGATCGTCGAGACAGAGCTCGCCCGGTCGGTCATGGCCTTTCGTGCCGGGCCGGCACTCGACCGTGGCAGACGTCACCTTGTTGACGACCCACCGATCGGGAACAACCTTGCCCGAGACCAGCGCCTCTCCGAGGCCCCAGCTCGCGTTCACCAGTACCTCATCAAAGTCGTTGGTCAGCGGATTGATCGAGAACGCGACGCCGGAGACGTCGCTCGCGACCTGCTGCTGTACCACGAGCGCCATCCCCGGCACCTCTACCGGCAGGTGTCGTTGCTGCTTGTAGATCACCACGCGGACGTCGAGACAGGAGACGAAACAGTGCCGGATCGCGTCCTCGAGCGCGCAACCGGTGACACCCAGCACCGTCTCGTAGAGTCCGGCAAACGAGGCCTCGGCGAGGTCTTCCTCCGGCGAGGACGAACGGACCGCGCACACGCCGTCGCCAAGGGCCGCCGCAATCTCGTCGACGACGCGTCGCTGGTGACCATCGAGGACAAGCGCCCGCGCACGCGTCTTCACCGCCTCACATGCGGCACTGAGCCGGGCCCTGCCCTCGCTCGCCGGCGCCACGCCCGCCAGGGAACACACCTCCCGCCACTCGGCCGATTCGCCCAGGACGTCGGTCCACGGGCCGAAGAACTCCGACGTCACGAGCCACCCGTCGGGCACCGGGAATCCCGCTCGGGCAAGCCGCACGAGCGACGCGGCCTTCCCGCCGATCAGAGCCAGCGGCAGGTCGGAGTCGGTGCGCAAGGGCACCATCATCTCGTGCGGGCCATGCGCCATGCGCGGCTTGCTTTCGGCGATGTCGTCGTTCACGCGCCTTGCTGGCCGACGATCACGACCGAACAGACGTTCTGGTGCGGGAACCCGCCCAGGTTGTGGGTCAGACCGAAGACGGGATTGTCAGCTCGCTGCCGTGCTCCGGCGCGACCCTGCATCTGCAGATACACCTCGTAGAGCATCCGCAGCCCCGATGCCCCGATCGGATGGCCGAAGCACTTCAGGCCACCGTCGATCTGACACGGCAGCGTGCCATCGGCGTCAAAGAAGCCGTCCATCACATCTTTGATCGCGCCGCCCTCGGGCGAGATGTGCAAGTCCTCCATCGTCACCAGCTCGGTGACTGAAAAGCAGTCGTGCACCTCGGTCAGGCTGATCGTCTCGCGAGGGTTCGTGATGCCTGCCTCCGCATAGGCGCGTGTCGAGGCGGCACGCGTGGTCATGAAGTAGCTGCCATCCCAAGAGTTGTGCTGCACCTCGGTGCCGTTGGAGACGGCGACTTGCACGGCCTTGACCGTGATCACGTCCTGCTTCCCCGTGGCCCTGGCGATGTCCGGCGTCGTCACAATGGCACAGGCAGACCCGTCAGACACGCCGCAGCAGTCGAAGAGCCCCAGCGGGTCGGCGATCATCGGGGCGTTCATGACCCGGTCTTCGTCGATCGGTTGTCTGAGATGTGCCTTCGGGTTCTTTGCGCCGTTGGCGTGACTCTTCACCGAGATGTGTGCCATCGCTCGCTTGAGGTCCGCGCGCGAGACCCCATGCTTTGCCTGATAGGCACTGGCCAGCTGAGCAAAGGCGCCAGGCGCGGACATGTTCGACCAGTACATGTCGTTGAGCGCACCGCGGCTACGCTGCGGCAACCCGCCGTAGCCGGTGTCCTTGAGTTTCTCCACGCCCAGCGCCAGGGCGATATCGCACGCCCCGGACGCCACGGCGTAGACGGCGCCGCGAAACGCCTCGGAGCCGGAGGCGCAGTAGTTCTCGACCCGGGTCACCGGAATGATCGGCAGGCGCAGGGCCATGGCCAGCGGAATCCCGGACTTGCCGACGTGCTGTTCCTCGATGGCGGTCGAAAACCATGCCGCCTCGATCTGGTTCCTCTCGATGCCCGCATCGGCTACCGCTTCCGAGAACGATTCCACCATGAGGTCTTCGGCGTTGTCGTTCCACCGTTCGCCGAACTTCGAACAGCCCATGCCGAGGAGAGCGACCTTGTCTCTGATTCCGGTTGCCATGCGTCTACCTTTCCCTGGATACCCGCGCTAGCAGCCCGTGGTGGAAGTCCGGCTGCATTCGGCTGCCGCTGCATCCGTCCTGACTGCGTTGTTCCTCGGTCGAATACTGCCGGTATGCTCCCTCGTCACGCCTTGCCAGACCGGCGCATCGCCACCCTCGG
>JADFPE010000175.1 GCA_022562495.1 Acidobacteriota bacterium
GAACGAACATGTTTGGAAGAAAACTCCCCCCGGCGCTCCTCGTAATGCGATCTGAGGACCATTTTTGGCGGTTTGAGCAGCCGCGGCGGCGGCCGAACACACCCCCGCCGCCCGGGGAGCGGCGCGAAGCCGGCCTGGAAGGATTCGCGGCTTAAACAGTCCTTAACCGCCGCGGCGGTATCTCTACCGCGACCGCGCCAGCGAAGGTTTGGTTATGGACCACAACGACCGAGATCCATCGGGCGACACCCCATCGGGGGAGCCAGCCGTCAAGCGGCGGCTGACCGACAAGATCGGCGACGCCATCTCCCATGCCGTGGGGCAGGGCCGCAAGATGGTGGCGGACAAGCTGCGCCTGATCCACGATTCGATCGTCGCGGAGGAGACCGAGGCCGGGCGCCGCCGCGCGGACGACGAGCGGGAGAAGGCCTACGCCCGTCTTCGGGGCGGCGACATCTACATGCAGTGCGAGTCGATCTCGCTCAGCCGCGGGATTCCGTTCATCGCGAAGTTGTTCGTCGGGCCGATCATCAACGGCCTGCCGCGCGACAAGCTGACGTTCAATCTCGAAGCGACGCGCAGACACCTCACGCAATAGCGCACGCGTCGGCGAGGTCGGTGCGACCGAGCGGCGGCCCTGCAGGCCTGCCTGAGCTTGTCGGCGGGGCCTTGCCACGGTGAAGGGCCTGGCTACCGGGAGGACTGAGGGCCGGGCTGCTGGATCAGCCAGTGCGTGAACCAGCTGCGGATCCGCTCCAGGCGGTCGACCAGCAGCCACGGCTCTCCGCTGCGCGACAACCCGTGGCTCGACCGGGGATAGCGGATCAGCTCGGTCGGGATCTCCCGCTTCTTCAGCGCCATGTACCACTGCTCGCCATCGCCGATCGGCGTCCGGTAGTCGTTCTCGCTGTGGATGATGAGCGTCGGCGCGGTGACCTGCTCCACGTAGGAGATCGGTGACAGCCGGCGATACCGCTCGCGCTGTTCCCAGGGCGTGCCGCCGAACTCGAACTCGGTCAGGCCCTGCGCGTCGGACGCACCGTACCAGCTCTCCCAGTTGGTGATCGACCGGCTGGTGACGGCGGCGGCGAAGCGGTTCGTCGTGGCGGTCAGCCAGTTGGTCATGTAGCCGCCATAGCTGCCGCCAGACACGCCGACCCGCGTCGGGTCGATCTCGGGGTAGCGCTCGAGCGCGGCGTCGACCCCGGTCAGGTAGTCCTCGGAATCGATCTCGCCCCAACCCTCCTTGGTGGCGTAGGTGAAGGCGTGGCCGTACCCGGTCGACCCGCGGGGGTTTGTGTAGAGCACGAAGAAGCCGGCGTTCGAGAGGATGTGGAACGTCCGGAAGAACGTGTTGCCGTAGGCGCCGTGTGGGCCGCCGTGGATCTTCAGGATCATCGGGTACGGCCGACCGGCCTCGTAGCCGACCGGCCTGATGAGCCACCCTTCGATCTCGGTCCCGTCGGCGATGGTCCAGGTCAGCCGTTCGGCCGGTTGCAGGCTGAGGCCGGCGAGCCACTCGTCGTTGAACGAGGTCACCCGCCGTTGCAGGGTGCCGTCGCCACGGTTGACGAACACCTCCGCGGGTGAGACGGCGTCGGTGACGGTGTAGGCGATGACCAGGCCGTCCTCTGAGGTCGACACCGACCCGACCTGCCGGTCACCGGTGGTCAGCTGCCGGATGAGGTCGCCGGTCACCGTCACCTCGAACAGATGCCGGTCGCCGCTGACGCCGGCCAGGAATCGGACCGCCTCGCCGGTGGCCGCCCAGGTGGGCGCGCCCGGTGTCATGTCCCAGTCGCGTGTCAGGTTGCGGGGAATCCCGCGGAACGTGCCGTTGGCCGCCAGGTCGACGACGCGCAGGTTGGTTGCCTCGCCCCGCGCGCGCGTCTGCAGGAACGCGAGCCGGTTGCCGGTGGGCGAGACGGCGGGCGCGCTCTCGCTGCCCGGGTTGGAGGTCAGCTTCCGCGGGTCGCCAGACTCGCGGCCGACCAGATAGATGTCGGTCGTCAGGTCGCGGTTGTACTCGTCGTCCTCCAGCTCGTTCCCGGTGAAATAGAGACGCTCGCCGTCGGCCGACCAGACGAGGCCGCCGACGTCGAAGGCCACATGGGTCCGCTGCACCGGGACGTCGCCGTCGGCCGCCACGACGAAGAGCTGCCGCTTCGCCTCGGTCGAGGGATGTGGGCGCAGCGTCAGCGTGCCGTCACGCTTGTACCGCATCGAGGTGATGACCCGTCCGTCGAAGCGCTCGGCGTCCAGCGTGTTGGTGATGGCATCGGGTGCGATCCACCCGTCACGCTCGGCGTCCTCGTCGGGCGCACCATCGTCGGGTCGCTTGGTATAGGCGATCCAGGTGCCGTCGGGCGACCAGACCGGCGCCGCGTCGACCCCCTCGATCTGGTAGGCCTCGCCGCCCGGGAACGTCACCCTGGCGAACCAGGTTGTCCCGGCGTCGTCGCCTTCGTCCCGGCGCGACTGGAAGCTCAGCACCCCGCTGTCGGGCGACCAGCGCGGCGCGTTGGCCTCGCGGGTCGGGTTGGTGAACCGGAACGGCTCGCCCTCGGGTCGCCCGCCACGCAGCTCCTGCATCCAGACCTCTCGGTGTCGCCGGTTCTCTTCTTCGTTGACCGTGGTGACGGTGAACGCCACCAGCGCGCCGTCGGGCGAGATGGCGACCTCGCCCACCCCGACCTCGCTGTAGAAGTCGGTGGGCAGCAGACCGCGGTGCTGAGCGGTGGCGGTTGCCGGGGCGAGGATGAGCCAGGCGATGACGAGCGTTGCGGTCGTGCGGCCGGTGCAGCGATGGTGCATTGGGAGACTCCTTGAATCTGGGTCGAAAAAGTGTAGCAGCCCGGCGTCGCCACGGCTATGGCGGGCGGGCCCGCCTGTCTTGGCCAGGCTCACGGGGCGCTCGGCCTGCGGGTCATCGCATGTGGCCGAAACGATGCCGCGAACCCCTCCGGCGTCTCCTGACTCCTGCCTCCTGACTGCTGTCTCCTGTAGGGCCGTCGCCCTCCAGGGCCCTTGCTCCCGGGGCGTCACGCTGCGATCATGGGCGCATGTCAACCCTGATCCGACGGGTGCCTGTCCGCGACGCCACAGCAGCCCGTGGTGGAAATCCAGCTGCATCCGACCGGCGCTGCATCCCGTCTGGCTACGTTGCTCCTCAGTCGCATACTGCCGGTGTGCTCCCTCGTCGCGCCGTGCGCTGGCCAAGCGCGGCATCGATCAGGACAGGTCTCGGTGCGACGCTGGGCCTTCACCACGGACTGCTGGCGGCGGTCGCCGCCTTGCTGGTTGCGGTCGCACCTGCCCTGCTTATTGGCAGCACGCAGCCGATCCGGGCGCGTCGTGCGATGGTGGTGTCGCAGGACGACACCGCGTCGCGGGTGGGCGCCGAGATCATGCGGGACGGGGGTAATGCGATCGATGCGGCAGTCGCGACCGCGTTCGCGCTGGCGGTCACCTACCCGACGGCGGGCAACATCGGCGGCGGCGGGTTTCTGGTGTACAGGCCGGCCGAGGGCGACCCGGTGGCCTACGACTTCCGCGAGACGGCGCCGGGCCGGTCGTTCCCGGGGATGTTCATGACGGACGGCGAGTACAACCGCGGCATCCACCACAACAGCCACCTGGCGGTCGGGGTGCCGGGGACGGTGGCCGGGCTGCACCTGGCCTGGTCCGAGCACGGCTCGCTGCCCTGGCAGCGGCTGGTCGAGCCGGCGGTCACGCTGGCGCGCGACGGGTTCATGGTGTCGGACGCGCTCGCCCGGTCTCTCGCCGGTGTGCTGCCGCGGATGGCCGACCACCCGGCGTCGGTCGCGCAGTTCTCGAAGCAGGGCGAGCCGTATCAGGCGGGGGAGACGTTGCGTCAGCCGGACCTGGCGCGGACGCTGGCGCGCGTCGCCGCAGAGGGCCCGGCCGGGTTCTACGCGGGCGAGACCGCCGAGCTCATCGCGCGCGAGATGGCGGCCCACGGTGGTCTGATCACCCGTCAGGATCTCGCGGCCTACCGCGCCGTGCGCCGGACGCCGATCACCGGCACCTATCGCGGCTACGACATCATCTCGATGCCGCCGATCAGCTCCGGGGGCACGGCCCTCATCCAGATGCTCAACATCCTGGAGGGCTACGACCTGGCGGCCACCGGGTCCGGGTCGGCGGCGACGACGCATCTCCTCATCGAGGCGATGCGGCGGGCCTACGCCGACCGGGCGCAGTATCTGGGCGACCCGGCGTTCAACCCGCGCATGCCGATCGACCGGCTCACGTCGAAGGCATATGCCGGCGAGCTCCGTCTGACCATCAGCCTGGAGCGGGCCTCCGTCTCCTCACCCGACAGCTTCGTCTGGCCGACCGAGGGCAACGAGACGACTCACCTGTCGGTGGTGGACGGCGCCCGGAACGCCGTGTCGATGACCTACACGCTGGAGCAGGGCTACGGGTCGAAGATCACGGTGCCCGGCGCCGGGTTCCTGTTGAACAACGAGATGGGCGACTTCAACGCCGCGCCGGGACTGACGACCGAGACCGGGCTCATCGGCACCGGCCCGAACCTGGCGGAGCCTGGCAAGCGGATGCTCTCGAGCATGACGCCGACGATCGTGGCGCGCGCCGGCCGCCTGGTGATGACAACCGGGAGCCCGGGCGGACGCACCATCATCAACACCGTGCTACAGACGATCCTGAACGTCGTCGACTTCGGCATGAACATCCAGGAGGCGGTCGACGCGCCACGGCTGCACCACCAGTGGTTGCCGGACCAGACCCGTTACGAGCGATGGGGACTGTCCCCGGACACGCTGGCGCTGCTGGCCCAGCAGGGGCACACCATGGTCGAGACCCGGGTCCAGGGCGCGGTCTCCGCCATCTACAACAACGCGGAGGACAACGTGTTGGAGGCGGCCGAAGATCGGCGGCGCACAAGCGCCGCGGTCGGATTCTAGGAGTGTGCGTAGAGGAGGCAGAAGTCAGAATGAAGCAGGACGGCTGTCGCCGGCAGCAGATCAGATTGATGTCCGAACTGGCTGATAAGAATTGACTAGCAACGGGTGAAGCCCACCGACATCCTCCTGCCTCCGGACTTCTGACTTCGTGAGGACAAGAGCCGAGAGCCGCCCGCTTATCGAGCCGGTCCCGTCCCCCCGTAGACCCTCTGGTAGCCCGCCACGTTCGCCAACACTTCTCGCACGAACCGGCGGGTCTCGCTGTAGGGGATGGTGTCGACGAACAGGTCCTCTGGCAGACCGCGCGCCGATGCCCACCAGATGGCGACCCGCTCCTCGCCGGCGTTGTACGAGGCGATGACCGGCGCGAGCGCGCCGCCGAACAGCGCGAACAGATCGCCGGCGAGGGTGGCGGCGATAGCGGCGTTCACGGGCGGCTGCAGCAGCACGGTCTCGTTCTCGAAATCGGCGCCGGAGAGATCGTCGAGACCGGAGCGCGGCCCGAGCTCGGTCGCCGTATACGGCATGATCTGGAACAGCCCGAGCGCCCCCGCCAGTGAACGGGCGGCGGGGTCGAACCGCGATTCCTGGCGCATCAGCGAGAACATGAACGCCGGGTCGAGGTCGCGGCCGCCGGCGGCGCTGGTGACGGCATCGACGAACGGGCGCGGGTAGACCAGCGCGTAGAAGTCCCCAGGCAGCCCCGCAGCCGGCTGCTGCAGGAAGCTGCCGAAATGGGTGGCCAGCAGACGCGCCACGGCCGCGTAGTCGCCCGCCTCGGCCGAGGCGCGCGTGGCGAGCAGCGCCAGCCCGCGGTTCCGGCCCTGGCGCTCGAGCAGCCGGCGCAGATACCAGGCGGCGTCCCGCACCAGCCCGGCGCGGGCCAGCACCATGGCCGCCTTGAACTCGGCGCGGGTCGGCGCCGAGGAGCCGAGCGACACCGCCGGAAACTGCCGGAGCGGCGGTGCGGGGACGCCGTCGTCGCCGCGCAGCTCCTCGAGCCGCGCCCGCGCCCGCAGCCCGTAGTAGTGGTAGGGCCGGGTGTCGACCAGGGCCCGGAACGCCCGCTCGGCCTCGTTGGTCCGGCCGGCGCGCGTGTCGGCAATCGCCTGCCAGTATTGTCCGGCTGGCTGGAGGTCGCCGGTCGGGCGGCGCTGGTTCAGGGCGCGCAGGTTCGTCAGCGCGCGTGCGTTCTGTCCGGCCCGGAGCGCCGCCACCCCGGCCTTCCAGAGCATCGTGCGCTGGCCGTCGGCGCTGGTGGCGCGTCGGAACAGCCCGCGATACAGGTCGAGGCCGCCCTCGACGTCGCCCACCGCGACCAGATATGCGGCCAGCAGCTCCCCGGCGTTGAAGCGTTGCTGTGCGGTGGCGCCTGGAACGCGGCCCTCCCACAGGTGCAGGCCGAGCGTGCGTGCGGTCGCCGTGTCGCCCATCCTGACGGCGAGGCGAAACTCGGTCAGCCGCACGTCCGGGAGCAACGGACTCGACGGGTAGCGTGCCGCGAACGCCGCGCAGCGTGCGACCGCCTCCGCGTTCGACCGGCTGTCGTAGAGCACGCCGATCATCTCGACATCCAGTCGTTCCGCCGCGTCCGGTTGCACCGTTCGCCACTCGTCGATCAGCGCCGCGGCCTCGCCGTAGCGGGCGTAGCTCCGCAGGCGACGGGTCATCAGTTGATATTGCGTCGGGGTGAACGGGGCGCGCGGCAGCCGCTGGCTCAGACGCCGCTCGGCGGCGAGCGCGTCCGCGTAGCCGGGCCCGGTCCGGTGCTCGAGCTGCGCGTCGCGCAGGGTGGCGATGGCCGCACTCAGGTTGCCCGCGGCCTCCTGTGCAGCGGCCAGTCCGAGCCGCGCACGGTCTGCCAGCGCACCGTGGGTCCGGCGTCCGAGCGCCTCGCGATACAGCGCCGCCGCGCGGTCGACCTCCCCCTGTGCGCGGTGGGCGTCGGCCACCAGCAGCGTCAGATCCAGATGGCGCGTGGCGTCCGAGCGGTTCAGCTCGGAGAGGATCGGCGCCGCGAGCGCCGGCTCGCCGCGGCCCGCGAGGCTCGTCACCAGCGCCCGGCGGGAGTAGGTGCGCATCCACACCGCTCGGCCGATGACCCGCCGCCAGACCGCCTCGGCGTCCGGGGCGCGTCCCTCGTGGGCGAGCAACGTGGCGCGCAGGACCAGCGCCTCGAGCGGCTGGCCCGGCCCGTCCTGGACGGCGGCGGTCAACGTGTCGAGGGCGGCGGCGTGGTCGCCGGTGTCGAGCAGACGAGCCACGTGCGGGTAGGTCGGTGGGGGGAGCGTCAGGTCGTCAGTCGCGGCGCCGGCCGATGACACAGCCAACGCGCCCAGCAGCGTCACGACGAGTCCGCCGCGGGCTGCCCGCATCTGGAGACGGGTACGCGGTGGGAAGACCCGTCGCACGGGGGATAGGGTAGCATCCGACCGTGGAGTACACCTACCACCCGAAGGTGTTCGAGGAGCTCGGCCGACTTGGTCTGCGTCCCACGCCGACCACCGCCCCGGCGCTCGCGAAGGAGTTCGTGAACGACCTCTACCGGCACGAGCTGCGCACACTGCGCGCGCGGCTCGTCGCCAAGGACATCCCGAAAGCAGGCTATTCGGACCGGGTGGTCGCGTTGCGGAAGAAGTATTTCCTGCTCTCGATCCGGGTCGAGCTGTGGGCGCAGGCTGAGGTGTGAACGGCCACTCGGGGCGCTCCGGGGCAGCGCGGCGGCGACGTGACCGCTATGCGATCGTGATCTCCTTCGCCAGATAGACGTCCTGGATCGCGTTGAGCAGGGCGACGCCCTCGGCCATCGGGCGCTGGAACGCCTTGCGGCCGGAGATCAGACCGGTGCCGCCCGCCCGCTTGTTGATCACCGCGGTTCGCACGGCGTCCTTCAGGTCGCTGTCTCCAGACGACGCGCCGCCCGAGTTGATCAGTCCGGCGCGCCCCATGTAGCAGTTCGCGACCTGGTAGCGGGTGAGATCGATTGGATGCTCGCTCGTCAGCTTCGCGTAGACGTCCTTGTGCGTCTTGCCGAAGTTGAGCGCCGTGTATCCCCCGTTGGTCTCAGGGAGCTTCTGCTTGATGATGTCCGCTTCGATCGTGACACCCAGGTGGTTGGCCTGCCCCGTCAGGTCCGCGGCCGCATGATAGTCGACGTCCTTCGTCTTGAAGGCGGCGTTTCTCAAGTAGCACCAGAGCACGGTGAACATGCCGAGCTCGTGTGCCTGCTGGAACAGTTCCGAGACCTCCTGCAGCTGCCGTCTGGATTCCTCCGAGCCAAAATAGATCGTCGCGCCGACACCCATCGCGCCCATGTCGAAGGCCTGCTCGACGCTGGCGAAGCGGATTTGATCGTACGAGTTCGGATGGGAGAGAAACTCGTTGTGGTTGAACTTCATGATGAACGGGATCTTGTGGGCGTACGTGCGCGCGACCGAGCCCAGGACCCCCAAGGTCGAGGCCACCCCGTTGCAGCCGCCCTCGATCGCCAGCTTGACGATGTTGGCCGGGTCGAAATACTCGGGATTCGGGGCGAACGAGGCCCCGGCGGAGTGCTCGATGCCTTGATCGACCGGCAGGAGGGACAGATATCCGGTGTGGGCGAGTCGTCCCGCGCCGAACAACGCCTGCAGGCTGGTCAGCACGCGCGTCGGGCGGTCGGACGGCGCGTAGCAGCGGTCGATGAAATCCGGACCGGGCAGCTGCAGGCTCGTGGCCGGGATGGTCTTGCACTGATGCGCGAGCAGCGCCGCATCGGCGCCAAGGAGCCCTTCGATCGCGCCGAGTCCTGACACACGCTGTTCACCAACGATGACACCTGAAGCCACAATTTCCCCTCGCTAGCGTTTCAAGATCCAGTCGAACAACGAGCCCAGGTCCGCCACCGGCGCGCTGAACTCTTCCGGGGTCCACAAGGCCTGCATGTCGGCATGGCTCGGTCCGCCGAACGGGACCGGGCCGGTGTCGAGATCGAATCCCCGCAGCAGATTGAGCCGCGGCGCGCGGGCATAGACCTCGAGGTAGTAGCTGAGCTTCAGGAGCGAGCGCCCCTCGTCGGTGGCCGGCAGCGCCGCGAGCATCCGCTTCACCCGCTCGAGGTTGACCGGCAACGTCACCGCCGGCAGCGGGGCGCCGTCGACGTCCTGTGCCGCGGCAGCCACCGGTGCGAGCGGACTCACCAGCAGCACGCTGAGCAGCGGGACGATGGCGCGTCGAGTCATCGCTTCACGCAGGGCTGCCGAACGAGGGGCTCCCCTGTCTCCCTCTCCCTCCGGGAGCGCGTCGGGGTGAGGGCCATGGCCCGCCGAGGCCACACCTCAGGACACAGCCTAGCACCCCCCCGGTGGCATCGGCAACCGCTCGTCGTGGTCCCGTTCGCGATGACGGGGATGCACCGAGGGCGGCGCGGCGCCCGGTTGGCACGGCGCGACGACCGACAGTATCGGACAATATTCGACGGAGCAGCAATTCGCCTCCGCCACGGCTTCGGCGAGACCTGGCCATAGCCCGGGAACACACGGGTCGGGCGGCGGCTGGCGCCGCCGGCTGGGATGCATCGCCGGCGGAATGCCACCGTGATTGCGAACGGGGCCACATAGCCAGGTAAGACGCCGGCTCGTATAGAATGGTCGCCCCGCGCGCGGAAGGAAGACACGATGAGTGAAAAGAGTGACGCGCCGCCGACCACCCACCCTGGCGGCAGCGGTCGGCCCCCGGCGACCAGGGAGACCTTCGTGCCCGATCTCGTCGAGCACGGCGCCCCGGTGCGTGGCGAGCCGCAGACGCTCGAGACACGGCTGTTCGTGCAGCTCCAGGTCTTCACCGGGTGTCTCGACACCGCGCCGGTCGTCGAGGCGGTCCGGGACAGCGGTCTGGAGGCGGTGGTCTACGCGAACCTGAACGATCCGCGTGGGGTCGGGGTGCTGCTGATGTCGGAGGACCCGACGCTGTTCGCCGAGGCGGGCCGCGCGCTGCTCATCGGGCCGGCGTTCGCCGCGCTGACCCCGCTGCCCGATTTCACCATGCTGGGGCGCACCTATGCGAGCGGACGCGAGGTGGACCTGAAGGACTTCCTGCTCAACAAGGTGCGGCGCCACGCGTTGAACCCGGACTATCCATGGGGGGTCTGGTATCCGTTGCGGCGGTTTGGCGCCTTCAACCTGCTGCCGCGCGGCGACCAGGGACGGATACTGATGGAGCACGGCATCGTAGGCCGCGGCTATGGCGAGCGGGGGCTCGCCGTCGACATCCGGCTCGAGTGCCACGGGCTCGACCGCGACGACAACGAGTTCGTCATCGGCATCATCGGTCCCGAGCTCTACCCGCTGTCGAAGCTGGTCAAGGACATGCGGGCGACCGTGCAGACCTCGGAGTACATCAAGGACATGGGCCCCTTCTTCGTGGGCCGCGTCATCTACCAGGCGCCGGTCCCCGACGCCGCCAAGGGCGGCGGAACGGGGTACTAGCAGGCTGCCGAGAGAATACTCGCGTGCCGGCTTCAGGCATCGGGCACCCTCTAATGACGCAGGAGCCCTAGAGTGCCTTGCCACGGCCCCAGGCGCGGGCCACAGGCGGGGGGCCGCCTGGGGACCGCAGCAACGGTAGCGAGGGCCTTCAGGCCCGTCGTAGCTGCGGGCATTCGGGCATCGGCCATCGATCAGCGGCTCTGCCTGCCCGCCAAAGCCTCAGCGAAGGCGGGAAGGGCCTTGTTACCGATCCGGGTTTAGCCACACCGCTGTCGTTGCGGCATTGATCGCATCTAGATGTCGTCTTTCTGGCATCGTCGTGCTATTTATAGGCATGCGTACGACCATCACGTTTGACCTGGATGTCAGCGCCGCCATCGAACAGCTACGAAAAACGTCCAATCTGGGAGTCAGCGAGACCGTCAACCAACTGATTCGACAAGGTCTCAAGACTCGAGTCGAGCGAC
>JADFPE010000176.1 GCA_022562495.1 Acidobacteriota bacterium
GCCCCTGCAAGGCGAGACGAGGAAGCATACCGGCAGTATTCGACCGAGAAACAACGCAGGCAGGGCGGATGCAGCGCCGGCCGAATGCAGCGGGACTTTCACCACGGGTTGCTAGACTCCGCCTCCGACCGTCCCGCTTCTCGTGCCTGCTGACTTCTTGGGGAGTTCTCACGCTACATCTGCTACAGCATCTAGTAGACGACCACCCCGGTCACCGACACATACATCCAGATTGGGAGCGTCCACCGGGCGATGGCGACGTGCCGCGCATCGTCCCGTCGCAGACCGCGCCGGAGCGTCACCAGCGCGAGCGGCAGGATGATGACCGCCAGGCTGACGTGCGAGATGAGCACCGTCAAGTAGACGATCCGCACCGGGCCCTGCCCGGTGAACGGTCTCGACCCGGCCTGCGCGTGAGAGACGAGGTAGGACACCAGGCAGAGCATGGAGGTGGCGAACGCCGCGAGCATGCACAGTCGATGCTGCGCGACCCGCCCGCGTCGGATCAGCACGTATCCACTCGCGAGCAGCACTGCCGCGATGCTGTTCAGTGTCGCGTTGACCGCCGGGAGCGTCGTGATGTCGAATATCGGGTTAGACTCGTTGACCCACGTCTATCGTGACGATTGAGTCGAGTCTTGGCCGCGTTTTCTCTCTCACCACGACAGCCTCCGTCCAAGGAGTCTGCCCCGCGTCGTGGGGCTGTGAGAAATGCTCGGCTCACGAGGCGGAGCCTCGCCGCTGGCGTCGATCCGGTGGCGGCCGTCTCATCCGGTGGCGTCGACCAGCAGGAGCCCCCAGACGAGCGGCAGGTAGAGCAGAGTCGCCCTGAACAGCATCCGGGCCCGGTCTGTGGATCTGTCGGTGGCGAACCGCGTCGCGAGGACGAGCAGACCGGTCGTGAGCATCGTGGCACCGGCTGCATAGCCCAGCCCAGCCAGACCAAACCACGCCGGCGTCAGGCTGACCGGCAACAGGATCACCGTGTAGACGAGCAAGTGCCGCGCGGTGCGGCGCCCGCTCGGGTCGGATACCGACAGCAGCGGCAGATCCGCCCTCGCGAAGTCGGTGCGATACAGCCAGGTCAACGCCAGAAAATGCGGCAGCTGCCAGACGAAGACGAGGGCGAAGAGCGCCCAGGCACCGGCCGTCAGCGGACCGGCGGCAGCCCAGCCGATGACCACCGGGAGGGCGCCCGGGACCGCCCCGACCAGCACGGCCCAGTGGGTCCATCGCTTCATCGGCGTGTAGATGCCGGCGTAGCTCACGAGGGTGGCGAGCGCGACGATCGCCGCCGTCACGTTTGCGCCGAACGCCAGCTGGGTCAGCCCTGCGACGGCGAGCAGCACCGCGAGCCAGATGGCTTCGGTGGGCTGCAGCCGTCCGGCCGGGATCGGCCGGTCCCGCGTCCGGAGCATCCGTGCGTCGAGGTCGCGTTCGGCAATCTGGTTGAGCGCGGCGGCGCCTCCCGCCACCAGCGCCGCGCCGATGGTCGTGTGTACGAGCACGACCGGGTCGAACGCCTCGACACGCCCGGCGAGATACCCGACCCCCGTCGTCACGACGACCAGGGAGTTCAGGCGCGGCTTGGTGAGCGCGACGAAATCGGCGAGGCGGTTGCGGGGCGCGGTGATGGCCACCGCATCGGTCTTCATACCGGCGCTCCGGGGGCCGCCGGTTCGGTGGCGGTTCTGGGCGCGCGAGCCCTGAGCGGGCCGACACGCCGCGCATCGGGAAAACGGTGCCGGTTGACACGCAACCCGAGGACCAGCGCCGTGCCGAGCACCATGGCACCGGTGGCCACGTGCGCCGTGTTGATCAGGGGGGCGCGCCCGCTCAGTACCGTCCAGCCACCCAGCCCGATCTGTGTCAGCACCAGCAGCAGCAGCAGCCAGGCCGGCCGGATCAGGTCGCGCCGCGCTCGGTGGTGCGCCAGTAGATGACCGAGGGTTGCCAGGATCGCGAGCGCCGTCACCGCCGCACCCACCCGGTGCAGGAAATGCACCGCGATCGCGAAGCCCCACTCCGGCGGCACCAGCCGGCCGAAAGCCAGCGGAAAGTCGGGAATCGCGAGACCGGCGCCGGTGTGTCGCATCGTCGCGCCGATGAGAATCTGGGTGTAGACCAGCAGCGGGAGTCCCGTCGCGAGCGCGAGCACAGTCGAGTCGCGCATGACCGGCGCGTGTGTGTCGAGCGCGCCGCTGCGGTGCCACCCGGCGGATGTGCACAGCGCGAGGCAGACGGTCAGGCAGAAAAAGATCTGCGCCAGCCCGGCATGCGAGACCGAGATCGGAGTCGGCAGGAAGTAGAGGACGGTGAGGCCGCCCAGTAGCCCCTGCAGGATGACGGTGGCCAGCGCGGCGACGCCGAGCTGACGGATCCAGCGGCGCGGCTCGGCACGCCACAGCCAGACGGTCAGCCCGACCGTCAGCAGCCCGACGATCGAGGCGATCATCCGGTGTCCGTGCTCGTAGAAAATGCCACCCACCATCTTGGACAGCGGGAAGCTGAACATGAAGTAGCCGTAGGTGTTCGGCCAGTCCGGCACCGCCAGACCGGAGCCGGTGCTCGTCACCATGCCACCTGCGGTGATCAGCAGGAGCGTGGCAGCGCAGACGAACCGGGCATAGGGATGAAGCCAGGTCATGGGACAGGGGGCGAGAAGGCGCACGACGACCGGACGCCGCACGTCCGAGCGGCGTCCGGTTCGTACCCGACGGCTAGCAGCCCGTGGTGACAGTCCCGCGGCATTCGGCCGGCGCTGCATCCGCCCTGCCTGCGTTGTGTCTCGGTCGACGACTGCCGGTATGCTCCCGCGTCTCGCCTTGCCAGGCCGGCGCATCGCCACTCGCGGTGCGACGCGCGACTTTCACCACGGACGGTTTAGGGTGCGGTGAACGTGAACGAGACTTCGGCGGTCTGACCCGTCGTCACGGTGACGTTCTGGGTCTGGGTGCCGAGCTGCTCGTGCCAGGCTTCGAGGACGTAGTCGCCCGGCGGCAGCGTGCTGAGGTCGAACAGCCCGTCTTCAGCGGTCACCGCGAAGTACGGGTGATCCACCACGCCGACATAGGCGTTCATCCAGCCGTGCACATCGCACTTGAAGGGCACCATGATCTCGGGGTTGTCGAACGTCCGCTCGAACCTCATGCCCTGGATCGGCTGTCCCATGTTGAACTCGTCGTTCGCCGTCGGGCTCGCATGGATGTTGTGCAGCGTCGGGTCGCTGTTGGTGATCTCGAGCGTCTGACCCACGCGGACACCGAACACATGCGGTGTGTAGCGGCAGCCCTGCTGGTCCAGCGTCACCATGCCGGTCGGGGCGGGGAAGCTCTGACCCTCGAGCCCTTCCTTGACGTAGACGAAGACGTTGCCGAGGTGGCCATTACTGCCGATGAAGGTGCTCGACATCGTGTTGGTCGCGTTCATCGCGCACACGGGGTCCGAGTTCATCATCAGCTCCTCGGCCGCCGGCAGCTCGCCATCGAGCATCACCATGCCGGAGACGTCGCCCGCGGTTGCCGGGTCGAACGCCGGCGCGGCCGGCGCGGCCGCGTCGCCGCCGCCACCGTCCGCCACCGCCGCAGGCGACCGCCGCCGCCATTACGAGTAAGGCAAGGACCGTCCACAGATTTCGCTGGTGCATTGAGATTCTCCTGAATACTCTGTTCGATTCGGTTTGTGGATTGAGCGAGTCGCGCTGGTCGTCCGCCCGACCCGGGAAATGTGAAGAACGACAGAAACCGCGTCACTCCAGCTTCAACAATTATCACACGGGTTGCAGCCGTGTAAACCGGGCGAGGCCGGTACGCCGGCTACCCGTCACGAGGCCGCGCGCAGCTTGCGGGTGATCCGGTCCTCGATCCAGTGCGGGTCCCACCACTCCACCGGTGTGATCGGCCAGCCGTGCAGCAGGATGGCGAAATGCAGATGGTCGCCACCGGCGAGGCCGGTCATCCCGCTGCGTCCCAGCTCGTCGTCCCTCGACACGGTGTCGCCGGCACGTACGCCGATGGAGGACAGGTGCCCATACAGGGACTGCAGCCCCATGCCGTGGTCGACGATCACGCAGTTGCCGTAGATGCCGAGGTAGTCGGCCCAGATGACGCGCCCGATGTTGGCGGAGAGAATCGGGACGTTGGCGGTGACCGCCAGGTCGAACCCGAGGTGGACCTGCTGGTCGACCTCATCCCCGTCGTAGACATAGGTCCGGTGATCCGCGAACCCCGACTCCACCTGTGAGTTGCCCAGCTGGCGAAACGGCTCGCTCCACAGCCGCGCGTCCGCGGTGTCCGCCGCGAGCGCCGTGATCCGCTCGGCGTTGAGCCGCCGGAGCCCGCCGTTGATGGCCAGATACCGTTCGAGCAGACCGGCGTCGGGCGGCAGCGGCAACGTGCGGAATGCGTCGCTGCGGGCGACGATGTCCGGCACCACCTGTTCGAGGAAGCGGTCGCTGATCGTGATGCGTGACCGTCTGAAGTGCCGAGGAAACACCCGATGGTCGAACGCGATCTCCGCCTCGTTGCCCGCCTCGTCCCGGGCGAACAGTCGCATCGGGGTGTCGAGATCCTGGTCATGGAGCAGCGCAAACAGCGCGACCCGCATCGACTCGTCGGCATCCGCGACACCGGCGGCCGACGCGTGGTAGCCGGGGAAGACCCGGTCCCCGACGCGAACCCCCGACACCGAATCCGGTGGGGTGACGCGGTACACGATGAGCTCCGCCCCGCCATGGTTGACGTAGTGCAAGGACGACAGCACGGCCAGCCGTGGCGGGTCGAACCGCGCTTCGACGTCGAGCCGGGTCGTCGAGGCCCGTTCGCGCAGCCCGAACAGCACCGACCGCGTGGCGTGCACGACGATCGTGGCCGGACCCGGCGCGAGCTCGGGGTGTGTTTCGCGCGTCACCGTCCGGGAGATCCGGATACGGGTCTCGGTCTCCTGCGTGATCTCGGCGTCGTCCGGCTCGGACAGGGAGAACAGCGGCACGGTGACGCCGCGCTGCTCGATCACCGCCGTGACGTCGACGAGCACGCCGTCGGTCGCGTCGATCGAGGCCTCGAACCGCGCAGTCCGGCCGATGAAACGGGTGGGCTGGTGAATCTCGATTGTCGGTCCCGGCGCGCGTCCCGCGCCCACGTAGACACCGGCGCCGAGCGCGATCACGGCCAGCAGGAGGAGCACGACACCCAGTCGGATCACAGGCGCATTGTACTAGCGAAGCTCCGCGCACGAGCGAGGCCCCCCTTCGCTGGTGTGGCCATTTCTCAACGGCCCCGCTAGGCGGGGGCGCGCCGGGCCTGCCGGGCACGTGCCCGTTTCGGACACGGTTGGCGCGGCAAGCACGCCTGACGCACGCCGTTTGACCACTCGGGGAGGGCGTTGGTAACATGGCGCTCTCGCGTGCCAAGGGTCCGCGCAAGAATAGGTTCCCGTTTTGGGGCGTCGAGGCGCCCGGCTGGCAAGGCGCGAGAAGGGAGCATACGGGCAGTATTCGACCGACGAGCAACGCCGCCAGACGAGATGCATCGGCGGTCGAAAAGGGGAACTTATTCTTGCGTGGGCCCTAAGCCGGGCGGCAGTCGTCGACGGGTGCATGGAGGGAACGAAGCAATGCGCGTGCAGGTAGGCTCGACGGCCCCCGACTTCGAGCTGGGCAGCCATCGCGGCGACACGGTGCGGCTGTCGAGTTTCCGGGGGCGGAAGCATGTGGTCATCGCCTTCCACCCGCTGGCCTTCACCCCGGTCTGTGGGGCACAGATGCGGAACTACGAAGCGGACCAGACCTGGTTCAGCGAGCACGATACCCACGTGCTCGGCCTCAGCGTCGACAGCGTGCCGGCCAAGACCGAGTGGGCCAAGACGTTGAACGGTATTACCTACGACCTGCTGAGCGACTTCCATCCGCACGGCGGCGTGGCCCAGGCCTACGGTGTCCAGCGGGACGATGGCATCTCCGAACGCGCGGTCTTCGTCGTCGACAAGGCGGGCCAGGTGGTCTTCGCCAAGGTCTACGACATCCCCACCCTGCCCGACAACATCGAGGTACGTCAGGCAATCGAAGCGATTTACCTTACTTAAAGGTGGGGCTCCGCCCCACACCCCGGCTCGGGCTTCCTCAAGTCGGGGCGACGCCCCGAACCCCACGCGGGTGCTCCGCGGGGACCCCAACGCCCCACTCCGCACCTGCGAGGCGCGCATGTGCGCGGCTTCAGTCGAGCGATTTGATGAAGATGTTGCGGAACATCGTCCGCACATCGCGGTCGTGATTCTGCAAGCCGATGTACCCTCGGGCGGCGAAATCCTCGACCTTGCCCCGAGGCTCGGCCTCCCAGTCGAGCACCGGCTCACCGTTGAGCTCCACCGTGATGTGGTCGCCCACGAAGCTGATCGTGAAGTGGTTCCATGTGCCCGGTTCCTTCGACGCCAGGGTTGTGGGGGCTTCGGCGTCGTAGACGGCACCGGTGTGGTGAATGCCCTCGCTGGCGTCGTCGATCTGAATCTCCCAGGAGTGATAGATGTAGTCGTCGCTGCTGGGCGGCCCTGGAACGCGTAGGAAAATGCCGGCATTGGCGTTCTCGACCTCGGTCATGAAGTCGAGCTCGAGGATGAAGTCGCCGTACTCCCGCACCGAGTACCAGAGCAGCCCCATCCCGCCGTGGGAGGTGAGGACTCCGGTCTGCTCGTCGAGCTCGAAGTAGCCCGGTCCGTAGTGATTCCACCCCGCCTTGGTAAACGTGCCGTTGCGGCGCTGTCGGAGCACTCGCTCGTACCCCTCCGACTCCAGGTTCTGGGCAGTCGAAGACGTGGACGAACCGGTCCCCGTCGCGGCGGCCGGTCCGTGCGCGAGACCCAGAAGGGTGGCCGCAGCGAGCGTGACGCACGCACCAGACAGCACGACATGCCGTGAGCTCATGCTTCTACCTCCGTCACTGCCCTGCAATGTCGGCGGACCGGAACACCATGTCGGCGGACTGCAGAATCTTCTCTCGCAGACGCCGTGGGTAGTCTGGGCCCAGCCCGTCGAGGAATCCGCGAACGGTGTCGGCAACCTCGGCGGAATTGTGTCCCACTAGTGTCGCATTCAGCCAGCCCGACGGGAAGAAGATGTCACCCGTGCGCTGGATCTCCTCTACCAGCTCCAGACTCGGGCGGACGAAACGGCGGGCGTGTGCGGCCCGCAGTGGGTGGTGCAGGTAGCCCACCGCGGCGAGCACCCAGGGCTCGTGTTCCCGGTTGGCGGGCTCGCGCAGCCCGTCGAAGAACAGCGCGCGTACCGCCGGATCTGCAGACAACGCAGGCCGCACGAAGGTGAAGCGGGCCAGGCGGTCGGGGTTCTCAATCCGTTCGGCCTGGTGTTCCAAGATGTCTTCGGCCCCCCCGACCCCGCGCACGGCCAGCTCCTCGGCGAGCGCCGTGAAGTCGGGCTCCGAAAGCGGCACGCCCGGTACGTCCTCCTCTTTGTCCCAGATCCGCCGCATCCGCTCGAGACCGGTGTCTGACAGGACGAGGCGCCTCCACGCACGAAAGTACACGGCCTTGAGTGTAGGCGTGGCGGCATCGGCAAGCGCCGACCAGAGTGCCGCCTCGACGCGCGGGGCGACCTCTCGACGCCGCTCGTCGTCCAGGAAGGCCCAGAACGTCGTGCCGAGATACCCCAGAATCCGCTGGACGTTCTGCTCGACCGTCTCCGTCGTGAGGCTTCTCAGCAGCAGCTCGAACCAGGCGGTCGGTCCGATCTCTCCCTCCAGCACGCTGTCCCACAACGTGACCCAGACGATCCCTCGCGTGAGAGGGTCCTCGAGGTCCGGTAGGTTCGACATCAGGTAGTCGACGCTGGCCGGATCCAGGCGAAAGCGCCCGTACTCGACCCCGGTCGCGTTGGGCAGCACGAACTTCGGGCGTGCGCGACCTGCCCAGTCGTCCAGCGAGACGGTGGCACCCTCCAGCCAGACCGGCACCCGGAGGTCACCGTCGTCGTAGGCCAGCAGCAGCTCGAGCTGCTGCGGCCAGAGGCGACCCCGGTCGTGCGGATCGTCCTGCGACACCAGCAGCCGCTCCATGCGGCCCGCGCTGTCGGTCAGCATCTGTGTCGTGATGACCGGACGGCCAGGCTCTTCCACCCACACCGCGCTCCATGCCGCCAGGTCCGTCTCGGACCGCCGGTCCAGGATGTCGATGAGGTCCGGCCAGGTGGCGTTGCCATAGCGAAACGTCTGCAGATACTCACGCAGCCCGTCTCGAAACGGGTCCTGCCCGATCAGCGTCTCTAGCTGGCGCATCACGATCGGCGCCTTCTGGTAGATGATCGGCCCGTACAGGCTGCCCGCCTCCCTCAGGTTCTCGAGCGGTTGCCGGATCGGGTTCGCCCCCGCCGTGCGGTCCACGCCGTAGGCTGTGTCGTGATGCGTGAGGAAGAACCGCAGGTCGTGGTTCACGTCCGGAAACGACGGGTGGACGATCTTGGCCGCCATGAAGTTGGCGAACACCTCCTTGGTCCAGACGTCGTCGAACCAGTGCATGGTGACCAGGTCGCCGAACCACATGTGCGTCGTCTCGTGGGCGATGAGGCTCGCCCGACCAAGGTAGTGCGCCTGTGTCGCCGACGCGTCCAGCATCAGGCTGGACTGGCGGTAGAAGATGGATCCGGGGTGTTCCATCCCGCCGTACTGGAACGGCGGGATCAGCACGAAGTCGAATTTCCCGAAGGGATAGGCGATCTGTGTGTACTCCTCGAGCCACTCCAGCGCCACCGCGTGCAGATCGAAGATCGCCTCCCGGTTGCGCGCGACCGTCTCGGCGTCGGTCTCCCGATGGAACATCCGCAAGGTACGGCCGGCGCGCTCGGCGACGTCGATCTGGAAATCGCCGACCGCGAAGGCGAACAGATAGGTGGGTATCGGCTCGGTCTCGGCAAAGCGGTAGGTCGTCCCCCGCTCGGCGCCAGGGGCCGCGTCCAGCGCAGCCTCGTCGGTCACGCCGCCGTTGGCCACCGCCACCCAGCCGTCGGGCACCTCCAGCGTGAGGGAGAACCGCGCCTTGAGGTTGGGTTGATCGAAGAGAGGCAGCGAGAAATGCGCCCGATCCGGCACGAAGAGGGTGTACAGGAAGTCCTCGTTTCGATTGAGGGCCTCGTCACCCGCCTCGAACTCCAGCTCCACCCGATTGCGCTCGCCGGAGGTCAGCGCGCCGGCCGGGAGGACGACGTGGTCGTGCCTCGCCTCCCATGCGACGGCAGCGCCGTTCACCCGGACTCCCCTGACCCGCGCGGCCGGGTCCTTGAAGTCCAGGACCAGGTCGTTCGCCCCCGCATCGACCCACTGGAACTGGGCCACGAGCGTGCCCTCGAGCGGTGTCTCGAGCGCCTGCGGCACCCGGAGCCGGTAGGTGTAGTGGATGTCCGACAGGGTCCGGGCGCGCAGCTCGGCCAGCGCCCAGGACACCCCTTCATCGAGAGGCAGCGCCGATCTTGTGTCGCTCCCGCAGGCCATGAGTACGCTGAGGCTCGCGACCCCGACAGCCAGGACACCGTGGCGAGCCGAACGTCTCATGGCGGGTACACGGGGAGATGCCTGAAGCCTGTAGCCGACAGCCGTTCTACAGCTCCCGCAGGGCCGTCACGATCGGCAGCCGGGCGGCCCGGATGGCGGGGAAGAGACCGCCGAGGAGTCCCATCACCAGCGCGTAGAGCGCGCCCTGCACCAGCAGCGCCGGGGTGACGGTGAAGGAGAAGGCGACCTGGCTGAAGGTCTGCCAGTTCATCGTGGCGGTCTGATACCCGTGAAACGCGGCGTACGCCACCGCGCCACCGAGTACCCCGCCGATGATGGCCAGCAGCGCCGACTCCACCAACACCGACACGACCACCGAGCTACCCGCGAAGCCCAGCGCGCGGAGGGTTGCGATCTCCCGCGTACGGGTGGCGACCGCGTTGTACATCGTGTTGACGGCGCCGAACACCGCTCCGACCCCCATCAGCACGGCGATGACGGTCCCGATGCCGGTGATGATGCCGCGGACCTGTGCTGACTGCGAGCTGTAGTAGTCGGTCTCTCGTACGACCTGCACGTCGAGTCGCGGGTCGGCGGTCAGCGCGTCCTTGAATGATTGAAAGGTGTCTGGCGAGTCCAGCCGGGCCATCACCGATTGGAACGTGCTGCCGCGCCGGTAGGCGGGCTGCAGCACCGCAGCGTCACACCAGATCTCCGACTCCGAGATGGTGCCGCCCGCCTCGAAGATGCCGACGACGGTCCAGGTGTTCTGCCCCCAGCGATTCGTTTGTCCGAGCTCGAGTCCGGCGAACAGGTTGGAGGCGGCGCGGCCGACGATGATCTCGTTGGTGCCGCTGTTGAACCGTCTGCCCTCGACGATCCGCACCTCCTGGCGCACCACGAACGCTGCCGGCTGGATGCCCCGCAGCGGCACGTTGGCGTCGGTACCGGTCGACTTCTTCGGCACATTGACGATGACAAACAGCTCGGCCGACGCCTGCGGTCCGCCCTCGCCGCGGCGGACCCCTGGAGCGTCGATGATGAGCCGCGTGCTCTCGAGCGGGAGTGCGCTGTTCAGCTCGGCGTTGCTGCCGCCGCGCATGACGATCGCCGTGTCGGGCGAGCCGGCATTCGCCATGACGGCGTTGAAGCCTTCGGCGATCGAGAGTACCGCCACGAACGTGACCACGACGCCGGTGATGCCGACAACGGCGACGATCGACGGGCCGGCTCGTTGCGGCAGCGAGCGGAGACTGAGCTCGATGACGGTCACGGTCTGTTGGAACCAGCGGAACATTTCTTTAGACGGGGCTGCGCCCC
>JADFPE010000177.1 GCA_022562495.1 Acidobacteriota bacterium
GAGGTCAGGGCTTCCAAGCTCCCAGCGACACGCTCAACATCGCCGCGATCGGCATCGGCGGCCGCGGCCGTGCCGACCTGCAGGGGTGTCGCAGCCAGAACATCGTGGCGCTATGTGACGTCGACCATGGGTTCGCCGCGCGCACGTTCCGCGAGTATCCCAGGGCCCGAACGTACTCCGACTATCGGCAGATGCTGGATCGCGAGGGCGATCTCGACGCCGTGATCATTGCGACACCCGACCACACACACGCGGTCATCGCGATGGAGGCGATGCGGCGGGGCAAGCACGTGTATTGCGAGAAGCCGCTGACGAAGACCGTGGTGGAGGCCCGCGCGCTCGCCACGATGGCCCGCGAGCAGAACGTCGTGACGCAGATGGGCAACCAGGGCCACGCCGGTGAGGGCACCCGGCAGATCCGGGAATGGATCGAGGCGGGCGTCATCGGCACCGTTCGCGAAGTGCAGTACTGGACCAACCGGCCCATCTGGCCGCAGGCGATCGACCGGCCCAGTGACGCGCATCATGCGCCACCCGGACTCGACTGGGATCTCTTTCTCGGCCCGGCCCGGCACCGGCCCTATCACCCGGCCTATCACCCGTTCAGATGGCGTGGGTGGTGGGATTACGGGACCGGTGCGCTGGGCGATATCGCTTGTCATTCCATGGACGCGGCGTTCTGGGCGCTCGAGCTCGACCAGCCGACCCGCATCGAAGCCGAGACCACACCGCTGTTCGCCGAGACCGCGCCGGCGGTGTGCCGGATCACCTATGACTTTCCGGCACGCGGCAGCCGGCCACCGGTCAGGTTCGTCTGGCGCGACGGCGCCCTGGCGATGCCGCGCCCGCCGCAGCTGACCAACGGAGAACGACTGCCCGGCGGGAGCAGCGGCCAGCTGTTCGTCGGCGACGACGGGCTGATCGCCGCGGACATGTATGCGACCGAGCCGCGGGTGTTTCCGACCACGCTCCACAACGACGTCATGGCCAGCCCGCCACCCGAGACGTACCCCCGGACGCCGGGCGTCTACCTCGAGTGGATCGAGGCCTGCAAAGGCAACGGCACCCCCGGCTCCAGCTTCCCCGAGCACTCCGGTCCGCTGACCGAGGTCGTGCTGCTGGGCAACCTTGCCGTGCGCACGGGGCAAGCGATCGAGTGGGACGCCCAGCAGATGCGCGCCACAAACGTGCCGGAAGCGAACGCCTTCCTCGACGAGGAGTATCGCGAGGGCTGGAGCCTCTGACCCCCGGCGTTCAATTATGTTGTAGCAAGGGCCTTCCCGCCTTCGCCGAGGCTTCGGCGGACAGGCAGGCCCGCTAAACAAACGGCGAATCCGCACCATAGGTGAGCCGCAGGCGTAGCGCAGTTCGCGATGGACATCTTCCTGTCGTCGACCGCCGAGGACCTGGCCGAGCACCGGCTGGCGGTCACGCAGGCAATCGAGCAGCTGGAGCTCACTTGCGTCGGGCAGGAGACGTTCACCGCCGACCAGCGCCGGACGAGATCGGCGTGGGTGTACGAGATGAATAGCCTGTGCTTGGCCATCACGACTACATCTTAGGACCCGGGCAGGAATGGGCGTGCCACTTCCTGCCCAGGTCCTTCGCTGTGCAGTTGCACCGCGGCTCCACGCGTTAGTTAGTTGGGCGACCCGGGCAGTGATAGTCTCCTCTGCAGGACCATCAAGACACGAGTTCACGCCGGCCGGCTGGTCCTCAACGAACCAACGGAGCTGCCCGAGGGTACCGAGGTTCAACTCCTGCCGCTGGATCCCGGTGATTGGCTCGATGAAGCTGACCGTACGGCCCTTCACGACGCCCTCCGGGCGTCGGACGCCGATGTTGCCGCCGGTCACCTGGTCGATGCGGCGCAGATCCTCCGGGAGCGTCGATCGCGTTGACCCCACGTCGGGTCAGACTCACCGCGACGGCACGGGCACCTGTCCATCGTGCGTCACGGCCACCCTGTTGCGCGTTCTCTGCGGTCGAGACCTAGACTTGGAGCAAAGGGCCTCGTTCGGCGGCCACACAAGGTCTCACGCGGCTGAAACACAAGACCGAGGTCTCGGTAGGCCAGCGCAGAGCCGACGCGCTCGGACTGCTCGCCGAGGGCGCCCGCCGCCGACCTCGATCGCGGCCCGGCCGGCGATCGCTACCGGCGCGGTCACCACGGCGCAGGGCATGTCACTGCGCCACGTCTCGGAACGGGTTCTCCACACGCAGGTGCCCGAATAGCTGACCGTGCTGTAGGTCCTCGGTGAGCAGACGCTGACAGCCGCGCGTTTGTCCCGCTTCCACGATCAAGGCGTCCCAGAGCGAGATCTTGCGGGCGCGAGCACCGGCGATCGCCCGGAAGACCATGTCGCGGTCGACGTCAACCACGTCGAGGGCCGCCAGGTCGCGGGCAGCGCTTTCCGCCTCGCCTTCCGACAGCGGCGTGCCGAGCTTCCGGGTGACCATGACGTAGAACTCCTGTAATACCTGGGTGCTGATGACCAAATACACGCCGTCACCGTCGCCTGCCAGCACTCGGCGTGCGACCGCTTGCTTGGCCGGCGCATCGCGGTCGAAGAGATACACAAGGACGTTGGTGTCGATGAAGACTCTAGCGGGCATGGAGGTCGTCGCGGCTCCATGTCCGGCCACCGCGGCCACTTCGCGCTCTGGCCGAGCGTCTCAGCAGCGACCTGATCGCCTGTTCGCGACCCTCGTCCTGACCGACCCAGGTCTCCATGTACTCTCGCAGAACCGCGTTGACCGAGGTGCCGAGCTGCGCGGCGCGCACACGCGCACGGCGCAGCAACTCGTCGTCGACAGAGATCGTCAGATTGGCCATAGGAAGAACCCGTGTAACACGGGATCAGTGTAACACGAGGCACTCTGAAAGCTGGTCGTCGCCGGTCGGAGACGCATCTGACGAGCTTGCTGGTCCGGGCCGTCGCGCGACCGTTCAGGTCAGACGTGTTGAATCGACCAGGAGCGAGTTTCCGTCCGGCCAGATGCCGGGAACATCGGAACCCGCGGCCTCCGAGAGCCGTCATGACAGACATGACAGCCATGCCAGCTCTCGATGACATCCGGCGCGACGTGCGCGACGGCCTGCGTGCCCTGACCCGGCGTCCCGGGTTCACTGCGGTGGCGGTCCTCTCCCTGGCTCTCGGCATCGGCGCCAACACGGCGATCTTCAGTCTGGTCAACGCCGTGCTGCTGCGTGAGGTCCCAGTTGCACAGCCAGAGGAGCTGGTCAACCTGTATATGCACTCGCCCGGCTTCCGCTTCGGGACGTTCTCCTATCCGGACTACGAGGACGTACGGGACGGCACCACGGAGGTCTTCAGCCAGATCGGCGCGTCGCAGTTCGCGCCGGTGCAGATTGACGGTGACAGCGGCGTGAACCTCGTGTTCGCCGAGGCGGTCACCGGGTCGTATTTCCGGATGCTCGGCATCGACGCCGTCATCGGTCGGACGATTCTCCCCGAGGACGACGTCTCTCCCGGGTCCCGCGCGGTGGTCATGCTCGACCATGGCTACTGGCAGCGAGCGTTCGGCGGGCGTCCCGACGCGCTCGGTCAGACGCTGCGGATCGGCGGACGCGCCTACGAGGTCATCGGGGTGGCCCCACCCGACTTCCCGGGGAGCATGCGTGGCATCACACCGGCGTTCTATGCGCCGTACATGATGATCGAGGAGCTGATCGGCGCCGAGATGATCGAGGCGCGCGGCAATCACTCGATGTTCCCGAAGGGACGGCTCAAGCCCGGCGTCACGCTGCCCGAGGCCGAGACCGCGCTGGCCGCCGTGGCGGCCGACCTGACGGCGGCTGCTCCCGGCGGGTGGCAGCGCACCAGCGAGTTCGCGATCCTGCCTTTCAGTGACGTCCTCCTCTTTCCGCCGATGGACCCGTTCATCCGGGCGGCGGCGTGGCTCCTGACGGTGGTCGTCGGTCTCGTGCTGCTGCTGGCGTGCACGAACCTGGCGAGCTTCCTCCTGGCACGGGCGTTGGATCGGCGTCGGGACGTCGCCGTGCGCCTGGCGCTCGGCGCCTCGCGCGGGTCGCTCGTCCGGCGCCTGCTGACCGAGACGACACTGCTGAGCCTGCTGGCCGGGTTGGTCGGCATCGGGCTCGCCGTCGGACTGCTCGGTCTGCTACAGAACGCCGACCTGCCACTGCCCGTGCCGATCGAGCTGGATCTCAGCCTCGACTGGAACGTCCTCGCGTTCACGCTCGGCATCTCCGTGGTGGCGGGCGCGCTCCTCGGGCTGGTGCCGGCGCTCCAGAGCACGCGCCCCGACCTCGCCTCGACCCTGAAGAGCGAGACCGCGGGTGGCGGGCAGAGCGGACAGCTGCGATGGCGCAACGCGCTCATCGTCACCCAGCTGACGGTGTCGTTGGTGCTGCTGGTCGGTGCGGGTCTCTTCCTCCGCAGCTTCCAGGCGGTGGGGGCCGTCGACACCGGGTTCGGCCGCGAGCCGACCGCCCTCATGACGTTCATGGTGCCGACCACCCGCTTCACGGACGACGAGGGCCGTCTCTACACCGCGCGCCTGCTCGAGCGCTTCCGGCAGCTCCCGGGCGTCAGGTCGGTCGGCATCATCGACCGCCTGCATCTGAACCTGGTCAGCAATCAGTCCATCGGCTTCAACGTCGACGGTGTCGAGCCACCGGCGGACCTCGAGTATTTCAGTGCCAACCGAGCCGCGGTCGACCCCGACTTCTTCGACGCGGCAGGGATCCAGGTCCTGCGAGGCCGCAACTTCACCACCACCGATCTCCCGGACGGCCAGCGCGTTGCGATCATCAGCGAGGCCACGGCGCAGCGGTTCTTCGAGGACGGCGACGCCGTGGGCCGGATGCTGCGCCGTCTGGGTGACGACGCACGCGATCTGCTGGTGGTCGGCGTCGCCAGCGACGCCAGGGTGCGCACGCTCGGCGGGGCCCCGGAGCTGATGGTCTACCTGCCGTACTCCCAGGCCTACTCGCCGTTTCTGACGGTCGTGGCCAGCACGACCGCGGATCCGGAGCGGCTGGCCCTGGCGCTGATGCACGCCGGGCGGGAGGTCGACCCCGACCTGTGGGTCTGGGAGACGAAGACGATGGACCAGCATCTGGGCATCATGCTGTTGCCGGCCCGGCTGTCGGCGTTCCTCCTGTCGGTTGTCGCGGCGCTCGCGCTGTTGCTCTCCAGCATCGGTCTCTACGGGGTGGTGAGCTACGCGGTGGCGCAGCGTACCCGAGAGGTGGGTATCCGGATGGCCCTCGGCGCCGACGCGGACCGCGTGGTCCGGCTGCTGGCGGCGAGCGGTCTGAAGCTCGTGCTGGTCGGGATGGTTGTCGGCCTCGTGGCGTCGCTCGCGCTGGCGCGGCTGCTGAGCGACCTGCTGTTCGGCGTGGAGACCTTCGACCTGATGACCTTCGTGACGGTGCCGGTCGTGCTCGGTCTGACGGCGGTGGTCGCCGCCTACCTGCCGGCACGCCGTGCCGCGCGGCTCAATCCGGTGACGGCGCTTCGCGCCGAGTAGCGGCCCCGCTCGCGAAGCTGCGCCACACACCGACCAGCGGAACACGGCGCAGCTTCGCGAGCAGAAGCCTTTCTGACAGCCCTGCGACGCAGGGGCCAGACATCTCCGCGTCTCATGAAAATCTGCTTCGAACGTGACGATGTCACCCTTACGAGATGTCTAGTAGCTAGGCGCTCACTCGGGCAGCGCGAACACGTAGATGGCGTTCGACCGATTGCCACCGACCGGGACCGCCAGGTACTGCCGGCCTTCGACCGCATAGGTAATCGGGAAGCCCTGCACCGAAGCGGGCAGCCGCGTCTGGAACAGGACATCGCCGTTTGCGACGTCGTGGATGTACAGATAGCGGTCGGTGTCGGCGCCGACCACCAGGCCGCCGCCCGTCGTCAGGGCCGCCGACCGCGGCCGCGTGGCCATCGAGTGTCGCCACAGGATCTCGCCGGTGGTGATGTCCATGGCAATGAGGTGGCCACGGTGGTCGGGACTGTCGGGGTGTGCCGTGGTCCCCTGCGAGCGCCACCCGCGGTTGGCGTAGTAGTTGTTGCCAACCTCCTGCTCCAGCTCGGTGAAGACCCCCGTCACACAGGTCGGGTGGATCGGAATGTACAACGCCTGCGTCCCGGGATGGTACGCCGACGCGTACCAGTTCCTGATGCCCCCGAAGTTGGGACAGAACTCCAACTCGACCCCGGCCCGGGGAATCATCCCGGGCCGGTAGGTCACCTGGCCGGTCTGTGGGTCGACGTCCAGCACGTTCTGATACCCGAGGTCATGGGCGGCCACGAACGCGCCGGTGGTGCGGTCGAGCTCCCAGAGAATACCGAGCTTGCCCATCTTGAACAGCGAGCGGCGCCCGTCGTGATCGATGAGGACGCTCTCGAACACTTCATCGAGGTCGTGGGTCTCCCCTGGAACGAACTGGTAATACCACTCGAGATCACCGGTCGCCGGGTCGAGCGCCAGCACGCTGTTCGAGTACAACGCATCGCCGTCGGTCTTCCGGGACACGCGGGCCCATGGTTTGGGCTGCGAGGTCGACCAGTAGGTCAGGTTGGTCTGCGGGTCGTAGCTGCCGGGGATCCACGAGTCGGCGCCTGCGCGATACATCAGCGGCAGGTCGCCCCAGGTGTCGCCGCCTGGCTCGCCCGGCCGGGCGACGGTCGACGTGCGCCACAGCTCTTCCCCGGTCTCGGCGTCGTGTCCGGAGATGAAGCAGACGTCGTTCTTGTAGTTCTGGCAGCCGGTCATGCCGGCCACGATCGTCCCCCGCGCCACGATCGGTCCGCTCGTATACCGGTAACCAAGCGCCCGGTCCGCCACCGTGTGGTCCCAGGCGACCTCGCCCGTGGCGGCGTCGAGCGCCACGATATGAGCGTCGCTGGTGTTGAGGTAGATCTTGTCGCCGTAGATCGCGATCGACCGGCTGCCTCGGCTGGGGGGCGCGTCCGGACGGTCGGGACGGGTCCGGCGCTCTCGGGTATATTGCCAGAGCCGATCTCCGGTCACCGCGTCGACCGCCTGCACGATGTTCCCGGGATTTGGGATGTACATCACGCCGTCGTGCACGAGCGGCGTGGGCTGGCTGTTGCCGGGGCCGAGCTGCCACGCCCAGACGAGCTGCAGCTGGTGAACGTTGTCCGTGTTGATCTGGTCGAGCGGGCTGTAGCCCCACCCGTCGAGCGTGCGGCGCCAGCTCAGCCAGTCGGCCGGGTCCGGGTTCTCCAGCATCGCATCGGTGACCGGCTCGAAGTCGCGATCCTGAGCGCCGGTCACCGCAGTTCCCAGAAGAACGAGCAAGACCGTCGCCACTGCCTGTCGACGCCAATTCGTGCTCATAGCCACTCCTTCTCGCTTCGATCCCGGCGCTCGGCGTGTCGGCGCGGACGTGGTAGCAAGGGCCTTCAGGCCCGCCCAGCCCGCCTCCTCAATACGTCTTGCTGAACCCGTTCCGGCTGTTCGTCACGGTAAAGCTACCGTCCCTCTGCGCCTCAACCTTGATCCAGTTGGCGGGACCATTATGTACGGGCGGCGGACCGGCGTTCGAGCCGCGCCGCGGCGCCGGCATCGGCGCCAGGGGCATCGCCGCAGGCTGGTCGTCGAACAGGTTGGCGATGAACATCCCGGGCACCGTGTACTCCTGCCCGCTCAGCACAGAGAAGTGGAGCTGCCAGAGGTCCTCCAGGCCGGGGATGGTATGCAAGATGGTCATCGTCTCGGGGGCTCCACCCTTGCGTGTCCCGTTGTTCAGGAGCGCCACGCGCGGCGCGATCGCGTGGAGCAGCGCCGCGGAGTTGGAGGTCCCGAGCCCATGGTGCGAGACGATGTGCAGATCGACCGTGCCGATCGGGTTTACCGGACACATCAGCGCGAACTCCTTGTTGGCCGTCAGGTCGCCGAGATGCAGCCCGCGAAACTGGCCGAAAGCGAAATGGATGCCGACCGATTGTGCGTTCTCGCCACGGTCCTCCGCCTGCGGCTCGAACGCCGCGCAGAACGGGTTCGACCCACCGCCCCCCGACAGGGGTGTCTGGATCACCTGCCCACCGGCCGCCATGACCGTGACCTCCACGCCGGCCAGGGCCACCGTGTCGCCGGGCTGCGCCACCGTGTGTTGGGCCGCGTCGTACAGGTCGCGATAGGCGCCATCGAGGAATGCCAAGGTGCGGGGGTTGTCCTCGACGCTCGGACCGTGATCGATGAAGTGCCGGATCGGGATCCGCGTGGCCAGCTCGCTCATGCCGCCGTAGTGGTCCCCGTGGTAGTGGGTCGTGATCAGATGGTCGATCTGTTGCAGCCCGGCATCCTCGACCGCCGCCATGATGCGGCCAACGTCCCGGTCGGCGTTCGCGCCGCCGTTCCCGGTGTCGATCAGCAGCGACCCGCCCTCCGGCGAGACCAGGAGCGTCGCGTTGCCGCCCTCCACATCGACGAGATAGATCTGCAGGACGTCGTCGGTCTGCGCGTGCGCCACGGCCGGGGTGGTCGCGAGAGCCAGGAGCAACGAGAGCCGGAATAGTGTGCGCATGACGTCCTCCAGTTTCGTGCTTCGCCGATAGTTGCGGTGCCTTCGGCAGGGCCGAGGGTGGTGCGCCTCGACGCGTGGCGACTCCCCGCAGTGTCCGAGACGGTCACCGATGCCGAGCGACATGCCTCCAGCTTCCGGTCAGGATGGGATAAGCAGGGGTATCATACAGGCATCTGTAGGCTCATCGGGCGGCAATCGAGCCGGCGCGTCCAGCCACCCGGTGTGCCACTGGGTCCTGGATGCGGGTGCTCGATACTTCTCGACGTCGAGTCCTGGCACACGCCGGTCGTGCTCGACGGGTCTCGTGACGATCGGCATCCGGTAGGCGAGCCCGGTCGCGGCGATCCAGAGGTCGTTGCCGCCAATCAGCCGCCCGTTCTCCTGCAGGTAGCGATAGGCCCGGCCGTACTCCCAGGTCACGTCGAGGTTGGACGAGAGAACGTAGAACGGTGCGAGGAACGCCACCGCCGGGCCGGGCGCGCCCCGGTTGTGCTCGCGCTCGAGATCAATGAGAAACGAGGTCTCGAGAATCAGCGGTCGGCCCACTTGTCCTCCGGCGGGAGGTCGCGACGCGTGAGCGCCTCGATGCGATCGAGCTCCTCATCCGAAAAGTGCTCGCGGCCGGTTCGGTAGGAATCCAGCAGCTCTCTGGCCGTCGTCGTATCCTCCGGCCAGGTCGCTCTCAGGACGACTTCGCTGAACGACTCGCCAGGGTAGCGTCTCGCGGCTCGAAGTCGCTGGTAGACTTCTGCTTTCAAGGAGACCGTCTTCGTACTCATCTGTGCAAAATACACATTGCATGGATTCTGTATCAAGGTGATGGGACCAGCAGCCTGGCGCATCGTCTCGCCCTCAGGCCATCGGTGACAAATGTCACCCCTAATTGGTACACTTCAGATCATGAAGACCATCACGATCAGGGACCTGCGCACGCGTCCCAGGCAGGTGCGGGAATCGCTCGCGCGCGAGCGGGAGGCGATTCTCACGGCCAACGGGCGGCCGGTGGCGGTGTTGCTGCCGGTCGATGCCGACACGATCGAGGAAACGCTCGACACCGTGCGACGTGCTCGGGGACTCGAGGCGCTTCGAGCGATTCGGCGAGAGAGTCAGCGGCGCGGCACCTCTCGACTGTCAACCAAGGATATCGACGCCATCATCACGCGCACACGCCGGTCTCGGCCCCGCCGCGCGCAAGGATGAGGATCGTCCTCGACACCAACGTGCTCGTCGCTGGTCTGCTGTCCGCCACGGGACCCCCCGGATGGATGCTCGAAGCGGTTCTCGCAGGGGACGTCGACCTCGCGTTCGACATGGGTATCCGGCAGGAGTACGACGAGGTGCTGCGTCGACAGGAGCTGGGGCTGCCTGCGGGTCGCGTAGACGCTCTGCTCGAGGTGATCGACGAGCTCGGTTTCGAGGTGGTCGCGGCGCCTCGATGGCCTGTCGGCATGCCCGACCCCGACGATGCGCCGTGTCTCGCCGTCGCCGCAGTGGCCGGAAGCGTGGTGGTCACCGGCAACCTCCGGCACTTTCCGGTCCGATGCCGTCGAGGCGTCACGGTCCTGACGCCCCGTCAGTTCGTCGAGACGCTAGGCGGGGACGAGCGGTAGCGCTGTCCTGAGGGAACGGCCCTGGCGTGCTTGACTCGGTTTGTGCGTTCAGTTGCCATACACATACGGAGACGCATGTGGAGCTGTCCAAGAAGACAACCATCCTGCTGTCTCCCGAACTCTACGAACATCTGACCCGAACCGCCAAGGTTCGCGGCAAGAGCCTGGGCCAGCTGGTCCGCGAGGCCTGCGAAGCGCAGTACGGCCGCGTCTCAACCGAAGACCGCCTGCGGGCGGTGGCCGACCTCCGGCGTCTCTCGCTTCCGGTTGGGTCACCCCTCGACATGAAACAGGAGTCGGTGCCGGCACCCGACGCTGTCCTTCCCGACCGACACCCGGGTGGCTCGTGATTCTCCTGCACGCGATCATTCTCATGTACGCGGGTGGCGCCGCGCACCCGCACAAGGAGCCGTCGGCGCAGCTGTTCGAGCGGGTCGCCCGGGGTGAGGTCGACGCGGCCCTCGACGCCGAGGTCTGCCAGGAGATCCTCCATCGGTACCGCGCCCTCGGACGCTGGGAAGATGGCCGCCGGATCTACGACGCGGCCCGGCGTGTCGTGCTCGTGGTGCTTCCGATCACGGCGGACGTCATGGACGAGGTCATGGCGATCCTGGACGAGCACCCGACGCTGATGGCACG